>NZ_CABPVS010000006.1:0-68848 GCF_902460845.1 Campylobacter concisus | reverse complement strand
ATAAAAAATTATATTAATACGTAAAAACGTATAAAAATATTAGAACGTAGAGGTAATATAAAAGACTTTTAAGTTTGTTTAATTATTTTTTGTAATTTTGTTTTCGGAAATATTTATACAATTAATATTAAAGAAGCTTAGTTATATAGACTAAAGATACATAAATAAATTATTTTAACTTAAATACTTGACATTGATAAACTAAAGTTGTATAATCCGTTTAGCAATTAAAAAGAAAGAGTGCTAAAAGTGAGTAAAACAAATAAACGCGATTTGATACTCAATTCTATCATTGAAGCCTATTTGCAGGACAATGCGCCTATTGGTTCAAATGAGCTCGGCTCTCGTATGAGCGCGGCTATTCCGGCTTCTACGATACGCGTTTATTTCAAAAAGCTTTCAGATGAGGGCGAGATCACAAAGCTTCACATTAGTGGCGGTCGGATCCCAACAATTGCAGCGATGAGAAGATATTGGAGTGAAATTTTTGCTATAAGTGATATAAATTTAGAGATAAATGATGCCGAAGGATTGAAAAAGTTATGTGATGAATTTGAGCTTTATTGCATGATTTTTGGCACAATCGATAATGAATTGCTAGAAATTTTAAACTTAAATGATAGATATATGATCTTAAATTTTGGTGAAGATGAGATCGTTATTAAATTTGATGCTAGGATGTATAAATTTTTAAGTAATCTTTCTGGAGTTAGTTTAAACAAGCTTGAGCTTATCTGCTCTCAAGTTGGCTTAAGCGAACTAAAAAGCAAAATAAGAGAGCTTAAAAGGACTAAAATTTACTTCCAAGAAAATGAAATTTTAGCCTTTGATATGTTTAAGGATAGACGTTTTAAGATGGTTTTTGACCCAAGTTTTAGCTTACAAATGGATGAAAAACTTACATTTTCTCCTATGTTTGATGAAAATTTTATGGGGCTCAAATTTAGTGCAAACTATCTTGGCAACGAAGCACAGATGATCTGTGCTGGCAGTATTTATACTGACTATGTGAAATTTATAAATCTAATAAAGGAGGCTGCGTGAGCGAAGAGGTAAAAGAGCAAAATCTACCTGAGGTTGAGCCTGTGCAAGAACTAGCTAATGATAGCGTAAATTTGGACGCACTTGGTGATATTTCAAAGGTTGAAAAACTTGAAAAAGAGCTCGGGGAGATAACTGATAAATATTATAGAGCAAATGCTGAGTTTGAAAATATCAAAAAGCGTTATGAAAAAGAGAAAACGGACGTTGCAAACTATGCAAATGAGAAATTTGCTAGGGACTTGCTACCAGTCATCGATGCTCTTGAGATCGCTGCAAATTTTGATCCAGAGGATGATGAATTTGCTAAAAAGATCAAAGAGGGCATTTTGATAACTATAAATCAGTTTAAAAAATGCTTTGAAAAGCATGGCGTAAGCGAGATACCAACTGATACTGAGTTTGATCCAAGCGTGCATAATGCCGTTTTAAGGGTCGATAGCGAAGAGAAGCAGAGTGGTCAAATCGTACAAGCTTTGCAAAAAGGCTATATGATAAATGGTAGGGTTTTACGCCCAGCCATGGTCAGTGTAGCAAACTAAATTTATAAAAATAAAATCTAATAAAAAGGAAAAATATGTCAAAAGTTATAGGTATAGACTTAGGTACAACAAACTCTTGTGTGAGCGTTTTTGAGCGCGGAGAGAGCAAGGTTATCCCAAACAAAGAGGGTAAAAATACAACTCCATCAGTTGTTGCTTTTACAGACAAAGGTGAAATTCTAGTAGGTGACGTTGCAAAACGTCAAGCAGTTACAAACCCTGAAAAAACGATATATTCTATCAAACGTATCATGGGTTTGATGAGCAATGAAAAAAATGCTGAAGAGGCAAAAAGCCGCTTGCCATATCACGTTGTAGATAGAAACGGCGCTTGCGCAGTTGAGATCGCTGGTAAGGTTTATACTCCACAAGAAATTTCAGCAAAAATTCTTATCAAACTAAAAGAAGACGCTGAAGCATACCTTGGTGAAAAGGTAACAGATGCGGTTATTACTGTGCCAGCTTACTTTAATGATAGCCAAAGAAAAGCTACAAAAGAGGCTGGAACGATCGCAGGGCTAAACGTACTTCGTATCATCAACGAGCCAACAGCTGCAGCACTTGCTTATGGTCTTGATAAAAAAGAGGCTGAGAAAATTTTAGTTTACGACCTAGGTGGTGGTACATTTGACGTTACAGTACTTGAAACTGGTGATAATATCGTTGAAGTTTTGGCAACTGGCGGTAACGCATTCTTAGGTGGCGATGACTTTGATAACAAGATCATTGACTGGCTAGTAAGCGAGTTTAAAAACGAAAATGGCATCGATCTAAAAGGCGATATCATGGCACTTCAACGCTTAAAAGAAGCTGCTGAAAATGCCAAAAAAGAGCTAAGCTCAGCTCAAGAGACCGAGATAAATTTACCATTTATCACAGCTGATGCGACTGGTCCAAAACACCTTGTCAAAAAGCTAACTCGTGCTAAATTTGAGGGCATGATCGACTCACTTGTGGGTGAGACTATCACTAAGATAAACGAGGTAACAAAAGACGCTGGTTTAAATAAAAGCGACATCAAAGAGGTCGTAATGGTCGGTGGTTCAACTCGTGTGCCACTTGTTCAAGAAGAGGTTAAAAAAGCATTTGGTAAAGAGCTAAATAAGAGCGTTAATCCAGATGAGGTCGTAGCTATCGGTGCTGCTATCCAAGGTGCGGTCATAAAAGGCGATGTAAAAGATGTGCTACTTCTTGACGTAACTCCACTTAGTCTTGGTATCGAGACACTTGGCGGCGTAATGACAAAGATCATCGAAAAAGGCACAACTATACCAACTAAGAAAAGTCAAGTCTTCTCAACTGCTGAAGATAATCAAAGTGCCGTTACCATCATGGTTCTACAAGGAGAGCGTGAGTTTGCAAGAGATAATAAATCACTTGGAAATTTCAACCTTGAAGGCATCCCAGCAGCTCCAAGAGGTGTACCTCAAATCGAAGTTGAATTTGACATCGACGCAAACGGAATTTTAACCGTTTCAGCAAAAGATAAAGCGACTGGCAAAGCCCAAAACATCACTATCTCTGGATCAAGCGGCTTAAGCGAAGAAGAGATAAACAACATGGTAAAAGATGCTGAGCTTCATAAAGAAGAGGACAAAAAGCGCAAAGACGCAGTTGAAGCTAGAAACCAAGCAGATGCACTAGTTCATCAAACCGAAAAGAGCATGAGCGAGCTTGGCGAGAAAGTTCCAGCTGAGGATAGAAGTAACATCGAAGCTGCGCTAAACGATTTAAAAGAGGTTCTAAAAGATGAAAATTCTTCAAAAGAGCAAATCGATGCAAAAGTAGAAGCTCTAAGCAAGGCCAGCCACAAACTAGCAGAAGCTATGTATAAAAAAGATGAAAACGCTGGAGCAAACGGCGGAAATAATAAAAAAGACGACGACGTTATAGACGCTGAAGTCGAGTAAAACTCCTAGAGCAGGGCGCTTGCCTTGCTCTTTTATAAAATTATCTTCATAAATCCTTAAGATTGATTCAAAATAAGTATTTTAAATAGTTAAAATTTATATAATGCCAAACAAAAAAAGGCAAAAAATGTATTTATTTTTTTTGATTACTCATTTAATTTGTGCCATTGTATTTATAGGATACGTTTTTTTCGATGTTTGCATATATCCGTTTGCTAAAAAAACGGTTGATGCTAAAACCCTTGAAATAGTTAAAAAGGCCTACACAAAAGGCAGCGCAAAGGTTTTTGGCACAGCATTTTTATTGCTTTTAATAAGTGGCGCTTATATGGCAAAAGACTATTTTGGAGGTGAGCTTGGCTGGTGGCAAAGCAACTTTCAAAAGCTACTGCTTGTAAAAATTTTTGTTTTACTCATAATGTGCCTTGTAACTTTTATCTCTGTTTTTAATGTCGTTATTTTAAAAAAGCCTGATCCATTTGGTAAATTTTCACATTTAATAGCTCTAGTGCTTTGCCTGATAATGGTCATTTTAGCAAAAGTAATGTGGTGGGCTTAAAAATTTAGCTAGCAAATCTAAGTAAATCGCCAGCTAGAAGTTAAAAATTCTTTAATCAATACTCTTTAACTTGTCTTTATTTAGCCCTTCTTCTATGCGTTTTATCTCTTCACTTCCATCTCTCACGACGTTTTTGTCAAATTCTAAGTAGTCATTTATCTTTTTTGGATATTCAACGTGACTTAGGATAAATTTAAAGACATTTAGCCTAGCTTCTTTTTTATTATCGCTTGAGACGATGACCCATGGTGAAATGCTATTGTGAGAGGCAAGAAGCATAGAATATTTAGCGATAGAGTATTGATCCCAAAGTTCTTGTGCTTTTTGATCAACGGGTGAAATTTTAAACTGCTTTAACGGATCATTTTGTCTCTCTTTGAAGCGTTTTTTCTGCTCATCTTTTGTGATTGAAAGATAAATTTTAAAGAAAATTATGCCGGAGTTTATGATCATCTCTTCAAATTTTGGCACTTCACGTAAAAATTCCTTATGCTCTTCTTGTGTGCAAAAGCCCATCACTGGCTCAACGCCAGCTCTATTGTACCAGCTTCTATCAAAGATCACGATCTCTCCAGCACTTGGCAGATGAGTCACATATCTTTGAAAGTACCACTGTGTTTTTTCGACATCACTTGGCTTAGCAAGCGCTACTATACGGCAACCCCTTGGATTTAGATGCTCAGTTAGGCGTTTTATAGTTCCTCCTTTGCCGGCTGCGTCGCGCCCTTCCATTAGCATGAGCACTCTAAGACCTTTTTCTTTTACGTAATTTTGAAATTTTAAAAGTTCAATTTGAAGTAGTCTAAGCTCTTCCTCGTAGCCAAGTTTCTCACTTTTTTGGTGTTTTTTGTCTTTTGACATCTTTGCTCCTTTAAAATTTCACATATTTTCACAATTTTACAATAAAATAGAATAAATTTAGGAATTTAGACTAAAATCATCTTTTTTAATTTAACAAGGATTAGTATGTTTTTAAAATTTCTTTTTTCGCTTATTTTATTTGCAAGCTCGCTTTTTGCTGAGGTTTTAGATGTTAGCAAAGCCTTTGTCTTAACTCCAAGCATTGATAGTCAAAATGTTGAAGTGAAGTTTAACTTTGGTGAAAATATCTATCTTTATAAAGAGAGTTTTGAGATTAAACTAGCTGGCAAAAAGATAAATGAGCTATTAAATTTACCAAGTAGTGAAAATACGGGAGAATATGAAATTTATCCAAAAGATTTTTCGATTTTTATCCCATTAAATTTGGTAAAAGAAAATCTTTCAAATGGCAAAGCAATACTTGACATTAACTATCAAGGCTGTGCTAAAAACGGCATTTGCTACCGTCCGCAAAGTAAAATTTATGAGATAACTGACCAAGCTGGAAAATTTAGCATCGCCACTTTTAAAAAAGAGCAAAAAAACGATACCGACAGCTTTGCTGAAGAATTTTCTAGCGAGCAAGATATCGCAAATGGGCTTGGAGATAAAAATTTCTTTATTTCACTTCTTACTTTTTTTGGTTATGGTCTCTTGCTTTCACTAACACCTTGCGTCTTCCCGATGATACCGATACTTTCAAGCATAATCGTCTCAAAAGGTGCTAATTTAAATGCAAAAAAAGGCTTTTTATTATCATTTGTTTATGTTGTCGCGATGAGCCTAGCTTACGCACTAGCTGGAGTGGCAGCTAGCCTACTTGGCTTTGGTATCGCAGGAGCTTTGCAAAATATCTATGTACTTGGCACTTTTGCGGCCATTTTTGTCATTTTAAGCTTTAGTATGTTTGGATTTTATGATATAAAATTGCCAGCAAAATTTGAAAATTTAATAAGTAAAAAATCTCAAAATAGTTCAGGCTATGTTGGAATTTTTATTATGGGTTTTGCCTCAGCTCTCATCGTATCACCTTGCGTAGCAGCACCACTAGCGGGCGCGCTTCTTTATATCGCTCAAAGTGGAAATGTCTTTTATGGTGGCATTATGCTTTTTGTCATGGGGCTTGGCATGGGCGTGCCACTACTTATTATCGGGCTAAGCTCTGGAAAACTCTTGCCAAAACCTGGTAGCTGGATGGATGAAGTGAAAAAATTCTTTGGTTTTTTGATGCTCATCATGGCGATTTGGATCCTTGCGCGTGTGCTTGGAGAATTTTTTGAGCTATTAGGATATGGCATTATAGGCGTCTTTATGGCAGTTTATTTTGGCGCATTTGAAGTAGCAGAGCAAAGCTGGGCTAAGTTCAAAAAAGCGTTTTTTATCCTAGTTTTTATATATTCAGTTATGCTAATAGTTGGTTCATTTTTGGGCTCAAAGGAGGCTTTTTCTCCGCTTTCTGGACTAAATTTGGCAAAAAGTGATAGTGCGTTAAAATTTAATTCCGTTAAAAATTTAGATGAACTAAATGAGATAATAAAAAACTCAAAAAAGCCCGTTCTAGTAGATTTTTATGCTGATTGGTGTGTAAGCTGCAAAGAGATAGAAAAGATCACTTTTAAAGATAGTGATGTTATGGATGCTTTGGCAAATTTTGCACTTATTCGTATCGATGTAACAAATGGTGGATCACAAAATGATGAGATGCTAAGAAATTTTGGGCTTATTGATCCGCCTGCACTCTTGCTATTTAATGGTGGCGATGAGCTAAAATTTCTTAGAACTATCGGCTTTATAGATGCTAAAAATTTTCTAGCAAAGCTTGAGAAAATTAAATAACCTTGTCCTTGCTGTTACAAAGATCATTTAAGATACACTCATAGCAAAGTGGTTTTTTGGCTTTACAGGTGTAACGTCCAAAGAGTACCATGGCTTGATGAAGCTTACCAAGATCTGTTTTAAAGGCATGGCTAAGATCAGCTTCAGTGGCTTCTGGCGTCTTTGCATGACTAAGATCAAGTCTGTGCGCCACTCTAAAAACGTGCGTATCAACAGCCATAACATTTGCATTTGTAGCTTCTAAAAGCACGACATGGGCGGTCTTTTGTCCAACTCCAGCAAGGGCTTTTAGTTTCTCTTCATCAAGCGGAATTTCTCCATTATAAAGCTCAACCACGCTGTTTGCCATTTTGATTAAATTCACCGCTTTGTTATTAAAAAAGCTGCATGAGTTTATCATTAGTTTTAGGCTTGCTAAATTCGCACTTGCTAGCTCATAGACATCTTTATATGCTTCAAATAAAGCTGGAGTTATTAAATTTACTCTCTTATCGGTGCACTGGGCTGAGAGCATGACACAGACAAGTAGCTCATATAAATTTCTAAATTTAAGCTCGCTTTTGGCGTCTTTAAACTCTTCTAGAAGTCTTGTTTTTATCTCTAAAATATCTTTTTTTGTTCTCATTTTCGTATTTTACCTTATTTTCTTAAGTTAAATGAAAAGTTATCGCATTATTTGATATAATCTTGCCCATAAAATCAATTTTTTAAAGGATTTATATGAAAAAATTTTTGTTTCCAGCAGTTTTAAGTTTAGCAGCAGCTGTTACTCTAAATGCAGCAGTAGTTGCAACAGTTGATGGTGATGCTATAAGCGATAGCGATATTTCAAGCCTTTTATCAGCAGCTATGCCAGGTTTTGACGCTAGCAAGCTTCAACCAAATGAAAAAAAACGTATAATCGACGATCTAATAAATAGAAAACTTCTTTTAAAAGATGCTAAGTCAAGCGGTATCGAAAAAGATGTAGAGTACATCAAAGCTGTAAAAGCAGCGCAAGAAGGCATCGCAGTTGAGCTTTATATGAGAAAGCTTTTTGACGGCATAAAAGTAAGTGATAACGAACTAAAAGATTTTTACAATAAAAACAAAGCAAGTATGAACGAGCCAGCTCAAGCAAAAGCAAGGCATATCCTAGTTGAAGATGAAAAAACAGCAAACGACATCATCGCTCAACTTAAAAATTTAAAAGGTGAGGCGCTAACAAAGAAATTCGCAGAGCTTGCAAGCCAAAAATCAATCGACAAAGGCTCAGCAGCACATGGTGGCGCACTTGGCTGGTTTGGTCAAAGCCAAATGGTAAAACCTTTTGCAGACGCAGCATTTTCAATGGCTAATGGCACAGTTTCAACTAAACCAGTTAAAACTCAGTTTGGCTACCATGTTATCTTAAAAGAAGATGGCAAAGCTGCTGGCACTGTAAGCTTTGAGCAAGCAAAAGCAGAGATCGAGCAAGCTGTTAAAATGGAGAAATTTCAAGCTGCTGTTAGACAAAAAAGTGAAGCTCTACGCCAAAAAGCAAAGATAGAATACAAATAAAATTTGGAGGATAAAATGGGCGTTTTAGATATCGTAAAACCTGGTGTTTTAAGCGGAGATGATGTAACAAAACTTTATGCTTATGCCAAAGAGCAAGGTTTTGCAATACCTGCTGTAAATGTCGTAGGCAGCGACTCAGTAAATGCTGTTTTAGAAGCGGCAAAGGTTGCTAACTCGCCTGTTATCGTTCAGTTTAGTAATGGCGGTGCAGGTTTTTACGCTGGTAAAGCCTGCGAAAACGCAGCCGTTCTTGGTGCGATCGCTGGAGCAAAGCATGTTCATTTGCTAGCCAAAGCTTATGGCGTGCCAGTCATTTTACATACAGACCATGCTGCTAGAAAGCTTTTACCTTGGATAGATGAGCTAGTAAAAGCAAGTCATGAGTATAAAAAAACTCACGGCGTGCCACTTTTTAGCTCTCACATGCTTGATCTTAGCGAAGAGAATATCAATGAAAATTTAAGCACGTGCGAGAAGTATCTAAAAGAGCTTAGCGAGCTTGGCATCAGCTTAGAGATCGAGCTTGGCGTCACTGGAGGCGAAGAAGATGGCGTAGATAACACAAGTGTTGATAACGCACTTCTTTACACTCAGCCAGAAGATGTCGCGCTTGCTTATGAAAGACTAAGTAAGATAAGCGATAAATTTAGCATCGCAGCTAGTTTTGGCAACGTTCACGGCGTTTATAAACCGGGCAATGTCGTGCTAAGACCAGAAATTCTTAAAAACTCACAAGCCTATGTCGCTAAGAAATTTAATACAAAAAGCGACAAGCCAGTAAATTTTGTATTTCATGGCGGTAGTGGCAGTGAGCTAAAAGATATCAAAAATGCTGTGAGCTACGGTGTTATCAAGATGAACATTGATACTGATACTCAGTGGGCTTTCTGGGACGGCGTACGCGAGTATGAGGCTAAAAATAGAGCATACTTGCAAGGTCAGATCGGCAACCCAGAAGGCGACGATAAACCAAATAAAAAATACTACGATCCAAGGAAATGGCTAAGAAGTGGCGAGGAGAGCATGGTTAAGCGCCTTCAGACTGCTTTTAGCGACTTAAACTGCCTAAATAGGAACTAATCCTATGCAAAATCAAAATGATTTTAGTGAGCTAAGCGTACCAAAAGAGCGCCAAGCTCACTCTTTCTTTGTTTTTTTTAAAGTTATCTTTATCCCTTTAGCTATCTACATCTTGGCGATACTAGCGTATCTTGGCGTTATAAATTTTCAGATGAAGCTTCACACCATCGTGATGATGGGCGTTATACTCTTTGTCGCTTTTATCTTTTCACGTCACAGCGCTTTAGTCGCTTACTCAAATTTCTTAGCAAATGCTAAAGAGTACAAAATAAGGCTAAAAGAATTTATCATTGCTCACCTCTTTGAAATTTCAAGCGTCAAAAAGGCAAACGCTAAATTTGAAGATTTTTTCGAGAGCTACACAAGAAATTTTAGAAATGACAACCTAGCAAATATCGGCCAAGCAGTCTTTCCTATGCTTGGAATTTTAGGCACATTTATTAGTATCGCTATCTCCATGCCAAGCTTTAGCTCAAGCACCGCAAACGGACTTGAAAAAGAGATCGCCATACTGCTAAACGGCGTGGCCACAGCGTTTTATGTATCGATATATGGCATATTTTTAGCGCTTTGGTGGATGTTTTTTGAAAAGATCGGCATTAGTAAATTTGAGAGATTTTACAGCGAGCAAAAAGAGTTAAGCCGTGAGTTTTTCTGGCAGGAAAATGAGCTAAATGCAAATTTCATGAAAGCCTCTGTTGGCTACTTTAAAGATAGTCACGATACCTTTAAAATGGTGCTTGATGATAAATTTGTAAAAGAGCTAAGCGAGCAGACAAATGAGAAATTTAACAGTCTAAAAGAGCTTTGTGAGGTTGAGAAAAATATCATCAATCAAAGCAAGGCAGAGCTCAGCGCAAGTTTAAAAATGCTAAATGAAGCTAGCCTAAAACAAGATGAATTTGTAAAAATCCACTCCGATATATTAAAGGCAGTTGGCGCGTTTTCTAATGCCTTTAAAGATATGGAGGTTAAAATTTTAACCGAGCATGCAAAACTTGGCGAAATTTTTAGTAGAAATTTAAACGCTACAAAAGAGAGCCAGCTAAAATTTGAGCAGACTATAAAGAGCTTTGATGCCATTTTAAAAGAATTTTCTCTATCTTTGATGAAAGAGCAAAACGAGGCATTAAAGGCATTTAGAACCTCGCTTGTTGAGAGTGCGACGATATTTAAGGCAGCTTACGAGCAGGAGGGCAGGAGCTTGGAGCGTGAAAAAGAGCGCGAGAGCCTCATTGCTGAGCTTAAAAAGAACATAGACGAGATCGATAAAGAAGCAAATTCTGTAATAGAAAAGATCGAAAATCTAGTGCAATGAAAATAAACAAAAATAACGAAGATCAATCAAGCTTTTGGGTTTCGTACGCAGACTTGATGGCGGGTCTGCTCTTTGTTTTTATGCTACTAATCGGCGCTGTCGTCGTAAAATACGTTCTAACTCAAAACACCCTTGAAAATAAAGAGCAAGCCATCATCGCAGCTTTAGCAAATTTAAAAGATGCTCAGGGTAAAAATTTTACCCTTGAAGAGCTAAATGAAGCCCTAAAAAGCGAGCTTTCAAAGATAAGCGACGAAAATATAAATTTAAAAAAATCAAATGAAATTTTTGTCATCCAAATAGACGCTCTAAAAGAAAAGCTAGCTCAGCTAATAAATGCAAACAAGGACGCAAATGCGAGCATAAAAGAACTAAATGCTAGTATTTTTGATCTAAATCAAAAGATGATCGTGCTAAATGATGAAATTTCATCAAAAGATAGAGCGCTTACCGATGCAAATGCAAGTAGCGAGAAAAATTTAGCCAAGATCGCATTTTTGCTAGAGCAAGTGAGCCAAAGAGAGGCTAGATATGATGAGCTTTTAAGGGACTTAAACGTCACTCGTGACAGGGTCAAAAACCTAACTGGCATAAGGGTAAAAGTGATCTCAGCTCTAAAAGATAGGCTAGGATCGAGCATCGAGATCGATCCAAACTCAGGCGCGCTAAAGCTTAGCTCCTCAGTACTTTTTGATAAGGGCAGTGCGGTCTTAAAAGAAGAGGTCAAAGAGGAGTTAAAGGCCACTCTTAGTAAATATTTCGACGTGCTTTTAAATGATAAAGATATCGCATCAAATATTGATCAAATTATAATTGAGGGCTTTACAGATAGCGACGGAAGCTATATTTATAACTTGGAGCTTTCACAAAAAAGAGCATACGCGGTTATGGAGTTTATAAATTCATTTAGTGACGATGTGCGCCTTAGAAAGCTGCTCGTGGCAAGTGGACGAAGCTACAACGAGTTAGTTTTTAAAGATGGAGCCGAAGATAAGGACGCTTCAAGGCGCATCGAGATCAAATTTTCACTCTCAAACAAAGAGGCTATCAATGAGATAGAGAAATTTTTGGAGTTTAAGGGTGATTGATAAAATTCGCTTAAGAGGGCGAGAATTTTGGCTTTTAAGAGATGATCTGCTAGGCGAGTTTAACGGCAACAAAGCAAGAAAACTAGAGTATTTTCTAAAGGCTAATCTTGGTGGCACTCAGGCCATCGTATCTCACGGTTCAAGCCAGTCAAATGCGATGTATAGCCTAAGTCTTTTTGCTAAGCTAAAGGGGCTTAAATTTTACTACGTCGTCTCTCATCTAAGCTCAAATTTAGAGCAAGATCCAGTTGGAAATTTCAAATTTGCACTTGAAAATGGCATGGAAATTTTTATAAAAGATGAGCGTGAGAAATTTGCTAAAGAGCTAGCAAAGAGCAAAAATGCACTTTTTATAAACGAGGGCGTGGCGCAGAGTGAGGCTGAGCTTGGCTTTATCACGCAGGCAAATGAGATAAATGAGTGGAGCAAAAAAAGTGGTATAAAGCCTGATATATTTTTGCCTTCTGGTACAGGTACTAGTGCTTGCTACCTGGCAAAGTACACTGATCTTAGCGTTTATACTTCTCCTTGTGTAGGGGATAGTGACTATCTAAAAAAGCAAATTTATGAGCTAGACAAAAATAGCAAGGTGCAAATTTTAAATCCCCCAAAGAAGTATCATTTTGGAAATTTATACCCAGAGCTTTATGAAATTTGGCTAGAGGTTTGCAAAAGTGGCGTGGAATTTGACCTAGTATACGACCCTGTTGGCTTTATCACGCTTTTTGCAAATTTAGATAGGCTTGGGAGTGAAATTTTATATATCCATCAGGGCGGAATTTTAGGTAACATTACACAAAAGCAAAGATATGAGAGAAAGCTAAAAATAAAGGATAATAGATGAAGTTTTTACACAGCAGCGATACTGATTTTGAGAGTAAATTTTTACAGCTTGTTAAACGAAGTGATAATGATATGAGCGCTGTAATGCCAGTGGTTGCGGGCATAATAGATGAGATAAGAAAAGATGGCGATAGTGCACTTTTTGCGCAGATAGCTAAATTTGATAAATTTAGCGTTACAAGTAAAAACGACATAATAATCGACGTTAAAGAGATGGAGGCTGCCTATAATTCGCTAGATAATGCTTTAAGAGTAGCTTTAAATTTAGCTCACGATAGGATAAAAAGCTATCATGAGCGTACAAGGCCAAGTGACTGGACATATAAAGATGAACACGACATCTTACTAGGTGCAAAATACACAGCGGTTGACCGTGCAGGCCTTTATATCCCAGGTGGCAAAGCGGCTTATCCTAGCTCGCTTCTTATGAATGCGATCCCAGCGATCGTAGCTGGAGTAAAAGAGATCGTAGTGTGCACTCCAGCGCCAAATGGCAAGGTAAATACCTTACTTCTTGCGGCAATGCACCTTTGTGGCATAAAGACAGCCTTTAAAGTAGGCGGCGCAAGTGCGATCGCAGCGATGGCATATGGAACCGAAACGGTGCCAAAAGTTGATGTCATCACAGGACCTGGCAATATCTACGTAGCGACTGCTAAAAAGCTAGTTTATGGTGATGTAAATATCGATATGATCGCTGGCCCAAGCGAGATAGGCGTCATCGCTGATGATAGTGCCGATCCTCGCCACATAGCTATTGATATGCTCTCTCAAGCTGAGCATGACGAGATCGCAAGTGCCTTTTTGATAACGCCAGTAGAAGCTTTCGCAAGGGCAGTACAAAGACACATCGAAGATGAGCTAAAGACACTAAAACGTGAGCCAATCGCAAGTGCAAGCATAAGAAATAAAGCTGCAATAATAGTGGCAAAAGATATAAAAGAGTGTTTTGCTCTCATGAATGAGCTTGCTGTTGAGCACCTAGAGATCGCTACAAATGATGCTTTAAGTTATATTGATGATGTGACTCATGCGGGCGCTATATTTTTTGGACACTTTACACCTGAAGCAATGGGAGATTACATCGCTGGACCAAATCACACATTGCCAACTGGCGGAAGTGCGAGATTTTACTCACCACTTGGAGTTGAAAATTTTATGAAGCGAAGTTCAATCATTTCGGTGAGTAGAAAAGGTATCATGCATCTTGGCAAATCATGTATGCAGCTAGCTGAAGCTGAAGGACTAACTGCTCATAAAAAATCAGTCGCAGTGAGGCTAGAAGAGTAAAGAAAAATAGATTTTATAAAGATTTTGCAACTTTTTATAGAATTTATAGTAGAATCCATAGCGAATTATTAAAAAGGAGTTGTTATGAAGTTAGGAACTTATACTGCAAACCAGGCTTCAGGAAACTATTATTTAGATCAAGCAAAAAATAGCGAAAAGAAAGCGCTAAATGCTATCTCTGCAAACAGCGAGATCAAAGCTTCAGGTGCAAATTTACAAATCGCAGAGAGTTTGCTTTCACAAACAAATGTCTTGAACGAAGGTTTGGCAAATGCAAACGATATGATCGGTATGCTTCAAATCGCTGATTCAACGCTTTTAAATTTAAGTAAAAGTACGGATAGAATAGGCGAGCTTTCAAGTAAGCTTACAAATCCTACTCTCTCAGCAAATGAACAAAAAGGCATAAAGGGCGAAATCAACGCACTAAGAAATGCTATGAATGATAGCGTAAAAGAGGCTAAATTTAACGGCAAAAACGTATTTGATGCTGAGCTTGGATTTTTTACAGGTGAGAGCACAAAAAATATAAATTTGGGCACAAATGCTCTTTTAAATGTAAAAGATGACGGCTCAAATACAGGTGAAATTTTAAAAAATATAAATTCACTTCGTTCAGAGATCGGATCAACACAAAATGCTGTATTTAGAGGCATAAATGCTCTAGCCGCAAGAAGTGTGGCAAATGCTAATAGCGTAGAAAATCTTGATAGTAGCGACATCGCAAAGAGCTTGGAAGAAAATTTACAAGCAAATTTAAAACTTCATGCTGCGAGCTTAGCTAAAGCCCATGACACTACGAGTTTGGCCGCAAAACTAGATAAACTTCTAGCTGAATAAATTTTTACCGGTCTTGCGCCGGTAAATTCTTTTTATCTAACTTTATTCTTTAAAAAATATTAAGTTTTTTGTATTTTTATTTTGTGCCGATCTAATGGCTAAATGAGGGCTGAATCCAGCCTTTCAATAATAAAATCAATGTAGATTGTTAGTGAAATTTGTTGCTAAAAAAAAATTTTAAATTTTATAAAGCTAAAGAGAAAGTCTTAAGGAAAATATCCAAAAGAAAAGGGCTTTTAGCCCTCAATGTAGTTTTTAAGTTTTCTACCAACTTTTGGGTGTTTTAGTTTTTTGATAGCTGAGCTTTCTATCTGGCGGACACGCTCACGAGTGACGTTTAGTGCCTTACCGATCTCTTCAAGTGTGCGGTCGCTCTCATCTTCAAGCAAGCCAAATCTCATCGAAATAACCGCTTTTTCACGCTCATTTAGCTGTGAAAGCACATCATCTATCTGCTCTCTGAGGTCACTTTTTAAAATTTGCTCAATTGGAGAAAGTGAGCTTTTATCCTCGACAAAATCTCCAAATTTTCCGTCCTCTTCGTTTGCGATCGGAGCTTCAAGACTGATAGGCTCTTTTGTTATTTTGATGACTTGCTTTACCTTATCAACACTTAGCCCAACCTCTTTTGCGATAACGCTTACATCAGGCTCTTTACCTTCTTCTTGGAGGTATTTGCGGTTTATTTTGTTGATACGATTTATCGTCTCTATCATGTGGATAGGTATCCTAATCGTCCTTGCCTGATCGGCGATCGCACGCGAGATAGCCTGGCGGATCCACCATGTGGCGTAGGTTGAAAATTTATAACCTTTTCTGTATTCAAATTTATCAACCGCTTTCATAAGGCCGATGTTGCCCTCTTGGATGAGATCTAAAAATGGCAAGCCCCTGTTTGTATAGCGTTTAGCGATACTTACAACTAGACGGAGGTTTGACTTAGCCATTCTAGCTTTTGCCTCGTCAGAAATTTTCTTTCCGCGTTTGATCTGCTCTAAAATTTCTTTTAGCCTTGTTGGTTCAAGATCAAAGCCTTGCTTGCTTGCCTCTTTTGTCGTAAATAGCTTTTTGATCTCGACATAAGTTGAGACCATTGTAGCTTCTGGCACACGAGCTGCGATCTCTTCTTTACTAAGCTTGATAATATCTTTTAGTATGCTTTTGTGATTTTTCTTAAGCTCGTCGCTAAACATCGGTAAGCGATACTCCAAGCGTTTTAGCTCTCTGTCAAATTCGTCATCACTTTTTAGCGCTGTCTCCATTGATTTTACGATCTCGCTAATTAACTTGCTTGTTGGGCCAAGATCCATTAGCTTCTCTTTTAAAATTTTCTTTTTAAATGCAAGAGTCATCTTTGAAGCTGTGTCATCGCTCTCAACTTTATCTTGTTTGTTTGCAGTCTTTAGCCACTCTTTTTTTGCCTTTTCGAGGGCCTTGAAACTCTCTATAACTTTTTCAGCGCGTTTATCGTTTTTGGCTGATTTTTTAGGAGTTTCGTTCTCTTCGTTTTCTTCATCTTCCTCGTCTATATCGTCTTCGCTATCTTCATTTTCTTCGTTTTCACTCTCGTCCTCAAAGCTCTTAAAAAGCTCTTTTACACGGCGTTCTCTGTTGATAAGTGGCTCTTTATAGTCAAGTATGAAATCGATCAAAAATGGCACAGAACAAAATGCATCGATAATGATATCTTCGCCAAGCTCGATTCTTTTGCTGATCTCTACCTCTTCATCTTTTGTAAGAAGCGCGATCTGCCCCATCTCTCTTAGATACATCCTTACAGGACTATCAGATCTTGACCACTCTAAAAGGTCACTTTCGCCTGAAAGATCGAGATCTTCGTCGATATCTTGATCACTTTTTTGAGCGTTTTCTTGGCGCTTTTTAGCATCGGCTAAATTTCTAAGCTTTGCAGCCTCAGCAGATGTGATGAGCTGGACTTTATTTGTTTTTGCTAGTTGTTCTATCTTTTTTACTATCGTAGCAGTCGGAGCTTTGTCTAATAATTTTACTAATTTTTCGTATGTCAAAAAGCCTTTTGCATTTTCAGCGAAAAGCTCTTCTATCTGAGAAAAAGAGTCTTTTGCGGCGCTCATAAATTTCCTTTCGAATCGTCTAATTGTGATTTAAGTGTTGTTTAAAAGAAAGTGGATTATACCCAAATTTTGTAAATGTGTATAAAAACAAAGTTGGAACGATGATTGCTTAGTAGCTATAAAAATCAAATTTTGACTAGGAAATTGCATGCAAAATGGTTATTATCAAGCCACTGCTGGCATGGTAACGCAGTTTAATAGATTAAACGTTATCTCAAATAATCTTGCAAATGTAAATACGATTGGCTATAAGAGAAATGACGTAGTTATCGGAGATTTTGCGAGAATTTTTAAAGAGACACAAGATGAGCTTCCGCTTAAAAATCACACAAAAGATGGAGCTAAATTTTTAAATAGAACTCTTAACCGCGTGCCACAAGTTAGCGAAGAGTATACTGACTTTAGTGCTGGTGGCTTTAAATACAGCTCAAACACGCTTGACTTTGCGATAAAAAGAGATGACGCATTTTTCTTAGTCGATACCCCAAATGGCGTAAAACTTAGCAAAAATGGCTCTTTTAGCCTTGATGGTGATGGTTATATCGTCACAAAAGAGGGCTATAAGGTTTTACCAAGTGGCTACGAGGCACAAAATCCTGGCCAAAGAGGTATCCAAGTGCCACAAGGCGAGGTGCTAACTGCCGATAAAAATGGAAATTTATACTCAAATAATAATCAATTTTCTAAATTTTTTATTGCTCAACCAAGGGAAATAAGAGATCTTAAAAAGGTTGGAGATAATCTCTTTGAGAGTAGAAATTTTGACGACATCACAGAGCTTGACGAGGCTGATAGCGTGATGCAAGGATATGCTCAGATGTCAAACGTAAATCCAGTTTTAGAAATGGTGGGTCTAATAGAAACCCAGCGCTTAGTTGATATGTATCAAAAGGTTATGACAAGCCACATGACCGACCTTAACCAAGATGCTGTTCAAAAACTAGCCCTAAAAGCTTAATAAAAGGATAAAACTATGATGAGATCACTTTACACTGCGGCCACTGGTATGATAGCTCAGCAGACGCAGATAGACGTAACCTCACACAACATCGCAAACGTAAATACTTATGGATACAAGAAAAATAGGGCTGAATTTGCTGATCTTATGTATCAAGTCATGGAGTATGCAGGTACGGCAACAAGCCAGACTACCACAAGCCCAACAGGCATCGAAGTGGGTCTTGGTGTGCGCCCAACGGCGATAAATAAAATTTTCTCTCAGGGCTATTTCAAAGAGACCAGCAACAACCTAGATATGGTAATAGCGGGCAATGGATTTTTTCAGATTCAACTCCCTGATGGCACGACAGCCTATACTAGAAATGGCGCATTTAAGCTTGATGCAAACGGCACTATTGTAAATAGCGATGGCTATCAGCTTATCCCTCAGATCACCGTGCCTGCAAATGCAACACAAATTTCTATCGGCACAGATGGCACCGTGTCAGTGCTTCAAGCAGGTGAGAGAGAGATGGCTCAGATAGGTCAGATCGAGCTAGCAAATTTCATAAACCCGGCTGGCCTTCACTCAATGGGCGACAACAACTACCTAGAAACAAGCGCTAGCGGTAATGTTGTGGTAGGCGTGGCAGGACTTGACGGACTTGGTACGATCAGACAAGGATTTGTCGAGATGAGTAACGTTCAGCTAGTTGAAGAGATGACCGATCTTATCACTGGTCAGCGCGCATACGAGGCAAACTCAAAGGCGATAACTACGAGTGATTCGATGCTTGAAATAGTAAATGGGCTTAAAAGGTAGGTAGTATGAACGCGACTCTAGCTATCGTTGGGCTTATACTGCTTTCTTTTACGCTTGAGGTATTTTACTTTTTAAACAAAACGCCAAAAGGCAAGGACTCGATAAAACAGACGCATTAATTTGGGCGAAATTAAAATTTGGCACATCTCATCTAAAATTTCTATTTTTAAGAGCAAGAATAAAAGCATCTTTTGCTTAATTAAAAATTTTTAAGTGTACTGCATGCTTCTTCCAAATCAAGCTCGCAGGCTTTTTTGTAGTAGTTTTTTGCTCTATTTTTATCTTGCAGTATACCAGTATCTCCTGTTTCATAGATGAGTGCAATGGTATAGCAAGCAAATGCATTTTTTAGTTCGCAAGCCTTATTATAAAGCCTAAGCCCTTCTTCTTTCTCTTGTGCTAGAGTGTCTTTTTGTAGATATGTATTTCCTAAAAATAGACAGCTATGTGGATTGCCTAGCTCACAGGCCTTGTTTGCTATAGCTGACATTTTATCGCGCTCATTTTTGTCAAGGTAGATATATATAAGATCGGTGCAGCTTTCTATGTTGTTTAAAGCGCATTCATTTTCAAGCTTGGTGGTATCTAAAATTTTACCCCAAGAAAATAGAATACAAAATAAAATTAGAATTATTTTTTTCATATCTTAACTCCGAAAATTTCTATCATTTTATAAAATTTAACTCTATTTTTACTCTTATTTTTAAATTTTTGCTAACATTTTGGCTTTTTATGAAGGTAAAAATTTGACATTTAGCTACGTTTCTAAACTATCTATTCCTCTTTTTATGGGCTATTTCCCGCTCGGTGTCGCCTTTGGCGTGCTGGCAAAGAGCATGGGTGTGAGCGCATTTATTGCTGTGGCGCTTAGTACATTAGCATACGGCGGAGCAGCGCAGTTTATGATGCTTTCGCTCTTTAGCGTTGGCACGAGCTATATTGAGGTCTTTATCGTGAGCTACCTTGTAAATTCGCGCCACACTTTTTATGGAATTTCACTTTTAAAAGAGTATAGTGGGATCAAATTTAGGCTTTTAAATATCTCGTTGCTAACAGATGAGACCTTTGCTGTATTTAAAAATTTAGGGCTAAAGGATGCAAGTGAGCGAAGTTTTGTCTTTACTTGGCTAAATTTACTTGCATGGTCTTACTGGGCGGCTGGAACGCTATTTGGAGCGATACTTGGCGATCTTATAAAGGCCGATACAAAGGGGCTTGAGTTTAGTTTGACCTCGCTTTTTATTGTTATTGTGATAGAGATGTTTAAAAATGATAAAAACTATCGCGTGCTCTTCGCGGCGGTCTTTTTTGGCGTTCTTGGAGTGAGCCTATTTCCAGCTAAATTTGTGCTTGTTGGCTCGATGACGCTTTGTTTTATATTTTTACTTTTGTTTAAGGATAAAATTTGATAAGTGTAAGCTCAAGCGAGATGGTGCTTTTTGTGGCGGTGCTTTTAAGCGCCCTAGCTACTTTTATCACGAGGGCGACTCCGTTTTATGCATTAAGAAACTATAAGCCAAACCCTTATTTAGACGCCATCGAGAAGCATATGGGTATGATGATAATGGTCGTTTTGGTCTGCTACGGCTTAAAAGATACGAAATTTAGCGAGTTTCCATACGGCTTAAGCGAGATAGTGGCGGTTTTTACGGCTGTTTTAGTACATTTAAAGTTTAAAAATGCCCTTCTTAGTATAGTTATTTCAACCGGAATTTATATGTTTTTGATAAGAATTTTTTAAATAAATATAAAATTTATAAGTTAATAATTTTTTTAAATAAATGGCATTATAATGACTTTGCAAATTTTAATGCAAAGGAGCTAAAATGCGTTTAATCTTTAAGGCGGTGTTACTCATGATTTTAGGTGCTACTTTAGCGGTTGCAAAGCCAACCATCTACATACTAGCTACTGGTGGAACGATAGCGGGAAGTGGATCAGGATCGCTTGATGCGAGCTATACTTCTGGAACTGTTACGGTCGATAAACTGATCGCAGCCGTGCCAGATATCAACAAGATCGCTACCATAAAAGGTGAGCAAATTTCAAATATCGGCTCACAGGATATGAACAACGAAGTTTGGCTAAAGCTTGCAAATAGAATCAACGAGCTTCTAAATAGCGGCAAAGCTGATGGTATCGTCGTTACTCACGGCACAGATACTATGGAAGAGACGGCGTACTTTCTAAATTTAGTCGTTAAAAGCGACAAGCCAGTCGTGCTTGTAGGTGCAATGAGAAATAGTGGCTCACTAAGTGCAGATGGCCCACTAAATTTATTTAACGCTGTAAATGTAGCTATTAGCAAAGATAGTGTAGGCAAGGGCGTTGTGGTTACTATGAATGACGAAATTCACGCTGCTAGAGAGGTAACCAAAACCAACACAACAGGCGTTGATACATTTAAATCACCAAACAGCGGCAAAATCGGCACAGTCTTTTATGGCAACGTAAAATACTATATGAATCCGATCAGAAAACACACGGCAAAATCAGCATTTGACCTAGAGGGCGTAAAAGAACTTCCTAGAGTTGATATCATCTACTCTCACGCAAATGACAATCCTGACTTTGTAAAAATAGCTGTTAAAAACGGCGCAAAAGGCATCATCAGCGCTGGTCTTGGCAACGGCAACCCTTACTTTAGCGTACTTGACGCACTTGGCGAGGCTTCAAAAGCTGGCGTAGTGGTAGTTCGCGACTCACGTGTAGGAAGTGGCGAGACGACCATGAACGGCGAAGTAGACGACGCAAAATACGGCTTTTTAACAAGCGATAATCTAAACGCGCAAAAAGCTAGAGTGCTTTTGATGCTTGCACTTACAAAAACAAGCGACAAAGCCAAAATTCAAGAGTATTTCTTAACTCACTAAAAAAGAGGCGGCTTAGTCCGCCTTTTAAATTTAAGCTATAAATTTGATCGCTGGATCTGATCTATAGCTTAAATTTTTATATTTGTTAGCTAAATTTCAAGGCTTTTTATGGACTTCTTACTCTTTTTCGCCACGCTTGCTCCTATCTCGCTAATGCCAGGCATCAACATGACCTATGCGATGAGTATCGGTATGGGCTTTGGCTATAAGCACTCGCTTATTATGATGACCGGGCAGCTTCTTTCGCTTGCTTTCGTGGCATTTTGCTGTATGCTTGGCGTGGGCGTGATGCTTCATCATTTTGAGTACGCATTTAAGGCATTAAACATCATCGCAGGGCTTTATATGCTCTATCTTGGCGCGATGCTTCTTTTTGGTAAGGGCGAGCTTAGCGTAACAAACGTCTCAAATTTGCCAAGCAAAAAGCAGATGTTTATAAATGGCCTCATCGTTTGCGTCACAAATCCAAAGGCATGGATATTTTTCTCGGCTTTGCTACCTACATTTTTGGACAAAGACGATCCCTTTAGCCTAACTCGTATGTGCACGATCACGGCAACGCTCGTTTTTATCGAGTTTTGCTCGCTAAATATCTACGCACTTGGCGGAGCTATGCTAAAGAAATTTTTACAAACGCACCTAAGGCTACTTGAAATTTGCACCGCCATTATCGTTTGTACGATCGGCGTACTTTTACTTTTTAGATAAATTTAGCCTCTTTTTATATAGCTTGGCTAAAATTTGCCCGGTTTGCACTACATTTTTGGCAAAAGGAGAAAAATATGAAAAAATTTCTATTTATACTTACAAATCAACCATACAACGGTACCGACAATGCTTACAACGCATTAAGGCTAGCTAAAACGCTAAAAGAAAAAGGCGAAGAGGTTAGAATTTTTCTAATGAACGACGCGGTCGATCTTGCGCGAAATAGCACCAAAAAGCCGGAAAACTATGACGTAGATCTAGTAGCGATGTTGAAAGAGCTATACGCTAGCGGCGCTATGTTAAAGGTTTGCGGTAGCTGCCAAACGAGGTGCGGTTTGCATGCGGGAGAGCCTTATTTTGAGGCTGAGGTGAAAGGCAGCATGGATATCTTGTCCGAGTGGGTTAGGCAGTGCGATCAAGCGATGACGTTTTAGAGTAGGCGAAAGAGAATTTATGAGCGTAACATTTAAGGTAAAAAACAAAAAGAAGCTTTTTGGCGGATATGAAAAGGAGTTAAGCGAGTGTGAAATTTCAGAGTTTATAGAGGGATTTTGCTTTTTTAATAGCCAAAACGACGAGCCGAGCGAGCTTTCGCTAAACGAAAACGTGATGATCGCAGGCGTGCGGCAAAAGAGCGCTCGCGGGTTTGAACTAAACTATGAAGACGGCAAATATATCGTCCGAGTCTGTACTCCAAGCGGCGTTGGCGACTGGCAGACGGCACTTTTGCTTTTATCTAAAATTTCAGCCAAAACCGGCTCGAAAATAGAGTGTGACAACGAGGAAATTTACGATAGCGAGCAAATTTTAAAATTTGATTATGAAGTCGACATAATGTGGGGACTTGAAGCTCTAAAGGAGGCAAAAGAGAAAAATCAAATGCTTTATATCTCTGGCCTGGAGCGCGACGTGGCGTTTGATGCGGTTATGATAGATGAAATTTTTGCAAGCGCTAGCCCTGCGGCTAAATTTGATGAGATGATGAGGCGGGTGCAGTATCTTGACGCTTATAGCGCAAGAGAGAATTTATACGAAGATAAAGACGGCAGCGAAATTTTTGGCGCATATACGCTTAGCGAAAATTTACCGACTATCTTGCCTTACGCCCCTTCTCCGTCGTGGCAGGCGCAAGAAGTTCTAGGAGAGCGCAAGGTCTCGCGCTGGATACTTACGCTAGTTGTGGGCGTAGACGATAGGGACGCGCACGTGCTCGGCGAATGCGAATACAATGCCTTTATGGCAAATTTACCAAAAGAAAAATATCGCTTCATAGACGCCGCAAATATACTGGTTGAGCCGCTTAGCGAAGAAGAGATGAGAGAAATTTTAAAAAAGGCAAACGAAGCTTAAGTTAATAAACTGCCGAAATGAAAATTCGCCTCAGACTTGCTTAGAAATTTAAGTCGGTTTCAAGCGCGGATTTAAACTCGTAAAAGCTAGGATTTTACCGGTATTGTCGCTTTTGGGGCTAAATTAGGCGAAATTTTAGCCTAAACTAATCTAGGCTTTGCGTGATTTAAAAAAGGACAAAAATGAAAATTTTAAAGGCTATTTTCGCCGCGGTATCGGCGGTTTGCTATCTAAACTCGGCCGTTTTACCGCAAAACGACTGGAGAAAAAGAGAGCTAAAAGGCGAGGTCAAAAGCATGACGGCTACGGAGTACGAATACTCAATGGACGGCTCCGGGACGCTAGAAAATACGCGCGTAAAGTGGACGGAGTTTAACGAAAACGGCTATATAGTGCAAGAAACCGAGCATATAAACGGCGTACCGAACGGCTCGGTTTTGTTTGAGTACGGCAAAGACGGGCTAGTGCGCAAAAAGTATCAAGATAGCGCCGTTTATCTCTACGAATACGAATTTGACGGCGAAAATTTAGTCGCGACGGCCAAAGAACAGCACGTGGAGGATAAATTTTATCCCCGCACGGAGAAAATTACCTACGGCAAGGACGGCAAAATAATCGCTCGGGCGGCGTATTCGGGCGGGACGCTAGTGACGGACGATAGCTACGTCTACGACGAAAAGGGCGTTTTAACGCGGATAGAAAATAATATGGAGCTGCGCCACGGCATAGAGATAAGCTTCGAACGCAAGCCAAACGGCGAATACGAAAAAATCACGCAAGCCCCAAACTCAAAATGGGTCTATTACTACGCCGCAAGCGGCGACGAGATGGAGTATACGTCGGTAAATTATTTCGGCTCCGAGGCAAAAATCTGGCAAATCTTGCAGTTTAAAGACATAACGAGGGACGAGCAGGGAAATTTGACGCATAAAACCTCGGTCAAATTTAAGCCCGCGGACAAATACTACGAAAACGGCGACATAACGGAAATAGGCCTATATAAAAAGCTAGATATCAGCTACGAATACTACTAAAGTAAATTTTTGAGCTAAGGTTATTTTTCTGAAAAAATTTCGCCGTTTATTATAGATTTAACCGTTAAAAATCCGACTATCAAAATCGAAGCGACTAGAGCTGCAAAAGCGCCGACTCCTAAAACTAAGTAAAAATCGCTTTGCGTAATTTCGTAAGCTTTTAAAAATGCTATGGAGCTAGCGGCCGTCGGGAAGGTAAAAGCCCACCATGATAGGGCGAATTTGAGTTTAATAAATCTTTTATACGAAAAAAGTATAAGCGTTGCGAAAAATACGTTTATATTAAGCAGTATTGCCGCAAAAGCGTCGAATTGCTCGGTTAATTTTACGTATCCCAAAAACGCCATAGCCGGCGGCGCTAGCGTAATGACTAGCGTCGGGACGAATTTATCGGCTAACTTATCGCAAAAAACTAACCTATAAAATATAACGGCGAATAAAATAATCCAGAAAAATAGCCCCAAACTAAAATAATACCAGATCGCTTGAGATTTTTCGGCTATGATCGGGATTAGCAAGTTGCCCACTACGGGGATAAACCATGCCGGATTTAGCGTCGCGATATCGAATTTTTCGTCGATCCAAAAAGAAATTACGTAAAGCGTAAAAATCGTTTGTAAGCCTAAAGCCGCGTAAAAAAGCGAGTAGTATAGTCGCGGCGCGTCTTTGTAGGCTAGAGCTAAAAGAAAAAGCGAAATAATAAACCCGCCGAAAAAATTTATCCTTATAGGGTGCGAAAATTCGGCCTTTACTTCTTCTTTAAATTTTAAAAGCTTAAAGAGGTAAAACGCCGAAAGCAGGCAAAATACCGTGCAGTTTAGCGCTCTAAGCGCCGAGAATATCTCGCTCGGTAAATCAAATATTTCGCTTAGTTTCTTATAAGCCGCGCAAAGCCCTCCAAGCCCCATAGTACCGGCAAAAAGCATAATCGGAAGCGATTTTATTTTGCTTTGCGGGTCGTTTTTCTTAACGTCGTGCATTGTTTTTCTTTTCGTATTAAATTTTTATGCAATATTACCTATAATAAGGTTAAATTTTTGTAACGAAGTCACGAAAGGGCAAAATGCTAAGCGAAGAGTTAAAAGAAATTTTGCGCGAGAGATTTACGAATAATTTCGATCTAGCAAGCGAGGATCTAAATGCGATCTTTGATAACGCATATCTAAAAACCGTAAAAAAGGGCGATATATTTTACTCCGGAAACGATTGCTTCGGATTCATCCTTATACTAAAAGGCGTTTTAAGGGCGTTCGTATCGTCTAACGCAAAGGAAATAACGATATTTAGGCTAACTAAAGACGAGAGTTGCGTGCTGTGCGATACGTGTTCTATAAATTCGCTAGAAAATAAGGTAAGCGTCGAAATCGAGCAAGATAGCGAGATCATCGTTATTCCGGCGCGAATTTACAAACCTCTTAAAGAAAAATATCCGAGTATTTTAAATTTTACTCTAAAAATCGTAGCCGATCGGTTTGCCAGAACGATAAACGTTATGGAGCAGGCTTTGTTTTTGCCGCTTTCGGCGCGGATTATGAATTTTTTATCTCAAAGCATCGAAAATCTAAACGAAAATTTTATAAAAATAACTCACGAAGAGCTGGCGAATCATCTAGGAAGCGCTAGAGAAGCGGTATCTAGGGTGCTTAAAGAGCTTGAGAGAAGCGGGCAAATAACGCAAAGCCGCGGCGAAATAAGGCTAGTTTCTTGAAATTCTCGTTTTAAGGTAACTTTGTTACGGAGAGGGCGGTCTTTTTTAGGTAGCATTTCATAAACTCGTTTTAAAGGAGAATTTATGAAAGGACTGCAAAGAAGAGACGCTTTAAAGCTAATGGGGGCTGCGGGACTAGCTGCGAGTATGAGCGGTTGCTCGGTAACAGGCAGCGAAAACGACGATATAAATTCTAAAATCGTCATAATGGGCGCGGGACTTAGCGGTATCGCGTTGGCGGCTAAACTTAGAAGAGATATGCCTAACGCCAAGGTAATTCTCGTGGATAAAGACGAGAAATTTTACTATCAGCCGGGCTTTACGCTAATCGCCGTCGGAATTTACGAAGCTAGTGACGTCGTTTACGAAAAAGCGGATTATATCCCGCAAGGAGCCGAGTGGATACGCAAAAACGTATCGGAGATAAAGCCCGAAGCCAATCTGCTCGTCTTAGACGACGGGAGCGAGCTGGGGTATGATTATCTAATCGTAGCAAGCGGCGTGGAATACGACTTTGAAGCCGTTAAGGGGCTGAGCTTAGAGGATATTAACGATACGAGCGGCAACATATCCTCCGTTTACACTCTACAAGGCGCCGTAAAAAGCAACGAGCTGATGAAAAAATTCTCTCAAAACGGCGGCGCAGCGGTATTTTGCGATCAAAAAACCCCGATGAAATGCAGCGGCGCTAATAAAAAAGTAACTTGCATGAGCGAAGATAGGCTGAGGTTGGCCGGCAACCGCGATAAAGGCAGCATTAATCTTTACGTCGGCGGTGGCAAGCTTTTCGGCGATCCGACTTATGCCGCGGCGATGACTCAAATAATGATAAAAAGAAAGATAAAATTTAATCTTCGCCACCAAATCGTAGCCGTCGATAAAAGCTCAAATACCGCTACTTTCGAGTTTTGGACGGCATACAGGCAAAACGGCGAAGATAAAATCGCGTCCGAGCTAATCGACGTAAAATACGACTGGCTTCACTTGCCGCCTAAGCAAAAAGGAAGCGAAATTTTAGCTCGCGCCGGCCTAACTAAAGAGGGCGACAAGCTAAATTTTTTAGCCGTCGATAAATACAGCCTACAAAGTACAAAATTTAAAAATATATTCGGTATCGGCGATATTTGCGGATTTGCGGCCGGCAAAACGGGGGCTAGCGTTAGGAAAATGTATCCGATCTTAGCTAAAAATTTAGCCGATACGATAAAAGGACGAGAGCCTAGCGAGAAATTTACGGGATATACGGCTTGCCCTTTTATCACCAAATACGGCAAGGCCATAATGGTAGAGTTCGACTGGGAGGGAACGGCTCCGACGTTAGAGTGCTTCGGCGCTACCAGAGAGAGCTACATGAGTTGGCTGGTTAAAATTTACGGATTTAAACCTATGGTTATGAACGGAATGCTAAAAGCTTTGGCTTAAAGGAGATAAAATGAGCGTTTTAGATAAAACTATACGTTTGATTATAGCGGCGATTTGGTTTTTTATTTTTGGATTTATTTGCGATTGCTGGTTATGGACGGTCGGGCTAATTCCGCTTTTAACGGGATATTACGGCTACTGCCCACTTTATAAAATTTTTAAGAAAAGGTAAAAATATTATGGTAAGCGTGAAAAGTAGAATTATTAGGGTCGTACTGGGGCTGATTTTTACGGTAGCGGTTTGGTATTTTTACGAGAGCTACTGGGCGTTAATCGGGTTAATCCCGATTATCGTAGGTGTTACTGGATTTTGTCCGGCGTGTAAATTCCTAGGCAGGTGTTCTTTAAATTTAAAAAAATAAAAGGGGCGTTTAACGCCCTTTGCCTCGCTATTTAGCCGCTTAGACCGTAAATTTTATTCGCCGTTTGATGAATTATTTAGCTACTTTTGGCTAAAATCTCGAAAATTTAAAAAAGGCGAAACGATGAATAAAGTTTGGAAATTCGGCGACAATATCGATACCGATATAATTATCGCCGCCAGATACTTAAATACTTCCGACGAAAATATCTTAGCAAAACATATAATGGAGGACGCCGATCCTAATTTTAGCTCCAAGATAGATAAGGGCGACATTATCGTAGCGGGCGAAAATTTCGGCTGCGGCAGCTCTCGCGAGCACGCTCCTATCGCGCTTAAAGCCGCCGGTATAGGCGCGGTGATAGCTAAAAGTTATGCGAGAATTTTTTATAGAAATAGCTTTAATACGGGACTTTTGATACTTGAAATTAAAGAAACGGACGAAATAAACGAGGGCGACGAACTAAAAATAGACGTAGATAACGGCGCGATCGTAAATTTAACCAGCGGCAAAAAGTATAAATTTAGCCCCATACCGCCGTTTATGCAAGAGCTTTTAAACGCCGGCGGACTTATAGAATACGCAAAAGTAAAGTTGGATTAAATAATGAGAGAATATAAAATTTGTGTTATAAAAGGCGATGGCATCGGCCCTGAGATTATAGATGAGGCGATAAAAATTTTAGATGTCGTTAGCGCTGAGTTTGGGATAAAATTTGAGTACGACTACAAGCTTATGGGCGGTGCAGCTTATGATGTATTTGGCGTGCCTTTGCCAGATGAAACGCTTAGTTCTGCTCTAAACTCTGATGCTGTGCTTTTTGGAGCGATCGGCGGCGAGAAGTGGGATAGTTTGCCAAGACACCTAAGGCCAGAGAGTGGGCTTTTAAAGATTAGAAAAGAGCTTGAAGCTTATGCAAATTTACGTCCAGCCATTGTTTTTGATGAGCTAGTGGATGCTAGCACGCTAAAGCCAGAGGTTTTAAGAGGCGTTGATTTTGTCGTGGTTCGTGAGCTAACAGGTGGACTTTATTTTGGACAGCCACGTGAAAAAGGCGAAGATAGAGCGTTTAATACGATGGTTTATACTAAATTTGAGATTGAGCGCATCGCAAAGATCGCCTTTGAAACAGCAATGCTTCGCAAGAAAAAGGTCTGCATGGTCGATAAGGCAAATGTGCTTGAGACAAGTCAGCTTTGGCGTGAGGTGACTAGCGAAGTGGCTAAAAAATACCCTGAAGTAGAGCTTAGCTTTATGTATGTGGATAATGCGGCGATGCAGCTAGTAAGAGCGCCAGCAAATTTTGACGTCATACTTACTGAAAATTTATTCGGCGACATCTTAAGTGATGAGGCTAGCATGGTTTGTGGCTCGATAGGACTTTTGCCAAGCGCAAGTATGGGTGGTAAAGTTGGAATTTACGAGCCGATACACGGCTCAGCACCAGATATCGCAGGGCAGGGCATAGCAAATCCAATCGCAACGATTTTAAGTGCAGCTATGATGCTAAGATACGCATTTAGTGAAAATGAAGCCGCAGATGCGATAGAAAATGCTGTGAAAGAGGCACTAGCAAAGGGATATAGAACAAAAGATATCGCTGCTTTTAACGCGGTTGAAATTTGCTCAACTAGCGAGATAGGCGATGTTATCGCAGGATTTATCAAAAAATGAAAAACACAATCACTGAAGCACTGATCTACGAAGCTCAGGGGCTAAAAGATGACGCACTTGAAATTTATAAAAATATCTTAAAGCAAGATCCGTTAAACAAAGATGCCCTTAGCGCGATAAACCGCCTGAGCGGACTTCGTAAAGAGCGAGCGATAAAAAACGAGCAGATGAAAGAGTTTTTTATAGCGATGAAAAGTGATGAAGAGATAAATGAATTTAAAAGGTGGTTGATAAGATTATGAAGCTTGATGATATCGCTAGAATGGCAATCAGTGAGGTTAGTGCCGAGCTTGAGAAAATAGAAGCATTGCAAAGTAAAAAGCAAGAAGAGCTTGAGCGTGAGAATTTAAAAAAAGAGCTTTTGGCAATAAAGAATAATGAAAATGCGCTAAATAATGAGCTAAAAATTGAGGCAAATTTACAAAATGAGCAAGCATTTGAGGTAAAAGAGGAGCCAGTAAGTCCAATAAAAAATAGAGAGGTGAGCGAAGAGAAAATTTTCTTAGCAAACCTTGCTGAGCGCATAGAAGTGCTTTTTGAAGGGCTTAAACAAACTAGTGAACAAAATCTTGCTTCAAGGCTTGATCTAACGACAAAATTTTTAGAATTTACCCTTGCAAATATCGAAAATAGACTCCAAAATCTCTCAAAATAAGCCATTAGATGGCTCAAAAAATGAGATAAAAATCAAAAATGAAATTTATAAAAATAGCGAGCTAGACTTTTTTAGATCGCTATTTGCCCCATTTACTTCACGTGTTTATCTTGTGGGTGGCTGCGTGAGAGATGCGTTCTTGGGACGAGAAATTTACGATTATGACATCGAGGTTTATGACATAAAGCCCGCTAAATTTAATGAGCTAATGGCTAGCATAGGCGCTAGCGGCGTTGGTAAAAGCTACTTCATTTATAAATACAAAAACTACGATATTGGGCTTCCAAGAAGCGAGAGCAAAACTGGAAATTCACACAAAGACTTTGCAGTAAGCTATATTAACGATCCCAAAATGGCGAGCCTTAGGCGAGATTTTACGATAAATGCCATGATGATGAATATCTTTAATGGAGAAATTTTAGACTTTTACGGCGGGAAGCAAGATCTAGCAAACAAGACATTAAGGAACATTGATAGTGAAAAATTTAAAGAAGATCCACTAAGGGTGCTTCGTGGTGTGCAGTTTAGCGCTAGGCTTGATTTTAGCATAGCTGATGAGACGCTAGCTCTTATGAAAAGCCTTAGTTTGGAGCATCTAAGCAGAGATAGGATAAATACTGAGCTTATTAAATTTTTTCGCTCAGAGCATCTAGAAAAAGGAGCTTACTATTTTTTTGAGCTTGGACTTTTTAAAGAAATTTTTGGCGTGCAAATTTCTATGGACGATGGGTTTTTAAGTGATCTTAAGAGTGCTAGAGAATTTGTGGATGATGAGAGGCTATTTTTGTATCTTTTGTTTGGCAAATTTGAGTCTAATGCAAAAGAAATTTTAGAGAAAATGCGTCTACCAAAAAGCTACTTTTCTATCTTAAAGCAGCCTTATTTTAAGGACATGCCAAGCGATAAAGAGCTAATGCAAATAGCTCTAAATATACCCATAAAATCATGGCTCGGAGCTTATAATAAAGAGCGAATAGAGTGTGCCAAGAAGCTTGGAATTTATGAGGCAAAATTTGACGCGAAAGTCGATCTGACAGAAATTTTATCAGCTGGTTTTAAAAACGAAGAGATCGCAAAAGAGATAAAACGTAGGCAAGAGCTTGAAATTTCAAAATATCTAAGCGAGCGTAAGCCTAGAAAAGATTAGTCTTTAAAACTCTTAAAAGCCCATTTTGGCTAAAATAGGCTAGTTTATAACACTTTTAAGGCAAAGAAAGCTTATGTTTAACATAGTCCTAGTCCACCCTCAGATACCGCAAAATACTGGAGCTATCGGCAGAATGTGTGTTAATGCAAATTTAAAGCTGCATATCGTTAAGCCCACTGTGTTTGATCTGAGTGAAAAGGCTGTTAGACGAGCAGGGCTTGACTACTGGAAAATTTTAAATCCAAAAATTTGGGATAGTTTGGAAGAATTTTTAGAAGCAAACTTAAGCCACAAGGATAGATTTTTCTTTGCTACCACAAAGACAAATAGGCTTTACTACGAGGCCGAGTTTAAGCCAGGAGATTTTATATTTTTTGGTGGCGAGAGTACTGGGTTGCCAAGAGAATTTATGGATATAAATTTTAAAAACGCCATAACCATACCAATGGGAAAAGAGGGCAGAAGCTTAAATTTAGCTATGAGTGCTGGCATTATCGCTTATGAGGCGATCAGGCAAAATATCACTGAATTTGACTTTAGGAGTGAGATTTGAGAGTAGTTTTTGCTTTGTTTTTTACCATTTTAGTGGCATTTGCGAGTGAAATTAGCATCGCAACTTATAATGTGCAAAATTTATTTGATTGCAAAGATGATGGTAGCGAGTATCTTGATTTTAAAGTAGGCGTATCAAAGTGGGACTGCGAGGCGGCTGATTCAAAACTACAAAGAACAAGACAAGTCATAAATGCACTAAATACCGACATTATCGCACTTCAAGAGATCGAAAATGAACAGGTTTTAAAAGCTCTAGTAAGTGATAGCGAGTATAAATTTATAAGCTTTACAAAGGAGAAAAACTCGCCTGTTGGGCTTGGGCTTATTTCAAAGTTACAGCCAAGTGGCAGTGAAATTTTTAAAGTTCCAAACGTAAAGACGAGAAATATTTTAAAGGTTGTTTTTGAGAAGGAAGGCAAGAAATTTAGCATATTTGTAAATCACTTTCCAACTTATAAAAATGGCATAAATATGCAAAAAAAGGCTGAAAAAACGTTAAGAACGGCTCTTGGTAAAGAGAAAAATGCAATTATTTTGGGTGATTTTAACTCGCCCTTTGGACAAAAATCCATCCTAAATGACATCATCGCAACGAGAAATTTTTATGATCTTTATAAAGAGCTTGAGCCAAAAGATAGATATTCTCACGCAGTACATGGCAAAAAAAGAGCGATCGATCATGTTTTGCTTTCACCTAGCTTTATGGAAAATGGCGATCTAAGCTATGTTAGTGGTAGTTTTGAAGTCTTTAAACCAAGCTTTGCAGTCGATGAAAAAGGCTTTGCAAAGAGCGACCTTTACTCGGATCACTTTGCATTAAAGTTTAAAATTTCAACTGATCCAAGTCCAATAAAAAAGGGCTTTGTGAGTAAAATTTTTAAAAAAGATGAAAACAAAGCCAATAAAAAAACAAGCGAACAAAACTATAAGACGGCTGATGTGGATACGCTTTTTGATCACCCAGAGGCAGTGCCAGCAGTGATTGAAAAAGTGGTTGTTATCTTAAAAGATAAGCATGGCTTTATTATCTCGAAAAATCACCGCGGAATTTATGTCTATGATCCTAAAAATAGTGTTATTGTAGGCGAGGAGCTAGATGTTTTAGTAAGACGAATGAAAATTTATAAAGATGCGCTTGAAGTCAGCTCTTATGAGATCATAAATGAGCATGGCACAAAAGATATTAGCGAAAATTTACTAGATGCATCGCAACTAAGTGAAGCTAGAAGTGGCGATGTCTTTGCTAAAATTTCGGGCAGGCTTGAGAGAGGCTACCTGCATACACCATACGGTAAGATCAGGGTTTATAGCAAGAAAAAGCTAAAAGATGGTGAGTATAGTTTTGAAAACGCGAGAGTTAAAATTTATAAGAGAGAAAACCAAATCGTTGTGGAGTAGAGAGTGCAAATTTTAGATATTTTTATGATTACGGCGTTTGTTTTATTTCTTATTTTTATGATAAGAGGCGTCATTTTACAGTCGCAGGAGAAGGAGAGAGTAAGAAAAATGGTAAGAGAAAAAAGAGAAAATTTTAATAAAAAGAGTGAAATATGAAAGAGTTATTATTAGAAATCGGAGTTGAGGAGCTTCCAGCGATACCGTTTTTAAGGGAGCTGCCAAATATCAATACTAAATGGCAGGCTGTACTTGAAAAATATAATCTTGTAAGCCCTTTTAAATTTTATTATACACCGCGTCGTTTGGTCTTTTTTCATGAGAAATTTCCACAATCTCAGCCTGACAGCGTAGCTAGCTTTATCGGTGCGCCAAAGCAAGTGGCACTAAAAGACGGAGCATTTACAAAGGCAGCACTTAGCTTTGCAAATAAATGTGGCATAGATGAGAGTGAGCTTAAATTTAAAGAGATAGACGGCAAAGAGGTGCTCTACTACGAAAAAGAGGTAAAGGGCGAGCCAGTCGCTAAGATAATGGGCGATATAGTTGAGGAGTTTTTAAAGAGTCTTAACTTTGGCAAGTCTATGCGCTGGGGCAACGGAGAGTTCGAGTTTATCCGCCCGATAAGATCGTTTTTGTGTTTGCTTGGCGATGAGGTCATTAAATTTGATAAATTTGGCGTAGCAAGTGGTGACTCTACATATCCACATAGAAGCATCAGCTACGACAAGATAAAAATTTCAAATATAAAAGAGTATTTTGAAGGCTCAAGGGCTCGTGGTGTTGTGCTTGAAGCTGCCGAGAGAGAAAAAATAATCCTTAATGAGTTTGAAAAGATCAGTCAAAAAAGTGGGCTAAAGATCGAGATAGATAGAGAACTTCTAGCTGAAGTCGTGGCGATTACCGAGTACCCAACAGCGCTTCTTGGCTCATTTGAAGTGGAATTTTTAGAGGTGCCAAGCGAGGTCATCATCACTTCGATGAAAGAAAATCAACGCTATTTCCCAGTCTTTAAAGATGATAAGCTTGCAAATGGCTTTGTGGTTGTTAGCAACGCCATAACGCAGGACTATTCACTCATCATCAAAGGCAATGAAAAGGTGCTAAGAGCAAGGCTGAGTGATGCGATGTTCTTTTGGCAAAGCGACCTAGCGCACGAATTTGGCCCAGAAAAACTAAAAAATATAACTTACCTAAAAGAGCTTGGAAGTATCTACGAAAAAGAGCTTAGAGAGCTACAAGTGGCTAAAAAGCTTGCTAGCAACTATGACGAGCTACTCAAAAAAGAAGCTGGCGAGTATGGAGCAAAGCTTGAACGAGCTGTAATGCTAAGCAAGGCCGATCTTACAACGCAGATGGTTTATGAATTTACCGAGCTTCAAGGCATCATGGGCGCTTACTACGCAAAGGCTAAAAAAGAGGATGAAAACATCATTTTGGCCATAAAAGAGCAGTATCTGCCAGATGGTGAAGAGGCAGAGTGCCCAAGCAAGGTATTTAGCTCTGTTGTAGCGCTTTCAAATAAGCTTGATACTTTAATGGGACTCTTTAGTATCGGCAAAATCCCAAGTGGCACCAAAGATCCATACGCTCTAAGGCGTGCAGCAAATGGCGTGATAAAGATCGTTTTGGCACATAATTTGAAATTTAATGTAAAAGAAATTTTAGAAGATATCGCAAAAGATTATAAGAAATTTGACGTTGAAGTGCTTATAAATTTCATCCTTGATAGACTTTACACCTTCTTTGACGCAAACGCTTCTATCGTAAAAGCGTGCATAAAAAGCGGCGAAAAGGATATCTTGGAGCTAACAAAGATGATAGAAGCACTTGCTAAAATTTCTAGCGAGCCAAGCTTTAGAGAGAATTTCTCTACATTTAAGCGCCTTGCAAACATTATAAAAGATGATAAATTTAGCAAGGTTGATGAGAACCTCTTTGAGATAGATGCTGAAAAAGCCCTAAATGATGCATTTAAAGCGGTCGATAAGCGCCTAGCGTATGAGCCAAGGCTAAAAGCGCTATTTGCTCTAAAACCACAGATCGATGAGTTTTTTGACAAAGTTATGATAAACGTTGAAAACGAGAAAGTGCGAAACAACCGCGTCGCAATAATCGGTCAAATTTATAGTGAGATACTAAAAGTAGCTGATATAAAAGAGATCAGCTTTTAAGCTTGCGCCAGCTTTAGGCTTTGCCTAGGCTGGCTTTAAATTTACTTCCTAAAAATATCAAATTCTGGCTCATAGACCTTAGTTTTTATTCCAAAATATCCAAGAATTGAGCTAAATATAAAATCATGTGAAAGGCCCTCATCTCTCCTGGTTTTTAGCCTTTTTAAAAGCTCACTATCGCTTGAAAAGACGATGGCTGGGATGTGTTTTTGCTCATCTGGAGCGATGGAATAAGGCAGACCATGTAAATATATGCCATTTTCGCCTAGGCTCTCCCCGTGATCTGAGAAAAAGAACATAGTGACTTCAAATTCATCTTTTCTTGCTTCAAGGGCGTTTATCAGCTCACTTTGTAGATAGTCCTCATATAAAATAGTGTTGTCGTAGGTATTTGCTATCTCATCTGGTGTGCATTTATTTAGCTCGGCGGTGTCGCATGTTGGGGTAAATTCTTTAAATTTGCTTGGGTAGCCTTTGTAGTAGATAGGGCCATGCGAGCCTTGAAGATGTAGCACGATAAAGGTGGTGGAATTTGCATCTTTGATGACCTTTTTGGCCTCATTAAATATCACTTCGTCAAAACCTTCTACTCGATGATCTGAAGTATGGTTTTGATCAAGATTGTCGCAAACCACTACTTCTATTTTTTTCGCAACCGCCACTATTGTTGTCAAAAAAGTATGTTTTTATACCAAGCTTATTGATGATATCAACTAAATTTTCACGAGCTTTTGCTTCGCGGTTGCTAAAATTTTCTCGCTTTAAGTTTGAAAATAGGCAAGGTACACTAGTCTCTGTGGCTGTTCCACATGAGTAGAAATTTGTAAAACTTACCACACCTTTTTGTTTAGTAAATTTATTCGTATCGTTTTTGGCGTAGCCATTTAGTGAGTAGTTTCTGCTTCTTTGCGTCTCGCCAACTATCAAAACTAAAATTTTCTTTTTACCATTAGTTAGTACCGCATCATCTGCTACATAGGTAAAAGGTAGTGGTTTTTGTGTGATCGATTTTGCTAGTTTTATAGCTGAGTAGATGGGATAGTATGGGAGCAATGCGGTTCTTAAATTCGAATGTTCTCTAAAAATAAGATAAAAATAATTGCAAATATAAGAAAAAGAGTATAGAAAAAAGAGTGGATTATTTTATAAAAAGCCATAATAATAGGACTCAAATGTAAATGGCTAGAAATTTCAAATAAAAAATAAGATTATTTTTTCTTGCCTTTGGAGTTTTTTGCTTCAGCTTTTTTGACTTTTGCGTTCTCTTTTATGCTAAGTTTTTCTTTAACTTTTTGCATATCGTTAAAGCCAATACCTTGGACTTTTTCAAGTTCATCGATGCTTTTAAATTTATGGGCTTTTCTGTATTTTATAATGTTTAACGCTTGGCCTTTACTTAGCCCAAGCCCCATTAACTCGTTTTTGCTGGCTGTATTTAGATTGGCGCCATATGCAATACTTGCGACTACTAAACAAAGTAAAATTTTAATCCTCATCTTATCTTCCTAGAATAATAATCCATCATTTTCTTGATCTTGTATGATGTCATTTGCCGGTATATTTTGAGGTAGTGGTGAGTCGTTTGTGTAGTATTCGTCACTGCCACCATAATAGCCTTTATAAACACCATCTGGCTGCTCAAATGCACGTCTTAAAGTAGGATAAAGCTTAATGTAGCCTTCCATAAATTTCTTAAACACAGGTGCGGCTGTTCTACCACCGCCTTCAATCTTTTTCATAGGGCTGTTGTCGTCATTTCCGTACCAGATTATCGCTTCGATATCGGGCGAGTAGCCACAAAACCAAGCATCGATGTTATTGTTTGTTGTGCCGGTTTTGCCTGCTATTTGGATGCCATTTATTTTAGCGTTGCGTCCAGTACCGTTATTTACGACATTTTGAAGAAGTGTCGTCATCAAAAATGCTTGTTCTGGTTTTAGCACTTGCTTTCTTTGTGGTTCATAATCCATCGAGGCCCCAAAGCTATTTTCTATATGCTTAATAAGTGTTGGCTCAACCATCTCGCCCTCATTTGGAAACATCGAGTAAAATTTTGCAAAGTCAAGCGGTGAAATCCCAAAGCTTCCAAGTGCGATAGATAAATTTTCTGGGATATCGTTAAAGCCCATATCCGTAAGCTGTTTACGAACCGAGCTAAGGCCAAGATCGTTTAGCAAATTTATGGTTGCGAGGTTACGCGACTGGGTTATGGCTGATTTTATAGTGATATAGCCTTGAAAACCGCCACTATAATTCTTTGGTGTCCACTCTTTGCCATTTCCCATATCAAATGTCCTGGCGATATCAGCCACTTGAGAGACGACTGAGTAGCCATTATCAAGTGCTATTTGATAGATAAATGGCTTAAAGCTAGATCCTGGCTGGCGCTTGCTTTGAGTGGCACGGTTATAACTGCTTTTTGTGTAGTCAATACCGCCAATTAGTGCCAAAATTTGACCACTTTGTGGATGAGTGACTACTATAGCTCCATTTAGGATTTCTGCATTTGCTTTTTTATCGCGCTTTAAAATTTCATTGTAGCCATAAACTAGAGCTTCTTGAGCGATCTTTTGAACATTTAGATCAACTGTGCTTTGTATCTTATAACCACCAGTTTTTATATCGTCAAATTTCTTTGAGGCCTCTTTTATTATCTCATCGACTACGTAAGGAGCTTTATTTCTTGTGAGTGTATCGTCAAAGACTGCTGGCTCTTCAAGCACGCCCTTGCGGTACTCATCCTCGTTTAGCCAGCCGATGCTATACATTCTCTCAAGTACTCTATTTGCACGGCTAAGTGATAGGTCAAGGTGCTTTGTAGGATCATAAGTGCTTGGAGCCTTTGGCAAGCCAACTAGCATAGCAACCTCTTTTATGCTTAGCTCATTTAGCTCTTTTCTAAAATATCCCTCAGCTGCTGTTTTTATGCCGTAGTAGCCATGTCCAAAATAGACGTGATTTAGGTATCTTTCGATGATATTTTCTTTGCTAAGCTCGCTTTCAAGCTTCATGGCAAGCACAATTTCTTTTATCTTTCTTGTAAATTTCTTCTCACGGCTTAGAGCCAAATTTTTAATGAGCTGTTGTGTTAGTGTTGAAGCTCCCTCTACTAGCTTTCTAGCTTTAATATCTTTTATGGCAGCCCTTGCCATGGCTTCTATATTTATGCCACCATGCTCAAAGTAGCTTGTGTCCTCGATAGCTACGAGCGCTTCGATGACACGCGGCGGGATGTCGTTATACTTTACGTAAATTCTATTTTCTTCAAAGATATTTGCAATGAGTTCGTTGTTTCTATCAAAAATTTGTGTTGTAAGCTTTGGTTTATAATCAATAATAGCGTAAGCATCAAATCTAACTTGTGAATAAAAATATAAAAATGCTCCGCCAAGCGAAATGGCAACTATAAAGATAAATGCCAAGATATATTTCATAAAAATGCCTTTAATATTTTTAAATTTAGCCCCATGGCGGTGCTAGTTTCGCCGTGTTGGGAGATGATATATTTCCTATTAAAATTTTCTATCGTCATGGCTCCAGCCTTGCCTTGCCACTCATTATTTTTTATGTATTCATTAAGGTCATGCTCGTCAAATTTTTTAAATTTATACGTAGTCCTACTTACGTTTATAAGCTCAAATTCGCCTAAAAATATCATTGCCGTATAGACGCTGCATTCGTTGCCACTTTGTAAATTTAGCATGGCAATCGCTTCTTTTTCATCCTTTGCTTTACCTAAAATTTTATCTCCACACGCCACACAGCTATCTGCAAAGAGCAAATTTTTAAGACCTATATTTTCTTTTAAAAATTGCTCTTTTTTAGCTTTTACGACATTTTGGACATAAATTTCAGGCTTTACGTTCTTTTCTATCTTACTCTCGTCAAACTGGAAAGAAATTTGAGTGAAATTTATGCCAGCCTCTTTTAATAAATTTGCCCTTGTTGGCGAGCTTGAAGCGAGTGTTATCATAAAAATACCTTATAGCTTATACCAAGATAAATAGCTGCTAGAGAAGCTAATAAATTTAGTGGCGTAAAGTAATAAATTATAACGATCAAACTCTCGTTTAGCTCGATCATTTCATGCGATCTTAGTGCTTTTAAGGCCTTTTTGTATCTATAAAATATATAACTTAAATTTAATAGCAAAAATAGTTCTATTGCGCATTTTGTTGCCACCATTGCACTTGCCATAGGATTTGTCAAATTTGCATCATAAAATCCAAAAATTATAAATATACTTGTCGCTATCACGCAAAGGATTAGTATGAAAATCGCAATGCCAAAGCGTCTTATAATGTGAAGTAAGATGTGATAGCGTTCCTTGTCTTCAAATTTATTTTTTATAAAGTAACTTCCAACAAGCACAAGACCGGCTTGTAGCCCCACAAAAAGAGCTACAAAACATACATGCAAAAATAGTACTACTTGGTCAAATTTTATAAAAGCTATATCGTAATGACTCATTTTTCTAAGGCTTGCCTTGCGTACTCAAGTGAGTCTTTTATCGCATCTTCTATCATCGATGCATCTTTGCCACCGGCTGTTGCAAAGTCATCTTTGCCACCGCCATTGCCACCTAGGATTTGCGCTGCAAATTTTACCCAAGCACCAGCTTTTAGTGGAGCATTTTTGACTCCAGCTGCAAGAGAAATTTTGCCACTCTCATCAGCTTGGATTAGCAAAATAGCAGCACTTTCATGCTCATTTTTAAACTCATCTATCAAAGTTTTTATATCTCCACCATCTACGCTTGTGACGCAAAGTTTGGTTTTATCTATATCTAAATAGACTAGCTCATGAGAATTTTTGGCATTTTTTAGTTTGTCTTTTAAAGCTCTTAGTTCATTTTTTAGCTTTTTGACCGCATTTAGTGGCTCAGTGCTCTTTAACTCATCTTTTAGCTCATCAAGCTCAGCTCTAAATGATCTTACTAAATTTAGCGCAGCCCTTGAGCAAACAGCCTCTATACGCCTAACGCCAGCACTTACGCCACTCTCTTTTGTGATGAAAAATGATCCGATCTCATCTATATTTTTAACGTGTGTACCACCACAAAGCTCTTTGCTGACATTGCCAAAGCTAACGACTCTCACATCATCAGCGTATTTTTCATTAAATAGTGCGATAGCTCCGCTATTTTTAGCATCTTCAAGCTTCATAACCTGCGTTTTTGCATTTGCACCGTCTAAGATCCACTCATTTACAAGGTTTTCGATCTTTGAAATTTCTTCGCTAGTAAGTGCCTTTGGATGTGAGAAGTCAAACCTTAGTCTATCTGCCTCGACGTTTGAGCCAGCTTGAGCGATGTGTGTGCCAAGCACGCTTCTAAGGGCTGCGTGAAGCAAGTGTGTAGCGCTGTGATGACGCGCAGTCTCTGCCCTGTCGCTGCCCACTTCAAGCTCTACTTCGTCGCCAACCTTTAGCGCCGTATTAGTTTTTACTAAAGATAAATTTAGCCCGTGGAATTTTTGCGTATCAAGCACATTTGCTTTGCCTACTATCTTACCGCTATCACCGCACTGGCCGCCACTTTGAGCATAAAATGGAGTGACGTCAAACATCACCCAGCCCTCTTTGCCAGCGTCCAGGCTATCTACATTTTTAAATTCTTCATCAAGTAGGGCTAAAATTTTACTTTTACTCTTAAGCTCTTCGTAGCCTATAAATTTATTCTCGCCAAATTTTTCAAGTAGCTCTTTAAAGTCGCCCTTCGCGCTCTTGTCGCCACTGCCTTTCCAGGCAGCTTTTGCACGTGCTTTTTGCTCACTCATAAGCTCATCAAACCTTGCCTCATCGACTTTTAGGCCCTTTTCTCTAAGCATATCAGCTGTTAGATCAAGCGGAAAGCCAAATGTATCATAAAGCTTAAACGCAGCCTCTCCGCTAAAAATTTCTTTTGTATTTTTAAGCTCGCTCTCAAATAGCTCCAAGCCACTAGCGATTGTCGCCAAAAATCTCTCTTCTTCAAGCTTGATCTGCTCTTTTACAGCCGCTTTTTTCTCATTTAAATAGGTGTAGTGCTCGCCCATAAGCTCGCAAACTTTATCAACAAGCTTATACATAAATGGCTCTTTTATGCCTAGCAAGTATCCATGACGGATCGCACGGCGTAAGATGCGGCGAAGCACGTAGCCACGGCCTTCTTTATCAAATGTCGTGCCCTGAGCTAGCAAAAATGTGACTGAGCGGATGTGATCGCTTATGACGCGGTAGCTAGCGCCACTTTCATAGACGTATGGCTTGCCACAAAGCTTTGCTACTTCGTTAATTAGTGGCATAAAAAGTGTGCTGTCGTAGTTGCTAAATTTACCTTGCAAGATAGCAGTAACGCGCTCAAGTCCCATGCCAGTATCAATACTTGGCTTTGGTAGTGGGCTTAGTTTGCCATCGGCGCTTCTTTCATACTGCATGAAAACAAGGTTCCAGATCTCTAAAAATCTATCGCCATCGCCGCCCATGTAGTCCTCAGGCGTATTAAAGTGCTCAGCACCTTGATCGTAAAAAATTTCACTGCAAGGGCCACATGGTCCAGTATCTCCCATTTGCCAGAAGTTATCGTGATCGCCAAAGCGGTAAATTCTCTCTTTTGCGATGTGAGTGCTCCAAATTTCAAATGCTTCATCGTCGCTTTCGTGAACGGTTACATAAAGCTTATCTTTTGGCAGTTTTAGTACTTCTGTTACAAATTCCCAAGCGTAAGAGATCGCCTCTTTTTTGAAGTATTCGCCAAAGCTAAAGTTGCCCAGCATCTCAAAAAATGTGTGATGGCGCGCTGTGTAGCCGACATTATCAAGGTCGTTGTGCTTACCACCAGCTCTTATGCAGGTCTGACAGCTAGTGCGAATAGGTGGCGTTGGGCGTGGCACTTCGCCTGTGAAAATACTCTTAAACGGCACCATGCCAGCGTTTGTGAAAAGTAGTGTTGCATCGTTTGGCACGAGTGGCGCTGAAGCTACGACTTCGTGACCTTTTGATTTAAAAAAATCAAGATATGCCTTTCTTATATCTAAATTTTGCATTTTTATCCTCGTTAGTTTTAAATTTTGCTCGATTTTAGCTAAAAATCGTTTGTAAATTTATAAAAAAATACAAAATTAATTTTTGCTTAATATATTTTATAAATTTATTTGTTTAAAAGCGATTTGCAATTAAAATAGCCTAAAAATTTATAACTAAAAGGTCTTTAGTGAAACTCAGAATTGGCATTGTTGGATACAATCTAGTTGGCAAGCGGCACTATATGGAGCTGAGGCGTTCTGACAAATTTGAAGTTTGTGGAGTTTTTGATAAAGAAAATAGAGATGATGCTTGCAGAGCTCCGTTTTTTGATGAGTTTAAGAAATTTATAGAAGTAGCCCAGCCGCAAGCTGTCGTACTTTGTCTGCCTCAACATGAGATCGTAGAGGCCTTTTGTCAGTGTGCAAAATATTGCCAAAATATCTTGATTTCAAGGCCTATATTTAAAAGTGTAAGCGAGCTAAAAGAGATAAAATATGCTTCAGTGGTAAATAAAGTAAGAGTTTGTACTGGCGTTGATGAGCGCTTTAATCCGACCATCGTTTCATTAAAAAAGGCACTTTTAAAAGAAGAAGAAATTTATAGCATTTCAATTGCGCATTTTAAACCACTTTGCGAGGGAAATATTATAAATGAGCTTTCACTTTGCGATATAGACCTTGCGAAAAATTTAGTAGATAGTGAAATTTGCAGCTTCTTTTATACTCAGGCAAATAAAACAAACACTAAAATATGCGACAATGTTGGAATAAACATTAAAATGAAAAATCAAATTTTGGTGAGCATTACCGATTCGTTTTGTGGCTCTTTAGAGCGTTTTAAAATAGAAGTAAATGCCAAAGAAGGTGTTTATTTTGGCGATCTTATTGATTACAAACTTCACAGAGTAAATGAAAATGGTCAGATGAATTTAAAAACCGATCCTTTAAACAATGAAATAAAAGCCCAATATGATGCCTTTTATGATCTTTGTCAAAGCGGCGAAAGTAGCGAGCTTTCAAGCATTGATGATGCGATAAAAATTAAGGAGTTGTTTTGATGAAAAAGGCACTTTTGCTTTTAAATATGGGTGGGGCAAATAGCCTTGCTGATGTAGAAATTTTTTTAAAAAATATGTTTAATGACCCTTATATTTTGGGTATAAAGAATAAATTTTTAAGAAAATTTGTAGCTTTTATGATCACAAAAGGTAGGCTAAAAACGGCTAAGCATAACTACGAACAAATAGGTGGCAAATCACCTATTTGCGAGCTTACAGCTAAGCTTTGCGATAAAATTTCAAGCTTACAAAATGAGTTTGATGCAGTTGATTTTGCGATGAACTATACTTCACCATTTGCAAAAGATGTGCTTAAAAAATACGAAAATTTTGATGAGATAGTGCTTTTGCCACTTTATCCTCATCATTCACAAACTACGATAACTTCGAGTTTAGATGATTTTAAAAAAGCAAAAGATGAGCTAGAGATAAAGGCTAAAATTTTGCTTTGCGGGCCATTTTATGATGATGAAATTTATAATAAAATCATAATCTCGCACATAAATGAAGCTATAAATAATATAGATGTAAGCGATGTGGAGCTTATCTTTTCGGCTCATTCGTTGCCTCAAAAAATTATCGATAAAGGCGATGTCTACGAAAAACATATAAATGAGCATGTGCAAATTCTAAGCAAAATGATAAAAGATAGCGGATTAAGCTTCAAAGAGATAAATTTAGCCTACCAATCGCGCCTTGGCCCTGTAAAATGGCTAGAGCCCTCACTAAATGAAATTTTGGCAAAGTGCAAGAGTAAAAAGGCCCTTATCTATCCACTCTCTTTTTGTATTGATAACTCTGAGACTATTTTTGAGCTAGTTATTGAGTATGCAAAGATCGCAAAAGAGCTAAATTTTAGCTTCTACAAGGTTGTTTGGTGCCCAAATTTTAGTGATGAGTTTGCTAGTTTTATCTTACAAAAAGCAAAAACAGCCAAAGAGATTAACTTTTAGGAATAAATCTTGCTTATAAAATATATCTCAATACAGTAAAAAGGAGATATATGAAGGTACAAAATAACGACATAATCGATTATCTATTGCAATCAGGCTCAAGCAAAACTAAGGATAAAAAAAATAGTTTTGATGAAATTTTAAGCCTTGCTATGGATAAGATCGCAAGCGATGCAAAAATTTCAGATAAGATTGAACAGTTTAAAAAAAGGCTTACTGAAATTGGCGCAGTTGGTTTTATAAGTGAGCTAAATTCTAACAAGATAGAAGAGAAAATAGCCCAAAAGAAAAAGGAGCTAACTGAACTTCTAGGCATAGATGATCCCGCAAAAACACAGGATCAAAAAAATGAGCTACTCAAGATAATGGATAAAATTTTGAGCGATTATCGCAAAGAGCTAAATGTAGCACTTGCTAATCAAGCTCTGCTAGAGAAGCAAAAAAATCTTAATAGTAAGAATAGTAGCTCGGTTAATTTAAGTTCTGTTTTAAACGAGCTAGGGCTTGCTTAAAATTTATATAAAAGATATTTAAGCCTATATAACTTTGCCAAAAATCTATATTTTTACGGCAAAGTTATGCCAAATTTTATGGCAGCCCCGTATATTATTGCGCTAATTATTCCAGCAAAAAAGCCAGCTACCATATCATCGCCCATTACGCCAAGGCCACCTTTTACATTGCGGTCGATCCTGCCTATTATCGAAGGCTTTTTAATATCAAGCACTCTAAAAAGTACAAGTGAGAGTATTAGCTGAGAGATCGTAGCTCCGCTAATGGCAATAGCAAGCCAAACTCCAGCAACTTCATCTATAACGATAAAACTTTCATCGTGAGAATTTATCTTTTTTTCAAAATCATCTATAACGCTAATGCTTACCAAAAATAGCAAAATGCTAGATAGAAAAAGCGTGGTTGATGATAAAAAATAAAGCACAAAATAAGCTACCACAGCGCCAGCTATAGAGCCCCAAGTGCCAGGTGCTTTTGGCAAAAGTCCAAATCCAAAAAAAGTTAAAAATAGTTTTTGCATAAATTTCCTTAAGTCATCGATGATGTTTGATAAAGCTTCATAAGCTCTTCGTAAAAGTCGCGGTCAGTTTTGTTTTCAAGTAATCCTGAATTTACAAAAAGATCATCACAAAGCTTTTGCACGTCTTTGAAGCGATTTGTAAAGAGTTTGCTTAAAACTAGTGCAGAAATTTCTGGCCTCACAAGAATGGCTGGTGGCATAATGCCGTTAAATAGCAGCTCCTTGATAACATCTGGATGATATTTGATCTGATGATGTTGTCCGTGTGGGCAACTTTTGGTACTAACTAGTGTCTTGCATTTGTTGCAATAAACTAGCTCTGGCAGCACGATTACCTCTAAACTTAGGTCGTTTTTATAAATGTCAAGAATCGTATGAGCTTCATTGTGATCAAAAAACATTCCAATTCCTGAGTGATTTTGTCCAATGACTAGCTTATTTGCTCCAAATCTTGAAGCAGCGATGCACTCAAGTGTTGGGTTTGCATGTGAGCTAAAAAGAGTCGTATTTTTTAGAGCAAAGACAAAGACCTTTTTTGTTGGCAAATAATTTTGTATAAAATAGTCTAACACTTGCTTTCTAATCTCGTAATCAACGTGCTTTTCTTCGCGTGTTCGTATTAAAAAAATGATTACTAAATCAGCCTTGTCAATAGTCATTCTAACAAGGCGCTCGTGAGCTCTATTAAATGGATCAGCCGTTAAAAAGACAGCCGTTATCTTTTTAGCGCCATCTTCTTTTATTAGATCATTTAGTGCATTTTTGCTTATTTGCATACTTTCATCATAAAGCTCAAATTTTCCACTAATGCCGTATTTACCTAAATTTAGCTCTTTATCATTGCTGGCTTCATTTGCTAAAAATATATTTTTAGCCCTCATGCTCTCGTCAAATTTAAAGACCTTGGCAACATTGATGTGTCCAACGATCTTACCATCAAGACTTAGATTTACCCTTTGCCCAGGAGTAAGCTTGCTAGTAATATTTTGATTTAGCTCACCAAATGGAGCAAATCCAAAAGAATACGGCATCGGCTCGCCATTAAAATAGCCTTTTTTACTCACCTCTTTTATCTGTTCATCGTCCATCAGCGAGTCGTAATCTGAGAGAATTTTATTTTTTATTAGCTCCAAAGCACCAAAAACTTCGGTATTTATAGAAATTTCACTATTTTTTCTTGCTGACGTCATATTTCTTTCTCTTTTCCCAAAGTGATTTTCTAGAAATTCCAAGCTTTTTGCTAAGTTCTGTATCAGGGAATTTATCTTGATAATTAACGATTATGTACTTTATATATTCATCGATCGTAACGATCTCATCGATATTGAAATTTTTATCGCGTCCTGAAAGCTCAAGCTCGTCAAATGGTGCTTTTTGTGCAAAATCGCTAGTTGAGATTGCGACCTTTTTCTTTTTGCAAATTTCTAAAATTTTCTCTTTTTCTTCTTGTTTTAGCTCCTCTAAATTTGTCATATAGATTAGCTCATCACCATTTTTGGCTAGTGCCTTTTCAAGCTCAGAAAAACAGGCTTTGCCTAAAAATAAAAATGGTAATTTGCAAGCTTTTACGTAGCTAAATATAAATTTATCGCTGTATCCGCTTTTGCTTGATTTTAAAAGCAGTGGAAATTTTATCTTTTTTGCCTCAAAGCTAGAAATTTCGTACTCTTTTAAAGCGTAATTTACATAGCTTTCATAGTTTTTGATCTCGTTTTTGAAATTTCTAAATTCCTCAAAATGCTTTATCTTTCTAACTAGCTCTTCTATCATAAATGGCTTTTGGATGTAATCAACCGCACCTGCTTGGATCGGTTTTAGCACGGTGTCACTATTGATATAGGCGATTAGTAAGATGATGATAGAGCTTTTAAATTTTTCGATAACAGGGTAAAAATCCTGGCCCGGAAGTGTGGTAGAAAGTAACACTACATCAAAATTTTCAAATTTCAATGCCTCTTTTACGCTTTTAGCGATCTCGCAGTCGTAGCCAAAATCAGCTAGCTTACTGGCCATCGAACCAGCTAGGTAAATTTCATTTTCTACTATTAAAATTTTCATATTTGCTTCCAGTTGTAAAATTTAAGGCTAGCGCTTGCCATTACAGCGATCCCTTCGCATCTGCCAACAAAGCCAAGCCCTTCAGTAGTCGTTGCTTTTACATTTATACGGCTTTGGCTTAAATTTAGAGCTTTTGCGATGTTTGCCTCCATTTTTGACTTTAGTTTTGAAATTTTTGGTTTTTGCGCCATTATCGTAATATCAGCGTTTGTTAGCACAAAGCCCACACTTTGCACCCTTTTGTAAGCTTCCTCAAGCAAGTAAATGGAGCTAATATCTTTAAATTTAGCATCCGTATCAGGAAAAAGCTCGCCTATATCGCCAAGCCCAGCAGCTCCCAAGATAGCGTCAGTTAGCGCATGAAGTGCCACGTCGCCGTCGCTGTGAGCCTTTAGTCCAAACTCATAGTCGATTTTCTCGCCACAAAGAATCAAAGGACGACCTTTTCCAAACTCATGCACATCAAAGCCGTTTCCCACAAAGATTTCATTTTCGGGCTCTTTTAAAGCAGAAATTTTGGCAAGATCCTCTTTGTAAGTGATCTTTCTTGCCATCTCATCACCTAAAATTTGCCAAACGCTCGCACCAATGGCTCTCATAGCCGAGCTATCATCTGTGTAAATTTCGCCGCTGCTGAGGGCTTTTTTAAGAAGTGCTGTACGAGAGAGTTGTGGTGTTTGGATAAGCTTCACCTTATCTCTATCAACCACATTTTCGCCAAGATAAGCAGTGTCTGCGATCTTTAGCGCTGGAACCACACAATCAGCCTGGCTCGCTGCCTCTATAATTTTGTGAAAAAGCTCGCTTGAAATGCAAGGGCGAGCAATGTCACTAACTAAGACAAATTCGCTATTTACTAATTCAAGCGCGTTTTTTAGGCTATCTTGTCTAGTTTCGCCGCCATCAACAAATTTATAATTTGGAGCAAATTTTGACATATATTTACACTCTTTACTAACGACAATTATCTCTTTAAATGTGTAAAAGTTACTCAAATTTTTAGTAGCAAATAGCCAAAGTGGATCGCTTCCTATTCGAAGCCATTGCTTCTTTACTGGTAGCTCAAAACGGCTAGAATTTCCTGCTCCAAGCATTATAAGTGATATATCAAGCAAGATAACTCCTTTGAAAATTGTTACAGAATTATACATCTCAAAACTTCAAAATTTCTTTTTAAAAAGTAAATTTTTAAAAGCTTATTTAGTTAGTTTAAATCAAAAAAGGACTAAAATGAGGTTTTTAAAAATCAAAAAAGGCCTTATATGAGAGATAAGACGCAGATGTATTATGCTAGGCGCGGCGAGATAACGCAAGAGATGAGCTATGTGGCAAGGATCGAAGGGCTTAGTGAAAATTTAGTGATGGATGAGGTGGCAAAAGGTAGCATCATCATCCCAGCAAATATAAATCATAAAAATTTAAAGCCAATGGGTATAGGCAGAAAGCTAAAGACAAAGGTCAATGCAAATATCGGCAACTCAAGCTTAAGCAGCGACATTTGTACTGAGCTTAGAAAACTTGAAATTTGCCTAGAATTTGGTGCTGATACGGTTATGGATCTAAGCACGGACGGCGATTTGGATGCCATTAGAAGCGCTATCATTGAGCATTCAAGCGTGCCTGTGGGAACGGTGCCGATGTATGAAATTTTAAAAGAGGCAAAAGAGGTTACAAATATCACAAATGAGCTAATTTTAAGCGTGCTAGAGAAGCAAGCAAGGCAAGGGGTTAGTTACTTTACGATACACGCTGGCTTTTTGCGTGAGTTTTTGCCCCTTGTTAAAAAGCGTAAAATGGGCATAGTTAGCCGCGGTGGCAGCCTGAGCGCTAGCTACATGTCAAAGCTAAATAGGCAAAATCCATTTTATGAGATTTTTGATCAAATTTTAGAAATTTGCGCAAAATACGATGTCTCGCTCTCGCTTGGCGACGGACTTCGCCCAGGCTGCCTTTATGACGCGACAGATGAGGCACAGCTTAGTGAGCTAAAAGTGCTTGGAGAGCTGACACTTCGTGCGTGGCAAAAAGATGTGCAGGTGATGATAGAGGGCCCTGGTCATGTGCCATTAAGTCAAATTGAGTATAATATGAAAATCGAACAAGAGCTCTGCCATGACGCCCCATTTTACGTGCTTGGACCGCTTGTCTCAGACATCGGTGCAGGATATGATCATATCACGTCAGCGATCGGCGGCACAATGGCGGCATATCACGGCGCTAGCATGCTTTGCTACGTGACACAAAAAGAGCACCTTGGCTTGCCAAATGAAAATGACGTAAGAGAGGGCATTGTAGCTCACAAGATAGCAGCTCACGCCGCTGACGTCGCACTTGGTAAGGCGGGAGCGATCGAAAAAGATCACGAGATGAGCGATGCTAGATATGCATTTGACTGGAACAAGCAGTTTGAGCTAAGCTTTGATCCAAAAAAAGCAAAAGAGCTTCATGATGAGAGCTTGCCAGAAGAGGCGTTTAAGAGTGCCCATTTTTGTTCGATGTGCGGACCAAAATTTTGTGCATATAAAATTTCAAAAGATCTAGAAAAGGAGAAAAATGTTAAATAAAGAAGAAGTCTTAAATAGGCTAAAAGGTGTTATATATCCTGGTTTTGAAAAAGATATAGTTAGCTTTGGCTTTGTAAAAAATGTAGAAATCGGCGATAAAATTTTAATCGAAGTCGAGATAGTTAGTTCAAGCCCAGAAGTGGCAAACGAGCTAAAAATGGACATCAAACGTGTCATGGGTTCAAATGAGTACGTGCTAAATTTGATCCAGCCAAAGATACCTGAGGAGAAAAGTAACACTCAAAGTGGCAAAAATATCGCGCCACAAGTTAAAAATTTCGTAATGGTAAGCTCAGGCAAAGGCGGTGTTGGTAAATCAACTACGACTCTAAATTTAGCCATTTCAATGGCAAAACTAGGCAAAAAAGTGGGAATTTTGGACGCTGACATCTACGGACCAAATATCCCAAGAATGCTTGGCGAAGTAAATACTCAGCCACAAGTCGTTGGTAACAAGCTAAAACCGATACTTAGCCACGGAGTTGAGATGATGAGTATGGGCGTTTTGATGGAGGAGGGCATGAGCCTTATCTGGCGTGGCTCAATGATCATGAAAGCGATCGAGCAGCTGCTAAAAGACGTGCTTTGGAGTGAGCTTGATGTCTTGTTTCTCGACATGCCTCCAGGAACGGGCGACGCACAGCTAACTCTAGCTCAAAGCGTGCCGGTAACGGCAGGTGTCTGCGTCACAACACCACAAGTGGTAGCACTTGACGATAGCAAGCGTGCGCTTGATATGTTTGAGAAACTTCACATCCCAATCGCTGGCGTGATTGAAAATATGAGTGGTTTCATCTGCCCAGATAATGGCAAAGAGTACGACATCTTTGGTAAAGGTACGACTGAAGAGGTGGCAAAAGCTTACAACACACAAATTTTAGCTGAAATTCCTATCGAGCCAGCTGTTCGCGTGGGTGGCGATAATGGCAAGCCAGTTAGCTTTTACGAGCCAAACTCAGTCACTGCAAAACGCTACGAGAGTGCAGCTGCTAGGCTTTGGGAGATGATAGAAAATATAAATAGTGATGGCGGAGCTGATAACTCAGCAATCCAACCAGTAAATGACGGCAAGAGTGCTTGCTCGAAGTAAAATTTAAAAAAGATAAAATTTAGAGCAAATTTTAATTAAATTTGGCTACCAAAATTTAGCTTTGCTTGATGCTTGGCTTAAATTTTGGAGCCAAAATGCAATCATTTAAATTTAATAGGAGAAAACATGAAAGCGATCGTAACTGTAGTCGGAAAAGATAGAGTCGGCATCGTTGCTGGCGTCTCAGCAAAGCTTAGCGAGCTAGGACTAAACATAGATGATATCTCACAGACTATTTTAGATGAGTTTTTTACGATGATGGCAGTGGTTTCAAGTGATGAAAATAAAGACTTTACGGCCTTAAGAGCAGAGCTTAACGAGCTTGGAGAGAGCCTAAAAGTAAAGATAAATATCCAAAGTTCTGCTATCTTTGATGCGATGCATACAATCTAAGGAAAAACAATGGACATCAAAAACGTAACCGAAACGATCTCAATGATCGAAGAGCAAAATTTTGACATCAGAACGATCACGATGGGTATTAGTTTGCTTGACTGCATAGATCCTGATATAAACAAAGCTTGCGACAAAATTTACGCAAAAATCACCACTAAAGCCAAAGACCTAGTCAAAGTGGGTAACGAAATTTCTGCTGAGCTAGGCATACCAATCGTTAATAAAAGAGTGAGCGTGACGCCTATCTCGATAATCGGCGCCGCAACGGACGCAAAAGACTACGTGATGATCGCAAAGACGCTTGATAGAGCGGCTATTGAGGTTGGTATTGATTTTATAGGTGGTTTTTCAGCTTTAGTTCAAAAGGGATATCAAAAGGGCGATGAAATTTTGATAAATTCTATCCCGCAAGCACTTTCCCAGACTTCAAAAGTATGTGCAAGTGTCAATGTCGGCTCAACGAAAACTGGCATAAATATGAGCGCGGTACGTGATATGGGACGCATTATAAAAGAGACAGCGGCAGCATCTCGGATGGGTTGTGCTAAGCTTGTCGTCTTTGCAAACGCAGTCGAGGACAATCCTTTCATGGCTGGGGCATTTCACGGCGTGGGCGAGGCTGATGTGGTGATAAATGTTGGCGTTTCAGGCCCAGGCGTGGTAAAAAGGGCACTTGAAAAGGTGCGTGGCGAGAGTTTTGACGTAGTGGCTGAGATCGTTAAAAAAACGGCGTTTAAGATTACTCGTATCGGTCAGTTAGTTGGTCAAATGGCGAGCGAGCGTCTTGGGGTTAAATTTGGTATAGTCGATCTCTCTCTTGCTCCGACGCCTGCTGTGGGCGACTCGGTAGCTCGTGTGCTTGAAGAGATGGGGCTTGAGGTTGTTGGTACGCACGGCACGACTGCGGCACTCGCTCTCCTAAATGACGCAGTAAAAAAAGGTGGCGTCATGGCGTGTAATCAAGTGGGTGGCTTAAGCGGTGCGTTTATCCCAGTTTCTGAGGATGAGGGTATGATAGCTGCGGTACGCGCGGGATCGCTAAATTTAGAAAAGCTTGAAGCGATGACGGCGATATGCTCTGTGGGACTTGATATGATCGCCATACCTGCGGATACTCCAAGCGAGAGCATAGCTGCGATGATCGCTGATGAGGCGGCTATCGGCGTTATAAATCAAAAAACAACGGCCGTTCGTATCATACCTCTAGGCCATGAGGGCGATATGATCGAGTTTGGCGGCCTTTTAGGAAGAGCACCTGTTATGAAGATAAACAAAGCCTCAAGTGCCGACTTCATCGCTCGTGGCGGACAAATTCCAGCTCCAATTCATAGTTTTAAAAACTAATCTTCGAAGTCCGCTTTAAATTTGCGGACTTCTTCTTAAATTTATCCTAGTCTTTTCAACTGCTTTTAGTTAAAATAATAAAAATTTTAAGCCAAGGAACTAAAATGAAAATTTTATCGCAGCTTACGGCACTACTTTTTGGAGTGGTATGTGGCTTTGCAAATGATGGCAAAGTAAGAAGTATCGACATCTACGTCACGCCATACTACTCAGCAAATGCTGGCAAGGTGGAGTACGTCAAGGTCTATGACAAGATAGATGAGCTTTTAAAAAGTGGCAAAGAAGAGGACTTTAAAAAGGCTGAAAAGATCGTGCAAGACACCCCACAAATGGTCTCTCCGATAACTCTTTTTGTTCTTTCAGCTCGCGCATACGATCTTGGACTTCGCGATGATGCGGTATTTTGGTTTTATGCGGCAAAAAATCGCGCGATCTTGCTAAGAGGCGTTATAGACATGGAGGGCGAGAAATTTACTGACGTGGTGGCCGCGATAGGGGCGTTTATGAAGCTTGTTGGCGACGTGGTCAATCCTTATGCATTTTGCGATATCAAAAAGCAACAAGAGATCGCTGATAAAGCGCTTGAATGGACTAAGAAAAATGCCTATGAAGCGATGTTCTCGCCAGAATTTAGCTCGCCTCACGAAGATAGAAAAGCAGCCCTTGCAAAAGGCATAGAAAAGCTAGAAGCGCGCAATAAAAAAGAGAAAGATTACTTTTTAGATAAAGACAATCTTGCTAACTTTAAAGCTATGCGCAAGCAAAATGGCACTGATGAGAAATTTTGCTTCTAAATAGCGATATAAATTTGAAAATTTGCTTGTAAATTTAGCTTTTAATTTATGTTAAAAGGGCAAATTTACAAGCTATCTCTATTTTAGATGATAAATTTTAGCTCACTACAAATCTGCTTAAATTTCGCTCTTTTTCGTAAGAGTAGCAAAACCACAAAAATGAGAATAAAAAATGACTTTAAAATTTGGCGAACTTGAAAAAGTTGCAACAGATGATGGCTTTATATGGTATGCCCAGACGTGGCTAAAAAGCGAAATTTTTGATCAGGTAGCGTTTTGCCTTGTTAGCACAGATGGGGCAGACATGGATGATGAGACTACTTTACTAGCAGAGCGCATCGCCAGTGATATTGACCGGTATGTAAAAGAGGCACTTATCTTTTTAAAAGATGAGCTTAGGCGAGGGCGCTTTTTGAGCGAGGACGAGCTTAGCTTGCTTGACGCGCCAGTTTGCGACCTGCCCTTTAGCTCACCACAATGCACCTTTTATGCGCGTGATAAGCAGTGGCTGATGAGATTTGCTGAGGGTGAGCTTGGTATCTGCGAGCCTTACGGTATAGGGGTGATCTTTGAGGGTGAAAGGCCGCTTTGTTTAGAAAATTTAGAGCTTAGCCAAGAGTGCTAATCGCGGATAAATTTTGCTTTTAAATGGTGAGATAAATTTAGTTGCTGTTTTAGGTTTTTAGCCCAAAACAGCAAAAATTTGCATTTATGCGTTGCAGCAGCAATAATCACTTGGATCTTTTTCTTTTGTGATCCTAGCTCTTAGGTCGTGACGGATGATCTCTATCGACCAGAACCATATCATGTGGCCGACAAATTCAGATACATGCTCGTACCAAGGGAGTGTCCAAAGTGGTGGAGTAAGCCCCAAAATAGGCAATGTAATCACGTGAACAGCGATATTTACGATAATGCCAACTAGTAAGCCTTGCCATATTGTAATCTTTGGAAATTTCTCAGCCAAAACACAATAAGCAACCGCAAAAACGATCGAAAATAATATATGCGTCATCATTACGTAGTTAAATGCATGCCCTGCAAACTCGTAAATGGCGGCATTTGGATCGGCTACACCCAAATAATCTCTTAAAAATACATAAGGCGGATTTAAGAAATTTCTAGAGCAATCGATCGCATCGGCTACTCTAATGACACTCTCTGGTCCGCAAGCAGCGTTAAACATATCCATCGGACTTCTTGGAGGAAGTGGGAATTCCGCTCCCCATTTGACAAAAGCTGAGACAACGCCAGCGACAAGGCCGATCAATGCAGCTAGAGCAAATCTAGGTTTTGTTGCTAAATTTGACATTTAAACTCCTTCTTTAAATTTGCAAAATCTTATTGCAATTTACTTTATGATAAGATTAATCATTATTAAAAATATTTAAAATTTTAATGGACTTAAAATCATAAAATTTTTAGCCATTTTTGGCTAAACTAAGAAAAGATTTAAAGGAGAATAGATGTCTAAAGAGTTTAAAGATGCAAATGAATTTAAGGAATTTTTTGAAGAATTTAGAAAAAAAGATGGCTACAAAGATCCACTTGCTTTTGGTATCGCTAGGATCGATCGTGGACAAAAAAATACAGATAAAATTTTACAAGCGACATTCGCTGTTGTAAATTACAAAGAGAGCTTTTTAAGCGCTGCTGCTTATATCTATGCTTTGCAAAAATGTGATGTTAAGGTTGATTTTAACGGCTCTGAATTTGTAGCTGATCTTACGCCAAAAGTAGTGAAAAAAGCCAGCAAGCTCTTTAGCGTCTTTGAAAAAGAGATAAGCTCTCATAAAAATGTACAAAATTTACATGCCGTAAAAATGGCATTTGATGATGATCTTGAACTAAATGAGAATAAATTTAAGCTTGTGTTTTTGTTTGATGATGCAAAACCACTTAGCGTGGAGGCCGTATATCTCAAGCTTTACTTGATATCGCTTGGCAAAGTCGCACCTAGAACGATCGTACTTGATGGAGCTTTTGGTGTGTTGCCAAATGTTGCATGGACTAGCCAAAATACGCCAATTGAGCTTGAATGGCTAAGAGAAAATGAAATTTCTCTAAAGATGTTTGGCGAATATCCAGCGATCGTTAGCGTCGATAAATTCCCAAGATTTTTAAGCCACATCATTCCAGCGGATAATACGAGAATTTTAGACTCAGCTAAGGTTCGCATGGGTGCTGCCGTGTATCCTGGCACAGTCGTTATGCCAGGTGCTGCCTATATCAACTTTAACGCAGGTACAACTGGTGGCGTGATGGTTGAAGGCAGAGTCAGCAGCTCTGTCGTAGTTGGCGAGGGTAGTGACGTAGGTGGCGGAGCTAGCATACTTGGCGTGCTAAGTGGCACAAACGGCAACCCTGTAAGCATCGGCAAACACTGCTTGCTTGGCGCAAACTCAGTTACAGGTGTGCCTCTTGGCGATAACTGCATCGTGGATGCTGGCATAGCGGTGCTTGAGGGCACAAAGGTCTATATATCAGCTAGCGAGCGCGAAAAGTTAGCTAAACTAAATCCAGAGTTTAAATTTGAAGCTGAAATTTACAAAGCGCTTGAGCTTGGTGGGCTAAATGGACTTCATTTTAGACAAAACAGCCAAACAGGCCAGATCACTGCAAGTGCGAGCAAAAGGGCGATCAAGCTAAATGAGGCACTTCATTAAAAGGAGCTAGCATGAAAGTTGGCATTTTGATGTTTGACAAGCTAAATCTACTAAGCTTTGCCAAAATTTATGATTTTTTACATAAATTTGAGGATTTTAATATCAAAACCTACGCCATAAAACCTGAGATAGTCGATGAATTTGGCGTCAGGCTTCATCCTGAAATTTATGCTGAAAGCCTTTATGGCGTGGATGTCTTAGTCGTGCCAGATGGCGTTGGAGCACTTGGATTAAGATACGATGAGATATTTTTAAGCTGGGTTAAAAGCTCAGCGAGTGCGAAATTTAAGATAGGTTTTGATCTTGGAGTGCTTATCCTTGGTGGGGCTGGATTTTTAGAAGACAGAGAGGCTTGCATAAGGGGCGGATACAAAAACGCTCTAAGTGACTACTGTGATGTTAATGACGCTAAGATGTGCGAAAGTAGGGGTGTCATAAGCGTTAGTGAATTTGATGATAGAATCAAAGAGCAGCTGGCAACGATACTAGGTAAAGATAAATTTTAATGGCTTTGACTCTTAAATTACGATAGAAATTTTATATTTTTAGTAAGCTTATAGCTTGTTTATAGCGCTATTTACCACTTGTAGGTGTGCTACATTATCCACTCTGTGAAATCAAAATTTAAATTATTTCCAAGCTTTGTTATCTGCTCTAAAATTTCATAATAATTTTTTCTATTTGCTTAAATAATGCTAGAGATAGAAAATGGCTTAACGCCATCTTCTCTTAAAAAGTAGTGTGCCAAAGCCATTGTTATGCGTCCATTACTGTCATCATAAGGATGGATAAAAAAACTAAAGATGTGCAATAAAACTTTTTAGATATGCGTTTTCAAGGCTTTTATTAATAAAATTTTAAAAGTTCTCATCTCATCTTCTATGCCTCTACTGGTAAGGCTTTATAGTGGATTTGTGTCTTTTTTGGCAAGTCCGAGATAATCTGTATGTCATTATCTCTAAAATTAGCTCTTTTTATCTTGCAAGTTTTGCTTTGGATATATTCAAACAAGGTATTGTGCCAGCCATGTAGCCGCTCGAGGTTTATATAGTCTTTGTTTAAATTTACTTCAAGCATTAGCGAGACTAGATTACTACTGTGTCTAGTCGCATGAGTATCAGCTAGTCAGTCAAAATTTTTGTCTAACATCTTTTTTATAGGTGAGTGAATACTTATACTATTGAGCCTTTCCGATGAGTAGATGATCTAATCTTCTAGAGCACTGATTTGTGCCTTTAAAAGATCGTTTTTGCAGATTTCACTTTGTTTTATTTTCGTGATCTTGCTCTAGCTTATTTGTAAGGATATCTATTATTCTTTTATAGAAAGAAAATTTTGTGTAATTAGGATGCTGTCATGCCAACTAGTTTTGCATTATTTTCTAAAAGTAAAGTAGTATTTTATATTTTTTGCTCAACGTATGGAACTTATTTATAGCAGTAAAATTTGATATATATATTGCTTTTGATTTGTTATTTGTAAAAATCGTTTTTACTAGAATTAAGCCAAGGTTAAGGCTAGAGATAAGTTATCTACCTAGCCTATAGTCTCTTCTAGCATCCTTATAACCACGTCTATATCCACGCTCAAAACCATCATCATAGTCGTCATCGTTATAGTAGCCTCCGCGGTAACCACGCTGAAATCTATCATATCCATTTTGATAGTATGGACGGTAGCTAGGAGGATATGGTGCATAGTTTGGATCAACAGGATAGTAGCCATTTGCACGGCAACTATCCTCGTCAAATTTTTCTATTCCGTTGCGAAATTTATAGCTTTCTATTTTTTTATCAAAGCTATCAATACTTCTTATGTCGCCATAAATTTTAGCCATTTCTCTTTGATTTATAAGACCACAAAGCCTAGCTTCAACTTTTTTTTCATAACTCATAGCAAACAAAAAAGTCAATGAACAAAATAAAATGGCTATAAATTTCATATTAATCTCCTACTTTTAGGCTTCCGCCTTTGCCAAGACCGCCTTTTACATTTTGTGCTTTGTAATCTTTTAGGGCAATAACTAATTGATTCATCGAATCAAGGAAAGCATTTACAAGTGTTTTTCCCTCAGGTGTTCTTGAATATACGCCAAGTCCAGCGCCAAGAGAAGCACCAGCGCTACCGCCCATACCAAAGAAATCAGTGCTAGAAGCTGAGCCAATGGCTGCTGCTAATTGAACACCTGAACGATTTTCTATAAGAACCAATGTGGTTTGTGTCTCTTTTGTTGAAAAACCACCAGCTATAGCACCTGCTACACTACCAAAAAGTGCTTCAACAAGAGCACCTGCACCGCCCGTATCTTCGTTACTAAAGAAAATTTCAGGGCGAATAGTATAATCAGCTGCTACCATTTTACCTTTGCCAAAACCAGAACTGCTACGTAGTTCGCCTGATCTATCAAGTGCACGCTCTTGCATCATATTATCCATCATAGCGCCACGTTCAACTATAACAAAACAACCAGTTTGTTGCGCAAGAAGACGCAAAACCGGAATAGTTGATGTGAGCTTGTAGTTGTGTGTTAAATATGAATACCAATCAGAATTTTAGTCTTCATAAAACGCAAGTGTTCCAAGGGTGCTACTACATTTTTCTATTTTTGTGTTAGCATTATTGTTATTGCTTCCAGCAGCACTGCCAGTTACACCGTTGCTATTGCCAGTTGCACAACCGCTTAAAAGTAAAACTCCAAGACCCACGCTTAGTAAAGATGAACTTAACTTCATTTTTATCCTTAATATTTAAGTTGGTTTTTTAATATTATATATAAGCAAATATTATAAAAATATTAATATAAGATTTATGTTTAGTAGCATAATGCAAAACTACTTTTATAAAAATTTAAGTAGCCAGCAAGATGCCAGCCACACGAGTTATTCGACAGTTACGCTTTTTGCAAGATTTCTTGGCATATCGACATTGTTGCCAAGTCTAACAGAAATTTCAAGTGCAAGTAGCTGAAGCACTAGCATCATCTCGAAAAATTCGCTCATATAGTGATCTTGAACGCTTGTTTTTACGTAGTCATCGCTTAGCTCAAACTCAAGTGGGCTTATCGCCAGGATGTAGGCATCTCTTGCGGCAAGCTCTTCTACATTACTCTTTGTCTTTTCATAAAGTAAATTTTGAGGCATTAAAGCTATCGTAAATAGCTTCTCATCTGCAAGCGCGATAGGGCCGTGCTTCATCTCGCCTGATGGATAGCCCTCGGCGTGAAGATATGAAATTTCTTTAAGTTTTAACGCACCTTCAAGTGCTAGCGGATAGAAGATATCTCTACCAATAAAGAAGAAGCCATGACCATGTAAATAATGCTTGCTTAGGCGGTGAAGCTTCTCTTGAAGAGAGTTATTGATATTTAAAATTTGTGGAATGTGAAGAAGCGTTTTGATTTCGTGATCAAGCTCTTTTTTGCCAATAGAATTTTTAGCTGCCGCCATTTGAAGCACAAGCATCCAAAGCACGATGATCTGCGTTGCAAAGGCCTTTGTGCTTGCAACACCTTTTTCGATACCAGCACGAGTTAGAAGCGTATTATCAGCTAGTCTAACGATAGATGAGTTATCGACGTTACAAATCGCAAGCGTTTTTAGCCCAGCCTCTTTTGCGATCCTAAGTGCCTCAAGAGTGTCGGCTGTCTCGCCACTTTGTGAGATGACGATGAAGAGCGAGTTTTTGTTTAGATAAGGCTTTCTGTATCTAAATTCACTTGCTACTTCGACCTTTGTTCTAACTTTAGCAAGTCTTTCAAAAAGATAGCTTGCAACAAGTGCCGCATGGTAGCTCGTACCGCACGCACAAAGCACGACATCATCGATACTTTTTAGATATTCATCGTCTAAATTTTCAAGGGTGACTTTGTGGTTTTTAACCCTACCCATGATGGTTTCAGATACGACTGCACCTTGCTCGTAAATTTCTTTCTCCATGAAAAATGTATATCCCTCTTTTTGGGCATAGCTCTTATCTTTTGGTAAAGCATTAAACGTTATGCTCGCCTTTTTGCCGTGTTTAAAAACAGCAATCTCGTCTAAGCTCACGTAGCCGTAATTGTTGTCATCAAGATATGCCACCTCTGTTGCATTGCCGATAAGTGGAGCATCTGATGAAGCAAAATATAGCTCTTTTTCATTACTCTTTCCTATCGCCATAGGAGCGGCATCTTTTGCGAAAAATATCTTATCAGGCGCAGTTTTGGTGATAAGTAGCGTCGCATAAGCGCCTCTTAGCTTTGCGATAGTCGCCTCATAAGCTTTAAATGGGTCTTTTTTCTCTTTTAAAATTTCTTCAAAAAGGTGCACGATCACCTCAGTATCAGTTTGGCTGACAAATTTCACGCCCTTTGCTTCAAGCTCATCTTTAAGCTCTTTGTAGTTTTCGATGATGCCGTTATGAACGACAAACGAGTGCTCGCCAAGGTGCGGGTGAGCGTTTATCTCAGTTGGTTTGCCATGCGTCGCCCAGCGTGTGTGACCTATCGCCACACCAAAGCCCTCTGATGTAAAGTCTTTTGTCTTTAGAGCTAAATTTTCAAGCTTGCCGACCGCTTTAAAAAAATCAATCTTGTCATCACTCATCACAGCCATACCAGCGCTGTCATATCCGCGGTACTCAAGCTCTTTTAGACCGCTTAAAATGACCTCTTTTTTCTCTTTATCTCCGATGTATCCTACGATTCCACACATTTTTTACTCACTTATTAATAAATTTAATATCTCTTCGCCTTTGCTCTCAAGTCGCTCGTTTTTCTCGATCAAAAAGAGATTTCTTGTTCTATTTTTGACCGTTTGGATTCTAGCACTCGTGACTTGAAAATGAAGCCTGTCAAAAACACTCATCACATAAGCCATTAGCCCACGCTGATCTTTTGCGTTGATGCTAAGTTTGGCGTAATCTTTTGAGTGATTTAACTCGAAGTTTATCTCATCTTTGTTAATGTTTGGTTTCAAAGGCTCTTTTAAAACCTCGCTATTTAGAGATTTTAGGGCTAAAATTTTAGTGTTTTCAAGCTCATGATTTTTTACATTTTGGTTAAAGTCAAGCCTGATGTAAAATTTCTTCTCAAATAGCTCAAAAATTTCCATGTATGCTAGGTCAAATTTGGCAAATTCATAGAGCAGGGCGCTTAAATTTAGGCTCTTTTTTGTATAAATCTGAATGCTTAAATTTTTAGAGTTATTTATAAAAATTTCTGTCGCATTTAAGCTATCTGCAACCTTGCTTAAATTTATGATCTCACTCGCATTATATTTTATAAAGACAAGATTTGATGTGATTTTAAAAATTTTCTCTTGCAAGCTTAGTTCAAGCGCCAAAAACTCGCTATTTCGTTTTATAGACTGCTCTTTTTTTACGCGCCTTGTCGCTTCATCTAATAAATTTTCATCGCTAAATGCACTAAGAGAAATTTCATAAAGCTCTCTTAAAAGTTTAGCTGTGTAGGCGTTATAAAGTCTCTCATTTGTTGCATTTATCACGCAGTAGCTAAGGATGTAAAGCAGTTTTAAAACCTGCTTGTCGCCAAGCTTTGAGATAAAGGTAAAGATGACGCGCTGTGAGTAGATGTCCTCTCTGTTTGAGACGTTGCTCATTAGGGTGTGGTATTTTATCAATATGACGCCGATATTGATAGCTTTTTGGCTTAAATTTAGCTTGTTCGCGTAGGCTCTAAAGATATTTGCGCCGATATTTGCGTGGTCTTTACCAAGCCCTTTGCCAACGTCGTGCATTAAAGTCACGATCTTTAGCATTGTTTTACCATCTAAGCAAAGCTCGGCATAGAGATTTTTTATAAATTTATCTTTTATATTTTCAAGAAATTTTACACTTAAGATGCTATGCTCATCGACTGTAAATTCGTGATAGCCGTCGTACTGAGCTAGCTGGCTGATGTGCTCCATTGGCTTTATTAAAATTTGTATCATTTGCGCATCGAGCAATGATTTTAAAATGGCATAGGAATTTTTTCTTAAAAATATCTTTTTAAACTCGCTTATAGCACGCTCTAAGCCGCTTTTTGTAATAATGGCTCGCTTGATGTAAAAGATCGCGCTTATATCAAATTTATAATCCACATCTTTTAGTTCCAAAAGCTCATTTATGAGATCCTCGATGAGAGCTGGCTTTTTATGAAGTGGCACGTAAATAACGCCATTTATTTCGTAAAAGCCATTTTTTAGCCTTGCAAATTTTCTCTGATCAAAATTTAGCTCGCTTTTAAAAAATGGCCTACAAAGAGAAGCGACGATAAACCTCGAATAAATAGCGACATTATTCATCGAGCTTAGCATTTTTTGGCTGATAACGCTTTCATTATCTTGAAGCTTTTTAGACTTTGTTTGCATGAAATTTGTCGTGATTTCAACGCTTGAAGCGCTAAAAGTATCAGAATTTTGAGTTAAATTTAAAGTGGTTAGTAGGCTTAGTAAAAAGTCCACATTTAGGTTAAAGCTAGCGATCTCTTTTTCATTCATCACTTTTAGGGCTTGTGATCTAACTGAAATGTCGCTATCTAGGCAGTTTAGTATGCAGTTTAGGTGATAAATTTCATCTATCCCGCCAAAGCCACTTTTTAAATTTGGCTCTTGGGCTAAGTAGCTGATGCTAGAAAACGGCAAAAACGCCTTTAAATGGTAGTTTAAAAAGGCTTTTTTATCAAATTCTTTTAATTTTACGATCTCGCTTTTTACTAGACGGTAGAGGCTTTTTGAACCACAGATATATCGGACTTGTGATGTTTCGCTTTTAAATTTGAGATCATCTTTGTAATTTGTAAAAATTTCATCTATTTCAACGCTTTTTATATAAAAATTTATTCCAGAACCACTTAAAATTTCGCTAAATTCTTTTAAGAAATTCTTTATGTTGTAGCCTTTTAAATTTTTATAAACTAGTAAAATTTCAAGCTCGCTATTTGCGCTAAGTAGAGTTTGGGCGTATTTTCCAGTAGCTAAAACACTAAAAGCAAAGCTGTCATTTTGCGGCACAAAATCATCAAAAAAATCTCGCATAGTTTCATTTAAATAAGATTTTATAAAATCATCATATTCTTTGGCTAAAAAATTTGCAAAATTTCTACCCTGATTTTTTTGAAAATGTTTTGGTAAATTTGCCTTAAAATCAAGAAATTTCTCTTTGATTTTTAAATAATTATCGCTATTTTTGGTACTTTTATCAGCCAGCATTTAATGTTTCCATTGTTAAAAATATCTTGGCAAATGTTACATAATTTTTGCAAAAACAAAGCTTTATTTGCCTATAATGAAGCCTTAAGTTCAGCTTTAGGACGATAAAGATAATGAATCTATTACAAAAACTAGAAAGTGGCGAGAGATTAAGCAAACAAGAGGCTTTTTCGCTTTATGAGCTTGATCTTTTTACATTGGCTAAATTTGCCGATAAAAAGCGCAGAAAACTGCATGGCAACAAGGTCTTTTTTAATGTAAATCGCCATATCAATCCAACAAATATCTGCGCTGATATCTGTAAATTTTGCGCATTTTCAGCTCACAGAAAAAATCCAAATCCATACTTAATGAGCCACGAAGAAATTTTAAAGATCGTTGATGAGAGCGTAAGCCACGGCGTAAAAGAGATACACATCGTATCAGCTCACAACGCAAAAAGTGGCTGGCAGTGGTATTTAGAAATTTTTAAAAAGATAAAGGCAGCTCATCCAGAGCTTCACGTAAAGGCGATGACGGCAGCTGAAATCGACTTTTTATCAAGACATTACGGCTTAAGCTATGAAGAAGTGATAGAGAAGATGCTCGAATACGGCGTCGATAGCATGCCAGGCGGTGGGGCTGAAATTTTTGACGAAGAGGTCAGGGCTAAAATTTGCAAAGGCAAAGTAAGTAGCGAAAACTGGCTCAAAATCCACAAAATGTGGCATGATCACGGCAAACAAAGCAACGCAACAATGCTTTTTGGTCACATAGAAAGCCGTGAAAATAGGATCGATCACATGCTAAGGATTAGGGACTTGCAAGATGAAACTGGCGGTTTTAACGCATTTATACCGCTAGTTTATCAAAGAGAAAACAACTACTTAAAAGATGTGAAATTTCTAGGATCAGCTGAAATTTTAAAGACTCTGGCGATCTCACGTCTTGTGCTTGATAATGTCCCACATATCAAAGCTTACTGGGCTACTTCGACACTAAATTTAGCGATGATAGCTCAGGAATTTGGTGCTGATGATCTTGATGGCACGATAGAAAAAGAGAGCATCCAAAGTGCAGCCGGCGCAAATAGCGCAAACGGCGTTACACTAAAGATATTTTGTGATCTTATTAAAACATCTGGTTTTACGCCGGTTGAGCGTGATAGCTTATATAACGAACTTAAAATTTACTAAAAGGAGCTTGGGGTGAAATTTTTTGACTTAGCACAAAACAAAACGAGTGTGAAGCAGGAATTTGGAGCGGGACTTACGACATTTTTGGCAATGATGTATATCGTGCCGGTAAATGCGATCATTATGAGCAAAACTGGCATGCCTTATGAGGCACTCATCACTGCAACTGCGCTAATTACCATCTTTTCTACGATATTAAATGGTCTTTGGGCGAATACACCAGTTGCGATGAGCGTTGGTATGGGGCTTAACGCTTATTTTACATTTGGTCTTTGCATCGGTATGAAAGTGCCTTGGCAAACTGCTCTTGGCGTTGTTTTCTTAAGTGGCGTGATATTTGTCGTCTTATCTTTTACAAATTTTAGGATGTGGATAATTAGATCCATCCCACTTGACCTACGAAGAGCGATAAGTGCTGGCATAGGCACATTTATCAGCTTTGTGGCGTTTCAGCAAATGGGCTTTATCGTAAATAGCGACGCAGTTTTGGTTGGTATAGGAAATTTCAAAGATCCAAACGTGCTTCTTGGTGTTTTAGGACTATTTTTAGTTATTTGCTTTTGGGCGTGGAAGATAAAGGGCGCGTTTATCCTAGCTGTGCTTGCTACTTCAGTGATAGCTTGGATACTTGGTATCGCTCCTCATCCAACAGAAATTTTCTCAACTCCAGCCTCTATCTCTCCGATATTTTTAGAGCTTGATATAAAAGGCGCGCTTAGCCTAGCCTTGCTGCCAGTTGTTATCACATTTTTTGTGACCGATCTTTTTGACTCGATAGGCACACTAGCTGGTGTAGGCACGAGGGCTGGAATTTTTGATGAAAACAAAAAAGATGGCGTCATAAAACTTGAAAAAACTCTTGAAGCTGACGCTATTGCTACGGCAGCTGGCTCACTTGTAGGCGTAAGTACGACCACATCGTTTGTAGAGAGTGCTAGCGGTGTAGAAGAGGGCGGTAGAACTGGTCTAACGGCTGTATTTTGCGGACTTTTATTTATACTTACATTATTTATGTTGCCACTTTTTAAAGCGATTCCTGGCAATGCCATCTATCCGATCCTTGTGATGGTTGGCGTGCTTATGTTTGCTGAGCTTGCTAGTATAAATTTTAAAGATCCAGCCATTGCTGTTGCGACATTTTTCATAGTTGTGCTCATCCCGCTTACTTATTCGATCACAAACGGCCTTGCATTTGGCTTTATGTCATACGTCATAGTTAAGCTCATAAAGAGAGATTTTAGCGATATAAATTTAGGCGTAGTCGTGCTAGCGCTCATTAGTTTTATCGTATTTTTAGTGCATTGATAAGGAAGAAAGATGATATTTTATAGTTATGATGAATTTGCTGTTGATACTAAAAAGATGGCAAAACAGATAAAAGATGAGTTTGATCCAGAGGTGATACTAGCTGTGGCAAGAGGCGGTTTAACGCTTGGCCACTCGCTAGCTGTTGCGCTTAATAATAGAAATTTATTCACCTTAAATTCTATCCATTATGAAGATACAAACAAGCTTGATACGATTAACATCTTTAACGTACCAGATCTTAGCAAATACACTAAAATTTTGCTCGTCGATGACATCATCGACAGTGGCGAGAGTATGGTCGAGATAAAAAGAGAACTGCTTAAGCGTTATCCAAATTTAGATATCAAAATAGCGACCGTCTTTTATAAAGAGAAAGCTCTGCTTTTGCCAGAATTTAAGGTAAAAGAGGCTCACGATTGGATTGAGTTTTTTTGGGATATACATATTTAAGGAAAATTTTTGCTAGATAAATTTAGGGAATTTGTTGGACATCACGTCGCTTTTAGCGTATTTTTAATATGTTTGATCGATTGTATATTTTTACTTTATACGGCAAATTCTCTTAGCATAAGTTACAGTGAAGCTGAAATTTTTTTTAACAAACAAAATTTTCTTAGTCATGTTTTAAACTTAAGCATTCAAATTTTTGGTCAAACAGATATTGCTCTAAGATCTGTGATGATCGCGTTTCATGTCATAAGCGTCGTTTTAATGTATAAGGTAAGCAAATTTTACATTAAATTAGAGTTTGACAGACTTATTGCGGTATTGCTTTTTATCTTACTTCCTGGCACGATAGCTTCAGCTCTTATTGTCAATAATGCTGGGCTTTGCATTATGCTGGCGCTCCTATGTATCTACTTTTTTCATGTTAAAAATAAAATTTTATTTGTAGCATTTTTTTGTCTTTCTTTTTTTATAGATGGCGATTTTTTGATATTTTACGCAGGATTTTTTATATTTTCACTTTATAAAAGAAGGCCTCCGCTTGCTTGGCTAAGTGCTATTTTATTTTTACTCACGCTTTACTTTTTTGGTTTTGATACAAATGGTAGGCCAAGTGGGCACTTTATCGATACTTTTGGTATCTTTGCCGCTGTTTTTTCGCCATTTATTTTTATCTTTTTTGTCTATACGATTTATAGAATTTGGGTTAAGGAAAAGAAGGATCTTTTATGGTTTATCGCTATTTGCTCATTTTGCTTTTGTATGATAGTCTCAGTGCGCCAAAGGCTGGAGCTTGAGCAGTTTTTGCCATTTTGCGTGATCGCAATGCCACTTATGGTAAGGGTATTTTTTAATTCATATCGCGTAAGATTGCCAAAATTTAGAAAAGGCTATAAAATTTGCACGACCTTAGTGATGCTTTTTCTAGCCCTAAACTGGTCGATGATCGTATTTAATCAAATTTTTTACCTATTTTTAGATAATCCAACGAAGCATTTTGTCTATAAATTTGATATTGTAAAAGAGCTTGCTGCTAAATTAAAAGAAGCGGAAATTAAGGATTTATACACCGATAATAAAAAGCTTGCATTAAGACTTAAATTTTATGGTATAGACGTAAGAGATGAGTCTAAAAATTTATTAGTAAGCGCCGATCTAGATGGAAAATCAAAATTTTGCATAGAAAAAATGGGAAAAGTAATCGCAAATTTTGATGTAAGAGGCAGGTAGATGCATAAAAACAAGGGTTTTACTGTTATAGAGCTTATTTTTGTAATCATTGCCGTTGGCATACTTGCGGCAATGATCATACCAAGGCTAGAAATAAACGGAGCCAGAGAGGCAGCTACACAGATGCTAACGCATATAAGGTACGCCCAACACCTTGCCATACAAGATGATAAATTTGTACATTCAGAAAATGAAAAATTTTGGTTTAAAATGAGATGGGGGATAGCTATTAATGACACTAGTTTGCAAGAGTGCTCTGTAGATGAGCCTGGGGTTAAATCTTGGAAATATAGTATTTTTTATGATAAAAGAGGTAGTGGTAATAAATTTAGTGGTAACTTAAATTCCAAAGAAGAGGTTGCTATCGATACACAAAAATCAAACAAATTCTTAAGTGCGGGCTGGAGAGGCATTCCACAATCTTATTGCAATAAGATTAATACAGATTTAAATATTGAGAAAAAATATGGCATAAAATCGGTTAAATTTGTTGGTAGTTGTAGAAAAGGCAAGACGCAAACCATTGATTTTGATGAATTAGGTAGGCCTATGAGAGTAGTAAGTGTTACTGGCAGTAAAGGAGCAAAAAGACCTTATTCAAGACTATTGAAAGGTGATTGCAAGATAATTTTAACAGATAAAAATAACAATGTAGCCTCTATAAATATAGAAAAAAGAAGTGGATACGCATATATAAACTAACCCCTTAAACCTATAACAAAAATACATACTTTAAAATTTTTAAGCGCCTAACAATTTTTTCTAAAATCCCCTAATTATTTCAACTATCTTTAAGTATTGCTCGTATATAATTCCAGCTCACGAAACGAGAAACCACCTTTAACTTCATTGGTTAATAAAGCCTTTTCTTTTTATCGT
>NZ_CABPVS010000005.1:173280-264763 GCF_902460845.1 Campylobacter concisus | reverse complement strand
GCTCATAACCCGAAGGTCGGCGGTTCAAATCCGTCCTCCGCAACCAAATGCCTATTTTATCGATGTTTGAAACACTTTTTAAAATGCTTAAATTATTCTGAAATTGATTTTAGTAAATTTTCGATAGTTTCTTTAGATTTTTTAACGTTTGCAGTAATATATTTTTGTGTTGTAGTGATGTTTGTATGCCCTAAAGTAAATGATACTTGCTCGATCGGAATTTTTAAATAATTAATTGAATATGTGCCAATTAAATGCCTTATATCGTGAAGTCTGATTTTAGGAAGATTATTTCGTTTAAGAAGTGAAGACCAGCTTTTACGCAAATCTTTAAATTTATCGTTAGTCATAGGATTAATAAAGACATAATCGTTTAGCCTATTTTCTTTCTTAGCTATCAAAAATCTTTTATAAAGACGATTAAAAAGTTCATCGCTCATTTTATAAATCATATTTCTTTTGGCCTTATTAATTTTAAAAGGGATCATATAAGTCCTGGTCTTAAAATTTATATCGCTAAATTTTAGGCTTAATACTTCATTCTTTCGTCTGCCATGAAGTAGAAAAAAGAATATATCAGAGCTTGCATCGGTATTTTCACAAATAGCCTTAATAAAGCGTTTTTGAATAGCGATCGAGTAATCAAAATACCTTTTATTATCAAACTTTGGCAGCTCGATAAAATCGCAAGGATTTTTATTTATTAACTCCAGTTTTATACCTAGCTTGAAAATAACCTTTAGCTTTGCAACGATATTCTTAATAGTCTTTATCTTGTAATCTTGCTTGATAAGATCATTACAAAACTTTTGTATATCGATAAAATTTATATCTTCTATTTCTCTTAAGCCAAGCGAGTTTTTAAAATGCTTATTATAAGTAGCTATATCGCTTCTTAGAGTAGTTGGACTTAAAATAAGCTCATAAAAGCTAATGTAATTATTAAAAAGCTCATTTAGTGTCATCAAAAAGACCTTTATCAAATGCGCAGCCTAAAACGTATTTACCCAAATTACTATCAACTTGATTTCTAATAATCTGTCTTTTATTTTTTATATTTTTAAATAAACTTAAATCAAAATCATGAAAATCAGAAATAACAAAATTTTTAATTAACTTACTAGATTTTTGAAAAGACTTTTCAGAAATATAGAAATTTGACCAAAATAAATGACGAGAAATTTTTGCATTATAAGAAATCAAAGGATCATAATAAGGAATAACGTTTTCAACAACAAACTTATTTTTACAAAAAGTTTTTAAAAAACTTATAAGGGAATAAAGCCTAAAATCAGGCAAAGAACGACTATTAATAGTATTTTGATTTGAAAAATTAACCCTTGAATGAGTTTGACAAGGTGGAGAAGCCCATATAAAATCAAATTTATCATAGTTATTGGCAGCATAATCAAAAGCATCACAAATAATAACTTTATCAGTGGGAAATCTAAATTTATAAACATCGGCAATAGCTGGATCAAACTCAACAGCAGTTACATCAATATCCGATAATACATCATTCCATAATAACCTATTACCGCCAATGCCAGCAAATAAATTTAAAATTCTCATTACATTATCCTTTTCAAAACTCATTACAAATCAAAAATCTATCTACAAAGCTATCAATATCAGGAGCATTTAAATCGTGCTTTTTATGATAATGTGTGAAGTTATCTAATTCCCTATCAAGCATTAAATTTTCAACATAAGCTAAATGCTGGGCATTTACATCACCGCCCAAGCTCTCATAGTAATTGACTAGCTCGTAATCTTTCATTCTGCTTACTGGTTTAGGCTTTTCATCGCTTTTAAAAAGCTCATCGCAAAGCTTTAAAATTTGCCTTTGTTTTAAATTAGTGCCAAAGCTTTTTATTTCATCTTGTGCGTTTTCATCTTTTTGGCTATCAATTTTCAATCTATCGTAAAAATTCATAAGCCTACCACTTATATAATGCTCTAATCTGCCATTTAAATAAATAATCTCTTCTTTGTTGAAAGGCAATTTTATATATATGTAATCATCTTTTTTATTCCACTCGAGTATTGCTCTATGATCGTTTGTTAAGTCGTTTAAGTGATAAAAGTCTTGCATCGTGCTAATAAAATTAATCTTCCTATATACCCATAATGGCACTTTAGTGCGTGAGCTTATAAATCTTCTTACTTTGTGCTTTACATACCAGGCTGAAAGCTCGTCAAAATCTTGCGTTTCTTTTAGGTTAATGAAAGTCTTTTGGATATACTTCATAACATAGCCACTAGGATTATTAATACTAGTTTGAAAGCCGTTTAATTCGCCGTTTTTCTTTTGCTCGCTTGTGATAGCATTTGTTTTTAAGTTTTGCGGAGCATAAAAAATATCAGTATAAATTCTTTTCATAAAGTCTATTGTGTGAGCTGGGACGTAAAATAAAGCGTGAATGTGTGGCACGCCGTCTTTTTTGTGTGGCTCAAAGCACCTTATATAGCTTCTATCAATATTTTTAAATTTTCTTGAATATCGCATAATAAATAAATTCCATTGATGATTAAGAACGGCTACTAAATCAGAAATACTTAAAGGCACTGAATTTTTAGCCTTATATTTAACTTCATCAGGCAAATATCTATAATCAATCGGCATAAATTTAGAATAATCGCCATTTAATGCACCCCTAAAGCAGCCGTTAAGAGTGATGGTTAAAAATACTGGGACTTGAAAATAATCAATAGCAAAAGAGCTAAACACATTTACGCGGTTAGACACTTCGGCGTAATATTTATCGCTAAAGTTGGCCGACATTGAAATGTCTAGCAAATTTCTAACCTGGCCATTAACATTAACAAAAGAGAAAGAGCGCATATATTCCCTTTGGCTATCAAGCTTTGCTTGGCAAAGCTCAACGTCAAGGGGAGAAACACCATATAAATTTCTCGCTCGCATAATCGCTTCCTTAAACGTAAGAGTTTTTTATTAATTTGACAAGGGCAGCCATTGTGGCGGACTTCGTCCGCCCATGGCAGCCTTTTTTGGCTACGCCAAAACACATATAGGCGAAAGGGGTGTTTTAAACCCAAAAAGCATATTAGCTGCACGGCTCGATTAAGCAGAATGTGCCAATAAGCTTTATTTCTCGCCTTTTGTAGGGGAAATCCCCTACACCCCTAAAACATTAAATAATTTGAATTGTGAGCGTTAGAACAGAGTTTATTTCGCTGTCTTGCTCGACTGAAAAAAGATACTTTAAAAACCATATATCTTTGAGGATAGGCACGCCATTACGTTGCTTAGAAGTAGTCGTTTTATTAATACCGCTAAGAACTAGAACGTCGCCACGCTTTAAAGAATACGAGCTTTTAAGCTCCTTTTTTGAAACAATGGGCGTTAATGATGTACTTTGAGAGAGAATATCTTCAAGTATTAAATGTAAGTCAAAATCAATGTGATCAGATAAAATGATAGGCTTTAAATTTATCTTTAAACCAATGTCTTTATATTCGTAACTATCAGTCTTTTGATAATTTAAATTAGATATATCAGTTTTTGAAACTAAATAAGGGATATTTTGAACGGAACTAAAATAAACTTCGGTGTGATTTTTTGCCGTCAATACTGGCGATGAGATAATTTTTGTAATGCCATTTGTGTCAAGAAAATTTAATATGCCAAAAAAGGCACGATCATCATTTTTAATAATATTTGAATTAGTAATATAAGGGGAAGTAATCAGATTAATATAATAAGCTAAATCGCCGTGATTAAGTGGCTTAAGCAAGCCCTTTAAATTTGTGCCTAAATCTTTAATGTCTTTTAGATTTGTTTCAGTGATAGTCAGTTTAAATGTTACTTGCTCCAGGCTCTTATCAATCTTTGAAATGGCTTCTTTAATCTGATCAAATATATAGTCATCAGCCCTAAAGAAAACCGAATTAGAAGACGTCGAATAAGTAGCATTTAAATCAAACTGGCTAAGAATTTTATTTACATCATCGTAAACATAATTCTTTAGCTCGATACGCCTAAGATCATAATCAGGCAATTTTTGAGAGCTTACGTAGTAGAAATTATCCTTTTTATAAAGGTATAAATTCTTAGCTTCAAGCATTTTTCTAAACATTGCAATCGTGATCTTAACTTCATCTTCATAGATAAAATAATATTCGCCCTGGTGTATGCTTTCATCAGTTACAATGGCTATATTATTAGCCCTACTAGTAAGACGTGCGAAATCTAAAAGATCAGTATAAATTTCGGCAGCAAACAAGCTATTTAAAAACAGCAGCGGAAGAACTAGGAACTTGATTAAACTTTTCATCGGAAACACCTTTGTTATTTTTTGAAATTAAATTTTGGAAAACTGGCTTGTCAAATACATAGTAGTACTTGACAAGCTCGTGAGATTTTGGCTCGTAATAAAAATATAATGGCGTATACATTGAAGATATGTAACTAAGTAATGATAATGGGTATAAATGATAGTCGTCGTCAAAATGGCAAGATGAATTAACGCAAGTAATGTTATATATATAAATTTCTGGCACATCGGAACTATTTTTAATGTTATTTTTTGAAGTGTCTTTGAATATATCTGGAAAATCTGAAATACTATTTTTTTGAGAATTTGAAAAAGAAGTTTTATCTTGATTTGATAAATTGTTTTCGGTTGGAGTATCGCTTTTAAAAATAGACATAACAACAAAATAAAAATAAAGTAAAAGAAAAATAAAAACAACAATAGCTAGTAAAAAATAAAATCTTACAAATGATTTTTTATTTGAACTTTGTCCAGAGTGGTATAAATTAAATACTTCTTCAAGATATGGAATATTAATAATCTCTAATCTATCTTTTTTATAAAGCCTATAAGATGCAAAAACTTCATAACGAAATTTCTTTGAAAATAATCTTTTTGCGCTATCGACAGCCCTATAAAATTTTTCTGCTATACGTTTATATTCGTTATTGACTAAGGTTAAATCTTGAGTAATTAAATAAATATCCTGGTATAAATGGCGATGATATGTAAGCCACCAAACTAAAATTTCGTCTTTCTTGTCTTTAAAAAAGTTATGACACTCATCAAGAACAAATACGCAACCATATAAATTTAACTCTTTGGCTTTTTCATTAACTTCGTTATCGGTTGCACCAGTCTTATATAAAGCATATAAATTTCTTAAGCCTAAATAGAACTTATCAAAATCAAACTTTTTAAATTTGTCGGATAACTCAAACTTAAACTCATTTATATTTGTATAGCAAAATAAATAACTAGGCTTTTCTTTAGGCTTAACAAATTTAGATAAAAATGTTTTCTTTGGCTCAAATAAAAAGGTCTGATAAATCATATATACTGCGTAATATGTTTTACCGCTTCCAGGATTGCCAACTAAATAAGTAATCATTTTTAAAGCTTTGCCAAAATAAATGTAACAAGAGTTTCACGAACAAATCTAAAAACAGTAATGCCAATTTTTGTCGCATAAATTACAAAGAAAGAAAGAAAAATAGGCGAAAATATAGAAAACACATCACAAAAGGCATTCCAAGCACCAAGAGATTTTAAAATAGAAAAGGCAGTCGTTACGATCTTTTCATTGCCTACTGAAAGATTATTGACATAATCAATAATATAGTTAAATTTAGAATAGATGAAGTTAATAATATAAATAACAGCAGCGGCATAAGATAAAACAAGAGTACCTAAAATTACGTTAGTAACAACCATTTTAGAAAATGTAATTGCTTTAAAAACAAAATTAATAGCATTTTCCCATTTAAAAAAGCGAAAGAATAAAACAATAGTAGCTATAATTGCTTGCATATCTTACCACCCCATAAAAGTAAAAATAAATAGCTTGGCTATTAAAAATAAAAACAACAAAAAGAAAGCTACAAAGAAAAAGACATAAAGAGAAGAAGCAATCGGCGAAAGAATACTACAAAAATCAAAGACAACTTTTTTACTAAAGAAAAACATATCTATATCAAAATTTAAAGGGCAAGTGTTAGGAATACCGCCTTTTTTTAAGCTCATTAAATTTCCATCTTTGATTTTTGAGATAGTATCATTTAAGCTTTTTTTAATACCATCAATAGGCTCAAAAAGATTATTAATATTTTCCTTATACGTATTTGCGAGATCAGCGGTTCTTTCTTCAAGCTCGCCATAATCTATATTGCCAGGTGTGGCGTTTTCAGAATTGCCGTTTCCTTGTCCACCACCTGAGCCGCTACCTGAGCCGCCACTTGATCCGCCGCCAGTACCACCAGATGAACCGCCACCAGTGCCGCCACTATTGCCACCAGAGCCGTTATTATTGCCACTCGAGCCGTTATTATTGCCACCGCTAGAACCGCCGCCATTTCCAGGCGTAGAATTGTCTTTATTCTTATCTTTGTTTGGATCTTCTTTGTCTTTGTCTTTATTTGGATTTTCCTTGTCTTTATCCTTATTTGGGTCTTCTTTGTCTTTATCCTTGTCTTTGTTAGAATTTTCTTTACTTTTATCAAATTTGAAAGTAATCAATCTTTCATCTTTGCAATGTGCTTGAACAATATTAGGTTTGTTAGGATCCCAAGCATAACCAGGATTATAAGAAGAGCCAATACCAGCGCAGTAACACCTTGCAATATCATCTATTGTTAAAGCACTCGAGCAATCTATACAAGTATAATCAGAAGTAAAGAATTTATGATTATCTTCATCAGTACAATCAACTACACAAGCATTAGTTTGAACATTCCATAATTGACCAGCTGGACAAGAATCGACGCATTGCATTGTATCAGTGTTAAATTCTTGATTTAGCTTACATCTTGCAACTTCTTTGGGATTGAAAACAATAAAATCATAATAAGTAAACACTGGGTCTTTAGGATAATCAGAAGCAACAAAAAATTCATAATCACCAACACCACCACGCTGGCCAAAGCGACCAACTCTACTATTGCCACCTATATAAACATGACCAAAACCAACATAAAAACCTGGCTTATGTGAGCCAGCAAAATAATAAGCTTCTTGTCTAATTGTAAAAGAATAGATAAAGTAATAACCAGTTTCAGGCGATCTAAGACCATAATAATTATTACCTTTTAAAAATTTGCCATCGATAGGCTTGAAAGCGCTAGGCAAATTATAATCACGCATAACCCAACATAAGCCATCGCCATCGCAATTTTTAGAAAAAGCAAAAGAGCATAAAATAGATAAGAAAATGAAAAATCTAATTAGAAATTTCATCACAAAGCCTTAAAAAAATCTTTTTGTTAAAAGAGTTAAAGCAGCACAAATCGGTAAAGATAAGACCATAAACCATATAAAGATAGAAAAGAAGTAATCAAAAGACGGAACACCAATAACATCAAACATTTTAAACACCTTTTTTAAATTCTCGAGAGAATTATGAAAATAAACAAGCAAAGCAAGAAACCGCATAAAGTCCCAGTCATAGACATCAAGAAGTTATATTGCTCTATTGTTAAGTTAAGAAAGACTTTATCCATAAATTTAAACCCCAAAAAATTACTGACGCACTTCGTTTGTCGGCTTAAAGCTTTGCTTTGCACTCTGCTTTAAGCTTTAAAATTTATGTGCTAATTTTTAAAAAGACTAAAAGCAGAAGTAATGGCAGTAACACAAGCAAAAAAGACAATTACAATAGCAAAGAAAGAATTTAGAAAAAATCCTAATTTCGTAACGTCTATAAAATCAAAATACACTTTTAACCTTTTTAAAAATTAGCCCCCAATAAAGGGGGAACAAGCTATTTTAAAAGAGAAAGACCTTTTTTAACAGCAAAAATTGTAGCCAAAACAACAATAACCGCACCAGCTACGCCCATAAATGGAGTAATATTAAGATCGCCAGTTACTGTGCCATCTGCACCCATTGTTATACCAGCTGCAAGAGCATTACTTGACATTGCGCCAACAGCAGCAACACCACCTAGAACCTTAGCTTTAGTAGAAGAAAGAAATTTTTTCATCTCTAACCCTTTTTGTTTAAATTTAGTAGCCTTTAACTACTTATCTAAGGAAACACGGACTTAAATAAGTAGTTAAAGGGGATAGACCCCTTTATTTATTTATTTTCAGGTTTTTTTGCAGGCTTTGTATCAAATAGGAAGTATTCAACTGGATTAGCGATCGTAATTATTCTTTGATCGTTAGGGAAGCCACCTTCAACCGGTATTTCTTCGCCTTTTTTAAATTTTTCTTTTATTGCAGCCGCTACAAGTCCAGCGGTATTATTATCTGGGCAGATTATTTTAAAAACAACTTTTTGCTCTACTTCATCGGTAAAGCCAGTCTTTTCATTAACAACGTCATAGATATTTGATGAAGAAATACGAACAGAAGAAGAGTAATCATTACCTTCAAACTTACCAGAAGCCGAACTTCTAACAAGACCACCCCTAAGAACATACTTTAAATCATATTCAGATTTAACGATTTGCATTTTTAACACCTTTTTTTAATTTATTTTTTTGAAACACCATTTAACATAGCCCCGAAAAGGTGTTTCGTCCAAACGGGGCTAAAATAGTTTAATGCCATATTCAGGGCAAAATTTACATTATTTCGATAAAATCGAAACATATGTAAGATTTACATATTTTCAACAGGTAAATATTACATAATATAAAATTAAATAATGCTTAAATATGTAAATTTTACAGGTAAAAAAATGACAAATGCAGAAATCGCGAAAAAACTAAAAATAGCCGAAAAAACAATATACAACTGGCGAAAAAATAGAAAAGAATTATTTGAAGTTATAGAAAATGGATTAAATTTAAAGGAAGATAAAGAAAACTTATACGTAAATGTTACATATAAAGAGCTAATCGAACTATTAGAAAAACTATCACAGCAAGAAATTCAATACTACATTTCAGACATAAAAACAAGAATTTTAAAAAAAGAGATAGATAAATGAAAAAATTAATAATACTGATACTTACACTAATAAATTTAAATGCACTCGATACATTTAGGCAGCCAAATATATTAGGAAAATGGCAAATAACTACACCGGAAAAAAACAAAATTTTATTAATGGGAAAAATGAGAAACGACGTTATAGTAGATTTTAAATTTGACGGAAGTTTATATGTGGAAAATGAAAATTTTTCAAGTTATCTTTGGGAAAGCGGATTAAATGATACGATAATCACATATAGTAGAAGCGACAAATTTAAAAGCCAAAAATTTTCAGAAAAAAGATTTAAAATAATAGATCAGATAAATAATAATTGCTACCTGGCAAAGATGTATCAAACGAATGATAATATAGTTTTATGCAGATACTTAGAAAAACCAAAACCACAGCCAATACAACAGAAAAAGAAAATAGAAATAATAATGAAAAATAAGTAGTTATTTTTTAAGCATAAACAAGTTTAATATCAAGAGCATTTACAACCTTAAATATGCTTTCAAATCTAGGTTTTGACTTTGCTATATAAAACAAAGCCCTTTTAAATTCTTCGATATCGCCATAAACCAAAACTTGATTTAAATATTCTTTTCTAAGTTTATCGGTTGTTAAATAGTCTTCTAGATTAAATTTTGTAAATTCTTCTTTCAAGATCAAACCTTAGATATTTTTACACCAGCCCAAGTTACTAAAACAGCAAAAACAACTATTAAGAATAAACCAAATATTGACATTATAATAATCCTTTCATTTCTTTTAATACGTCTAAACATGCTTTTAAAAGATAACAAAATAAAATACTTACCAAAAAGATTGCAATGGTAGAGCAAAAATTTAAAATAAACCCATTTTTATCAAAATTAAGAAAGATAAAACCTATTAAACCAGCATCTAAAAGTAAAAGCGTGGTAAGAAAAGGCTTTAAGAAATCGAGTTTAATTTTTAAAAACTCCCATAAATTCTTATTTTCCATAACTATCCTTTGCAAACATTATAACATAAAATAAGTCCTTAACGCTCATAACCCGAAGGTCGGCGGTTCAAATCCGTCCTCCGCAACCAAATGCCTCATATCTTTATCATTTAAAAACTAAACGCCAACTCCCACACCATCACGTATATCATCTACATTTAGATGTATGTAATGTAAGCTACTTTTAATATCTGAGTAACCCATAAAAGCCATCAGTTTATGTGCATAAATCCCTTCAAACTCACTAACCTAGAAGCCACTGTATGGCGTAATACGTATAGTCCGTGAGTGTTGTTTTCTCCCTTATATCCTACAATGGTTTCTTACAGACCACCATATACGATTTGCTGTATCGTGGTTTAGATGAGTTATAGGGCACTTGTTTAAGGGTAGGTCTTTGCAGTTGTCATAAGCCCCTTGAGATACCCAGTAGTAAGCCATACGAAGCACTTGGTCGTCTTTTGTTTCGGTAAAGAGTTTACGAGCCTCTATTTTACTTACGCTCTTAGCTATTTCTAAGCGTTGCTTTATGGCTTTGAAGACTGGAATAGTTTTGTTTTAATATGTAAAAAGAAAGATTAGTAAAAATAGGTTTCATAACTTTTAAATATAAAAAGAGAAATTCCCATCTACTATATGTTTTATGGATTATTAGTATAAATTTAAAAATGCAGGAGGGGCGAATGCCCCTAATTATTATTTTAAAGTTTGGATGTATTCAGCTACTGCTTTTGCATCTTCGTCGCTCATTGGAGTAGCGATTGGTTTCATCATAGCGCCAAGACCAAATTTATTTGCTCCTGTTTTATAACCCTTTAGTGCCTCTTCGATAGCTGCTGCATCAAGAGATGTTAAAGCTGGAACTTTATTATTAAATATTTTTTCAGCTTTTGCACCATGACAGGCGATGCATTTTTTGTAGATAGCAGCACCATCTGCAGCAAAGGCAGCAGTTGAAAGTAGAGCTGCAACGCTAGAAACAATTAGTAATTTTTTCATTTTTCATCCTTTGTAAAAAAGTTTGTGCATTATAGTACAAAAAGGTAAATTCGCAAGAAGCTAGTTAAAATATTTTGGCTATAATCACCAAATGAATAAAAATGAGCCTATTAAAGCACTTTTTCTGGATCGAGACGGCGTAATAAACGAAGATGCTGGATATGTTTACGAGATAAAAGACTTTAAATTTATCGATGGCATTTTTGATGCGTTAAGAGAATTTGCTGGGGCTGGCTATAAACTCTTTATCGTGACAAATCAATCAGGTATCGGAAGAGGCTACTATACGCAGGAGCAGTTTGATACTCTAAATAAATTTATGCTTGAAATTTTCAAAAAAGAGCAAATTTTTATCACCAAAGTCTACTTTTGCCCACATGCCCCAGAGGCGGATTGCGCTTGCAGAAAGCCAAATCCAAAAATGATACTTGATGCAAAAGATGAGTTTAACATCGACCTTGAAAACTCGCTCATGATAGGCGATAAGCCAAGCGACGTCGAGGCTGGCAAAAGAGCAGGTGTGGGCAGAAATTTCTTACTTAATGGCATAAATTTTAAAAATGTAAGAGATGTTTTAAATAAGCTAAAAAAGGAAAAATCACTATGAATTTAAATGGAAAAAAAATAGTTATAACTGGCGGTGCTGGCTTTATCGGCTCAGCCTTGGCGCATTATTTTGATGAAAATTACAAAGACGCTCACGTGCTTGTCGTGGATAAATTTAGAAACGACGAGACATTTAGCAACGGCAACCTAAAAAGCTTTGGCCATTTTAAAAATTTACTAGGCTTTAGGGGCGAAATTTACGCCGGCGACATCAACGATTCTAGCACGCTTGAAAAGATAAAGAGCTTTCGCCCAGACGTCATCTACCACGAGGCAGCGATCTCAGATACGACTGTAAAAGAGCAAGACGAGCTAATAAAAACAAATGTAAATGCCTTTGTAAATTTGCTCGATATCTGCGAGAGTTTGGGGGCAAAGATGATTTACGCTAGCTCAGGTGCCACTTATGGCAACGCAAAGAGCCCACAAACCGTTGGTGAGTGCGAAGCGCCAAATAACGTTTATGGTTTTAGCAAGCTAAGCATGGATAATATCAATAAAATTTACGCAAAGCGCGGCGTGAGCGTGGTTGGACTGAGGTATTTTAATGTCTTTGGCAAGGGCGAGTTTTTCAAAAACAAAACTGCCTCGATGGTGCTTCAGTTTGGCTTGCAAATTTTAGCTGGCAAGACCCCAAGACTCTTTGAGGGCAGCGACCAGATCAAACGTGACTTTGTTTACATAAAAGATATCATTGACGCAAACATAAAAGCACTTGATGCGCCAAGTGGTGTCTATAACGCAGCTACTGGCAAGGCTAGAAGCTTTCAAGATATCGCTGACATCTTGCAGCGTGAGATCGGTGTAAATTTAGGTAACGAATATATCAAAAACCCATTTATTGGCTCATATCAGTTTCACACAGAGGCCGACGTAGCCCCAGCTCGAGAGGCATTTGGCTTTAGCGCTACTTGGAGCTTGGAAGAGGCGATAAAAGACTATTTGCCAGAGATAAAGAGAATTCATAAGGAAGAGCTAAATGGCTAAGAGAGTTAAAATTTTAGTCGTCGGCGATCTTATGCTGGACCACTATATCTGGGGTAGCTGCGACCGTATCTCGCCTGAAGCGCCAGTGCAGGTGGTAAAGATAAATAACGAAACCTACACGCTTGGTGGCGCTGGCAACGTGGTGAGAAATTTGCTCTCACTTGGCGCAAACGTGAGCGTGGCTAGCGTTTTGGGAGATGATGAGGCTGGCAAAAAGATAAAAGAGAGGCTTACTGAGCTAAACGTAAAAGATGAGCTCATACTCACCGAAAAAGGGCGTGAAAGCTCAATAAAAAGCCGTATTATGGCATCGCACCAGCAAGTTGTCAGGATCGATAAAGAGAGCGTTGTTAAGATAAATTTAGAAAATGAGCTCGTCTTAAAAGTAAAAGAAAATCTTGCAAATTTTAAGGCTGTCTTACTAAGCGACTACGGCAAAGGCGTGCTTAGTGAGAAGGTCTGCCAAGAGATCATAAACGAGTGCGTGAGGCTAAATATCCCAGTACTTATCGACCCAAAAGGCAGCGACTACTCAAAATATAAAAACGCAACCCTTCTAACTCCAAATAAAAAAGAGGCGAGCGAGGCTACAAATTTAAAGATAAAAGACAAGGCCGAGCTTGAAAAGGCGATAAAACAGCTAAAAGACGAGCTAAATTTGACCTATTCGATTATCACGATCTCAGAAGAGGGCATCGCGCTATATGACGACAAGCTACACATTTTTGCTGCCAAGGCAAAAGAGGTCTTTGACGTCACTGGCGCTGGAGATACGGTGCTTGCCACACTTGGCTATATGCTGGCAAATGGAGCTGATATAAAAGAGGCGATAAAGATAGCAAACCTCGCTGCAGCCGTCGTCGTAGCAAAGATAGGTAGTGCAACGGCTAGCTTTAGCGAGATCGAGCAGCTACTAAATAGCTCATTTGGGGCAAATTTCGAGCACAAGCTTAAAAGCGTTGAGGAGTTAGAAGAAATTTTGAGCCAAAAGGATAAGAAAAAGGTTGTTTTCACAAATGGCTGCTTTGATATCTTGCACGCTGGACACGTAAAATACCTAGCGCGCGCAAGGGAGCTTGGCGATCTTTTGGTCGTTGGGCTAAACTCGGACGCTTCAGTTAAGAGGCTAAAAGGCGATGAGCGTCCTATAAATTCGCAAGATGATAGAGCCTGCGTGTTAAGCGGGCTTGGATTTGTCGACTATGTCGTGATTTTTGACGAGGATACTCCTTTAAATTTGATAGCAAAGATAAAGCCTGACGTGCTTGTAAAGGGGGCTGATTATAATGGCAAAGAGGTCGTTGGCAGCGAGATCGTAAAAGAGGTTAGGCTCATTGACTTTGTCGAGGGCAAAAGCACAACAGGGATAATAAAAAGGATAAAAGATGCTAAAAACAATGATAAAAAATGAGCTCGAGGCTCACCAAAATACCTTTAGCAAGCACGTAAATTTACTTGATAGCTTGGAGCGTGCTTGTCAGATGGTGGCTGATACGCTAAAAAATGGCAAAAAGGTGCTGATATGTGGTAACGGTGGCTCTGCGGCGGATGCTCAGCACTTTGCAGCCGAGCTAACTGGCAGATATAAAAGTGAGCGTCAAGCGCTCCCAGGCATCGCGCTAACTACTGATACTTCGGCGCTTACGGCCATTGGCAACGACTATGGCTTTGACTATGTTTTTTCACGCCAGTTTGAGGCTTTGGCTCAGCCAGGCGACTTGCTCGTGGCGATCTCAACTAGTGGCAACAGCAAAAACGTCCTTGAAGCGATAAAAAGTGCTAAAAAAATGGGCGCATCAGTGCTTGGACTTAGCGGCAAAGGAGGTGGCGCTATGAATGAGTGCTGCGATCTAAATTTGGTCGTTAGCTCAAGCGACACTGCAAGGATACAGGAGTCGCACATATTTTTCATTCACACGATCTGCCAGGCCGTAGATGAGGCTTTTAGGGGTTAAAATGCAAGAAGCGATGGATGAATTTTTAAAAGAGCCTAGTCAGCAAAATGAGATAAATTTGATAGCAGCTTTGAAAAAGGCTAGTTTTTTTGCTCCGGTGCTTTTAAACCAAGCGCTAGCAAAGCCTGATGGTGGTGTGGTTTATGAAGAAGAGGGCTCAAATATCAAATTTATCCTGCTTGAAGATGAGGGCGAGAAGCTTAGCTATTTTCCGGCATTTACAAGCAAAGAGGCGATGAAGCTTTGGCGAAACGACAGCGAGCAAGAGAGTGTTGAGATAGGTCTAAAAGAGTATCTAGCTATCCTAAAAGAGAGTAGCTACGCTGGAGTCGTGATAGATGCTTTTAGCTACGATTTTATTCTTAAAAAAGATCAGATAGAAAAAATTTTGAACTAAATTTTGCTTTATAAAAAGAAATTTTTGTTTTACTATAGCGATCTTTCGCGCTGCACAAATTTGCTATTTAGCAAGTTTTTATCAATTATTGGCTAAAATCAGGCAAGCTAAATTTAAGGAAAAAAATGAAAGACAATCTACTTGAATTAACTCAAGATATCGCATCTGTTGATATCGAAGAGTCTATAAAAACTAGCTATCTTGACTACTCCATGAGTGTCATTGTGGGACGTGCTTTGCCTGATGCTAGAGACGGACTAAAGCCAGTTCACAGAAGAATTTTATATGCTATGGATAATCTTGGCGTTGGTAGCAGAAGTGCTTATATGAAGTCAGCTCGTATCGTCGGTGAAGTCATCGGTAAGTACCACCCACACGGCGACACAGCAGTTTATGATGCACTTGTTCGTATGGCCCAGAAATTTTCTATGCGTTATCCAGTTGTTGACGGACAAGGAAACTTTGGCTCGATCGACGGCGACAGCGCAGCTGCGATGCGTTATACCGAAGCTAGAATGACTATGCTTACTGAGGAGCTTTTGAAAGATATAGACAAAGACACGGTTGATTTTGTGCCAAACTACGACGACAGAGAGATCGAGCCAGATGTACTTCCAAGCCGTGTGCCAAATTTATTATTAAACGGCTCAAGCGGTATTGCTGTTGGTATGGCGACAAATATCCCGCCACACAGCCTTGATGAGTTAATAGATGGTCTTTTGCTTCTTCTTGAGAATAAAGAAGCGACACTTGAAGAGATAATGGAATTTATCAAAGGCCCAGACTTTCCAACTGGTGGTATCATCTTTGGCAAAAAAGGCATAATAGAGGCCTACCGTACAGGTCGTGGTAGGGTCAAACTAAGAGCCAAAACTCACATAGAAAAAAAGCCAAACAAAGATGTCATCGTTATCGACGAGCTACCTTATCAAACAAACAAAGCTAGACTTATCGAACAGATCGCCGAGCTTGTAAAAGATAAGCAGATAGATGGCATTAGCGAGGTTAGAGATGAGTCTGATAAGGACGGCATCCGCGTAGTCATCGAGCTAAAACGCGACGCGATGAGCGACATCGTGCTAAATAATCTCTTTAAATCAACCACGATGGAGAGCACTTTTGGCGTTATTATGCTTGCTATTAATAACAAAGAGCCAAAGGTATTTAACCTTATCGAGCTACTTAAGCTATTTTTAAATCACAGAAAAACCGTTATCATTAGAAGGACGATATTTGAGCTTGAAAAAGCGCGCGCAAGAGCCCACATCTTAGAGGGTCTAAAGATCGCACTTGATAACATCGACGAGGTGATCGAGCTTATTAGAAATAGTGCTGATACAGCCGTTGCTAGAGAAGGCTTGATGAGTAAATTTAATCTCTCAGAGCTTCAAGCAAACGCTATCCTTGATATGCGTCTAAGTAAGCTCACAGGCCTAGAGAGAGAAAAACTAGAGGCCGAGCTGGCCGAGCTTATGGCTGAGATCGCAAGACTTGATGAAATTTTAAAGAGTGAGACACTGCTTGAGAATTTGATCAAAGAAGAGCTTTTAGAGATCAAAAATAAATTTAAAGTACCAAGGGTTACTGAGATCGTTGATGACTACGATGACATCGATATCGAAGACCTCATACCAAATGAAAATATGGTCGTAACCATAACTCACCGCGGCTACATCAAGCGTGTGCCAAGCAAGCAGTACGAGAAGCAAAAACGTGGTGGCAAGGGTAAAGTAGCGGTCACGACATACGACGATGACTTTATAGAGAGTTTCTTTACTTCAAATACTCACGACACGCTTATGTTTGTGACAGACCGCGGACAGCTATACTGGTTAAAGGTCTACAAAATCCCAGAGGGAAGCCGCACGGCAAAGGGCAAAGCAGTTGTAAATTTGATCCAGTTGCAGCCTGATGAGAAGATTAAAGCGATCATCCCAACGACTGACTTTGACGAGAGCAAATCGCTAGCATTCTTTACTAAAAACGGTATCGTAAAACGCACAAATTTAAGCGAGTTTAAAAACATCCGTTCAGTTGGCGTAAGAGCGATCAGTCTTGATGAGAATGATGAGCTAGTAACTGCGCTCATCGCTCAAACATATGATGATATGCCGGTGACTGACCCTGAAAATGAGCTAAGCGTTGAGACTGAAGTACTTGAGATAGAAGAGATACAAAACGAGATCGACGAAGACAATGCAAACGCCGAAGAAGACGCAAACTCAGGCAATGAGACAATGCTATTTGTAGTGACTAAAAAAGGTATGTGTCTTAAATTTAAGATTAGTAAGGTTCGCCAAATGGGAAGAACTGCACGCGGCGTAACTGGCATCAAATTTAAAGAGCCAGGCGATGAGGTCGTAGGCGCAGCAGTCATCGAAAGCAATGATCAAGAAATTTTAAGCATATCTCAAAAAGGTATCGGCAAGCGCACAACCGCTGATGAGTACCGCTTGACAAATCGCGGCGGTAAAGGCGTCATCTGTATGAAACTAACAAGCAGAACAGGCGATCTGATCGGTGTTGTGATGGTTGATGAAGAGCAAGATCTAATGGCTCTAACATCAAGTGGCAAGATGATCAGAGTTGATATGCAAACCATCCGCAAAGCAGGACGTAACACAAGTGGTGTGATCGTTGTAAATGTCGATGGCGATGATGTTGTAAGTATTGCAAGATGCCCTAAGGCAGATGATGGCGAGGACGAGGACGAAGCACCAAGCGAAGATATGGGGCTTTTGGAATAAATTTTGCTATTAAAATTTAAATAAAAGCATAAAAAGGTTGTTTATGAAGGTTAAAATTTTATCTTTTACTTTGATAATTGCTATTTTTGGTGGCTGCTCATTTAACGGCTTTATGGGCGAGCCAACTAACACATCAAACCGCAACGTAGTCATCCAAAAGGTCGATAAAGACGATCTTAGAGAGGTGATGAAAAAAGAGAAGATGATATATGATAGCGCTCCAAGAGAGACCACTTTTAGAGCCACAGGCGAGGGCATAGCTCCGCTAAATTCGCTCTCATACGCTCAGTCAGTTACACTTGCAAAAAGAGCGGCGATGGCTGATGCTTATTCGCAGCTTGCTGGTAAGCTTTATGGCGTAAAGATCAACGCTGAAGACACCGTAAGAGACGCGATGCTAAACGACTCATCTATCACTTCAAAGGTTCAAGGACTTGTCAAAAATGCAAGGATCGTGAATGAAAATTTCAAAGACGGGCTTTATAAGGTAAATATGGAGCTTAAGATAGACGAAGATAAGTGGCGAGAAGTCTTTTCTTACTAACGATACTTTTAAATTTCTCCTTTTGCCTGGAGGAGTTTATCTTCTGGGCAAAGGTAGATACGAAAAATCAAATAGTTGCCTTTGAAGAAATTTCATTTTCAAAGGCGATGACTCTTTCGCCAAATCCAAAACCAAAATTTCTTTGCCAGATAGACGCTTTTAAAGATGAAAATACCACAGCCCTTGGCTTTTTAAATTTACACAAAGATGAAATTTTTGACTGCTTTGCTTTAAAAAAAGTGATGATAAAAAATGAGCTTAATGTCAAAAATGCACAGATCTCAAACGCTTCAAATTTGAAAATTTTGCCAGTTAGATTTATGGTGGAATTTAAGCCAAAATCCGCTATCATCGGCACACTTCAATAAAAAAGAGATCAAATGAATATCGTCATAGTAGAAGATGACATCAATATGCGAAAGTCGCTTGAGATCGCACTTGGCGAGTATGAAGAGCTAAACATCAAAAGCTACAAGGGCGCAGTTGAGGCTCTAAAAAAGCTAAGCGACGACACTGATCTAATCATCACTGATATAAACATGCCAAAGATGGACGGACTTGAGTTCATTAAAGAGTTAAACGGCAAATTTGACGTCATCATAATGACAGGAAATGCGACGCTTAATAAGGCGATAGAGAGCGTTAGGCTCGGCGTGAAGGACTTTTTAACAAAGCCATTTGACGTCTCGACGCTATATGAAGCGATAAAAAGGGTCAAGCTTCTTAAGCAAAAAACTCCAAAAACTATAAAAAAAATAGAAACAAAAAGCGAAAATAACGGCTTTTTAGCCACTTCAAAGGCGCTTGAATCTACGCTAAATATCGCGCTAAAAGCCGCAAGGACTGACGCTTCAATAATGCTTAGTGGCGAAAGCGGCGTTGGCAAGGAGGTCTTTGCTAAATTTATCCACACAAACTCACCTAGAAAAGATGCAGCATTTGTTGCTTTAAATATGGCGGCGATCCCTGAAAATTTGATAGAAAGTGAGCTTTTTGGCTTTGAAAAAGGTGCATTCACCGACGCTGCGACTACAAAAAAAGGACAGTTTGAGCTAGCAAATGGCGGAACGCTATTTTTAGATGAGATCGGCGAGATGCCTATAAATTTACAACCAAAGCTGCTTCGTGCCTTGCAGGAGCGCGAGATAACAAGACTTGGCGCTACAAAGAGCGAAAAGATAGATGTTCGCATCATCTGCGCTACAAACACAAATTTAGAGCTTGCGATGAAGGAGGGCAGGTTTAGAGAGGATCTTTTCTACCGCCTAAATACGATCCCGCTTTTCATCCCGCCACTTCGCGAGCGAAAGGATGAAATTTTACCTATCGCTCAGGATGCTTTAGAAAAGTGCTGTAAAGAGTATGGCTTTGAGGCTAAAAATTTCTCAAAAGCAGCAAAAGAAGAGCTTTTGAGCTACGACTATCCAGGCAACATAAGAGAGCTCATTTCAGTCGTGCAAAGAGCGGCGATACTAAGCGAGGGCAATGAAATTTTGCCAAAAGATCTATTTTTACAAGCTAGAAGCAAAAAATAGCCATAAATTTAAGTAAAATTACGAAAATTAAAAAAAGATAAGGAGAGCAGATGAGAAAATTTAACGTAGCTGTCGTTGGTGCTACTGGAGCGGTCGGCGAAGAGCTTTTTAGAGTGATGGAAGAGGTTGAGTTTCCAGTTGGAGAGCTTTTGCCGCTTGCTAGCGCAAAAAGTGCTGGCAGCGAGATCGAATTTAATGGCAAATATTACAAAGTAAAAGAGCTAACCGAAAAGGTTTTTAGCGAGCACGAGATAGATATAGCATTTTTTAGTGCGGGCGGTTCAGTCTCAGAAAAATTTGCCAAATTTGCAGCTGATAGTGGCGCAGTAGTCATCGATAACACCAGCCATTTTAGGATGGATAAAGACATCCCTCTTGTTGTGCCAGAGTGTAATCCAAGCGACATTGCTATGTGGAAAAATCGCGGTATCATCGCAAATCCAAACTGCTCGACTATCCAAATGGTGCAAATTTTAAAACCACTAAATGACGCTTTTAGTATCAATAGAGTCGATGTTTCTACATACCAAGCAGCAAGCGGTGCTGGCAAAGAGGGCATGGAAGAGCTTGTCGTTCAGATGCAAAAATTCTTTGAGTTTAAGCTTGATGAGTGTGAGCCAAAGGTATTTGCGCACCGCCTAGCGCTAAATGTGATCCCACACATCGATGTCTTTTTGGACAATGACTACACAAAAGAAGAGATGAAAATGGTCAATGAAACGCAAAAAATTCTTCACAAAGATATAGAAGTTAGCGCTACCTGTGTGCGTGTGCCAGTACTTAGAAGTCACTCTGAGGCGATCACTATCCATTTTGATAAGGATGTAAGTGCGGATGCAGCAAGAGAAATTTTAAGCAAAGCCCCAAGCGTCGTTGTAGTCGATAATCCAGCAAATAAAGAGTATCCGATGCCTATCATTTCAAGCGATACAAATGAGACTTATGTTGGTAGGATCAGAGTTGATAATTACAGACCTAACGTGCTTCATCTTTGGTGTAGTGCTGATCAGATCCGCGTAGGGGCTGCTACAAATGCTGTCAGGATCGCACAAAAATGGATCGCGATGCAAGAGTAAATAAAAAGGATTTTTTATTGCGTAAGATATTTGAAAAAATTTTGCTTGCTAGCAACAGCTTTACACTTTTTCCAGTAGTTTTTGGACTTTTAGGTGCGATCGTACTTTTCATCATCGCAAGTTATGATGTCGGCAAGGTACTTTTAGAGGTTTATAAATATTTCTTTGCTGCAGATTTTCACGTTGAAAATTTCCACTCAGAAGTCGTTGGCGAGATCGTTGGAGCGATCGATCTATACTTGATGGCACTTGTTCTTTATATATTTAGCTTCGGAATTTACGAGCTTTTCATCTCAGAGATCACACAGTTAAAGCAGTCAAAGCAGAGCAAGGTGCTTGAAGTGCATTCGCTTGATGAGCTAAAAGACAAGCTTGGCAAAGTGATCGTCATGGTTTTAATCGTAAATTTCTTCCAAAGAGTGCTTCACGCAAACTTCACAACTCCGCTTGAGATGGCCTATCTTGCGGCTTCTATCCTTGCACTTTGCCTTGGACTTTACTTCCTTCACAAGGGAGATCACTAAAATTTTAAGCGTTTTTACGCTTAAAATTTCTCTTACATCTTTTCTTTAGCTATTTTTAGGTAATATCCATTTAAAAATTTAAAGGAAATTTGATGATTTTTATAGACGCTTGTCTTAAAAAACCGACCCCATATACGCCTGTTTGGATGATGCGCCAAGCTGGTAGATATTTGCCAGAGTATATGCGAGTACGCGCGCAAGCAGGGGATTTTTTATCTCTTTGCAAAGACTACAAAAAGGCTAGTGAAGTCACACTTCAGCCAGTTGAAATTCTTGGCGTTGATGCAGCGATTTTATTTAGCGATATCTTGGTCGTGCCTCTTGAAATGGGCATGGATCTACGTTTTGAAAAGGGAGAAGGGCCAGTTTTTACAGAGCCTTTGCGTGATAAAGCTGCACTTGACGTACTTAGTATCGAAAAATCGACTAAAAATTTAGCATACGTCTACGATACGATCAAGCTCACAAGAGAAAATTTAGCCAAAGATAAGGCGCTAATTGGCTTTTGTGGCGCACCTTGGACGATAGCTACATATATGATAGAAGGTGGCGGCAGTAAAACTTATGCGGTCTGCAAAAAAATGCTCTATCAAAATCCAGAATTTTTACATCAAATTTTAGAAAAAGTGACGCAAGCTCTCATTCTTTATGTCAAAGAGCAGATAAAAGCTGGTGTAAATGCGGTGCAAATTTTTGACAGCTGGGCAGCTGCACTTGAGGAGCAGGCTTATTTTGAGTTTGGATTTAGCTATATAAATAAAATAGTTGATAGCGTAAAAGCTGAGTTTCCAGAAATTCCGGTCATCGTTTTTCCAAAGGGGATAAGTGGCTATTTGGATAAAATTTCAGGAAATTTTGACGTTTTTGGTGTTGATTGGAGTACGCCAATTGAGCTAGCCAAAGAAAAACTAAGTCCAAAATACGTCCTTCAAGGCAATATGGAGCCAACCAGACTTTATAGCAAAAAGGCGATAGATGAAGGCATTGATAAAATTTTAGATACAATGAAAGGTGCTCCACATATCTTTAATCTAGGTCACGGAATCTTACCAGACATACCGGTTGAAAATGCAAAATATTTCATAAAACAGGTGCAAGTAAAAAGTGCAAGGTAATAAGCCTTGCATTGTCTTTGGACCGATAAATTCTCGCCGTTTTGGCATGAGCCTTGGCATAGATCTAAGCCCTAATCAAAAATCATGTAATTTTGACTGTGTTTATTGCGAGCTAAGTGGCGCAAAAACAGTCAATGCGATAGAAAATCCGCCAAGTGTTGACGAGATTATAAGCGATTTAAAAGAAGCTTTAAAAACTTATCAAAACATCGATGTCATCACGCTTACAGCAAATGGCGAACCAACTCTTTACCCACACCTAAAAGAGCTGATAGCAAAAGTAAATGAGCTAAAAGGTAGCGCAAAAACACTTATTTTGAGTAATGGCTCAGGCGTGTGTGATCCAAAAATTTGTGAAGCCTTGCAAGGGCTTGATATAGTTAAATTTAGCCTTGATAGCGCGGTGCAAAGCACATTTAAAAAGATAGACCGCAACAAAAGTGGCATAGAAGTTGGCGAGCTCATAAAAGCGATGGCTAAATTTTGCAAGGAATTTAAAGGCGAACTTGTGCTTGAAATTTTGGTCGTGGCTGGATTTAACGACAAAAAAAGTGAGTTTGAAACACTTAACGTGGCGATAAAAGAGATAGCTCCGCACCGAGTGGATATTGGCACGATAGATCGCCCACCAGCTTACAATGTAAAGGGTGTAGACGCCAAAAAACTAGAGGAGCTAGCCAAGCAGATAAGTTGCGTACCGGTTAATATAGCTAAGGCTCACAAAATAGAGCAAAAGTATAACTTTAGTGAGGATGAAATTTTAGAAATGCTAAGGCGTCGTCCGCAAACTATTGCAAATGTTGAAGAGAATTTTTCTGACTCTTCAAAGCAAACTCTAGCAAAATTCTTGCAACAAGATGTGGTTTATCTAGCCGATATTGCTGGAGTAAAATTTTATAAACTAAGAGTATAAATGAAAAGAATCCTTACAATACAAGATATCTCGTGTGTTGGCAAATGTTCCCTTACTGTCGCACTTCCGATAATTAGCGCTCAAGGCATCGAAGCATGTATATTGCCTACTGCGCTACTTTCGACTCATACTGGCTTTAAAAATTTCACTTTTCGTGATCTAACTAATGAATTTGACGAGATAACACAGGTTTGGCACAAAGAAAATATCGCATTTGATGGAATTTATACTGGGTTTTTAGGCAGCTTTAGCCAGCTTGAGCTGATAGAGAAAATTTTTAATGAGTTTAGTAGCTCTGCTCCGCTAATACTTGTAGATCCTTGCATGGGTGACAATGGCAAGCTCTATCATGGGTTTGATAAAAAATTTGTTATGAAAATGCGTGAAATTTGCACAAAGGCTCACGTCATCACGCCAAATATAACTGAAGCAAGCTTTATGTGCGGGATGCCGTTTTTAGGCAGTGACTATACGCAAGATTATATTTTAGAGTTGCTTGAAGGTTTAGCTAGCTTTGGAGTTAGAAAGATTGTGTTAAAGGGCATTAGATACAAGCAAAATGAATGCGGCATCATAGCTTACGACGCAAAGACAAAAGAGAAGGTAGGGTATTTTCACGAATTTTTGCCATTTCACACGAGTGGGACTGGAGATATATTTGCTTCAGTGCTTTTTGGCTCGCTAGTAAATGGCGAAACGATAGAAACTGCTATAAAAAAGGCGGCAAATTTTGTGCTTAGTAGCATTAAAATCACATTAAAAGATAAGAACCGCACATGGTATGGTGTGCAGTTTGAAAAGGTGCTTGGCGCTCTTGCAAAATAGGCGGGCAAACTACTTATTTAAAATTTTTAATAACACAACGATATGGCAAAGATTTATATCTTTACTAGCTGTTAAAAGTGCTATATCGCCATACTCTTTTTCTAGTTTTTTTAGCATTTTAAAGCAAGATTGTGCTTTTTCATTATCAAGCTCGAGCTCAAATTTCTCACAAAACTCATCAAATCTAGCTTCTCTATCTTCATGAAACCACTCTCTTAAAGCAGTGCTTGGTGTGATATCTTTTAACCAAAGAAAATTTGAAAATATCTCTTTTCTTATGCCTCTTGGATAGAGTCTATCAACAAAAGCTGCCTTCATATCCAAACTATCATCTTTGATAAAATCATAAATTCTATAAGCTTTAAACATGTTGTGATTGTAATCCTATAATGTTTATAAATAAAAAAATATTCTTAGTTATCTTATATTTTTTATACTTGTTTAAAATTTAAGGTTTGTAAAATCAAAGCTCAAATTTTTGATTGTGGCGATAAGAATTAAACTAGGGCTAGAAATGGTCCTAAAAAGAATAAATTTAAATTAAAGCTCGTTTTGATAAAATCCCAACATAAAAATCACTAAAAGGGTTATCATTATGAGAGGCTATAAAATTTTCTCAGGAACGGCTAATATTGAGCTTTCAAAGAAAATTTCGCAATATCTTTCACTTCCTCTTAGCGAGGCAAGTATAAAAAGATTTAGCGATGGAGAGATCAGCGTGCAAATCGGCGAGAGCGTGCGCGGAAAAGATGTTTTTGTCATTCAGCCAACATGTGCACCGACAAATACAAATTTAATGGAGCTACTTATTTTAACTGATGCTTTAAGACGCAGTAGTGCAAGCTCTATAACAGCGATTGTGCCGTATTTTGGCTACGCTAGACAAGACAGAAAAGCAGCTCCTAGAGTGCCGATCACTGCAAAACTAGTGGCAAACATGATGCAAACAGCAGGTATCGATAGAGTCGTCACTATGGATCTTCACGCAGGACAAATTCAAGGATTTTTTGATATTCCGGTTGATAACCTTTATGGAAGTATCATTTTTAATGACTATGTAAGGGCCAAAAATTTACCAAATCCAATCGTTGCAAGTCCTGATGTAGGCGGCGTAGCTCGTGCTAGAGCCTTGGCTAAAAATCTAAATCTTGACATGGTTATCGTAGATAAGCGCCGCGAAAAAGCAAACGAGAGCGAAGTGATGAATATAATCGGTGACGTAAATGGTAAAGATGTGATTTTAGTTGATGATATGATAGATACAGCTGGCACGATCGTAAAAGCAGCTGAAATTTTTAAAGAGCGTGGCGCAACTAGCGTTATGGCGTTTTGTACGCATCCAGTCCTTAGCGGACCAGCTTACGATAGGCTAAAACTAGGCTTTTTGGATGAGCTAGTTGTTACTGATACGATACCTTTAGCAGAGGAGCTACCTTGTATAAAAGTGCTAAGCGCAGCTTCATTGTTTGGCGAAGTGATACGCCGTGTATATCACAATGAAAGCGTAAATAGCTTATTTTAATTAATCTTGGCTTTTGCTTTGGAGTTGTTTCAGGCAAAAGCCAAATCTTTCAATATTTATTAGAATCTAATTTTGATAAATCAAAATTTATAGCAAAAAGATAGCCTCTATTTATAGCTGGAATTTTTAAAATTCTAGCCTTCTCTTTAAAAATTTTTGGCATTATGGCTTTGCAAAATGGAGTTACTAAAAGGTAAGTGTCTGCGTATCCGACAGCTATCTTGCCACTTAGTACCACGCTTGTTTGCTTTGCTAAATTTGTGCTTAGCTCATCTTTTTGAGCTTTGCTTAGAAGCACGTTTAGCTCTTTTGCGACCATGTCGATGCCTCGTATCGCATTACTATCATTTTTTATGATAAAAATTTCATCACTTATTTTTGTGATATTTGGCATTAAAATTTGTCTATCGGCTTCTAAAAACTCAAAGCTTTTTTTTACGCCATTAAAATAATTATCTAAAAACGGTTCGCTAAAATTTAGCCTCATGAAGCTTCTTTTAAACTCGCCCTTTAAATTTGTCTCATCAATAAAATAGTCCAAATTTCTCTCATTAAGATAATTTTGAAGCTCTTTTTTGCGTAAATTTAAAAGCGGCCTAACTAGCCAAAAGTGCTTTCTTTTTTCAAACTCACTCATGCCAAAGAGCTCTTTTAGTCCAGCACCTTTACCAAGTTGCATCAAAAACCACTCAAATTTATCGTCAAACTGATGTGCTAGGATCAAATTTTCATAGCTAAATTTTTGACAAATCTCGCCAAAAAACTCATATCTTACCTCGCGCGCATTTTTTTCAAAATTTGAATTATCTAAAAAAACGCTTTTAGTATAAATTTTTTTACCAAATTTATCTGCGAGCTCTTTTGCACTTTTTATCTCGCTTTTGCTTTGCTCTCGCACATTGTAATCAACCATCGCTATATCAAATTTGATCCCAGCCTCTTCTAAAATGTAAAAAAGTGCGGTGCTGTCTATGCCGTGCGAGAATGCAAGCAGGTTTGCACCTGAGCTTAGCTTTTCTCGCACATTTTGGCTTATCATTTTGCTTTTTTGATGATTTTAGCGATTAGTTTTTGATCGACCACGTCAGTGACCTCACAAAGGTAGAGTGAGCCGATCTCAAGCTCTTTTACGTCGCTTTCGTTTATTAAAATTTCGCCGTCTATATCTTTATCCCAGATGTCTTTTTTTGCTGCGTAAAACATCTCGCCCTCGCTGCTTTCGCCCTCAAGAGAAGCATAAAATTGCTTGCCAATCTCTTTTTGCAAGCTCTCATTTATCGCTTTTTTAGTGATCTTTTCTATCTTATTTAGTCTTTTTGAGATGATCTTAGCTGGGATTTGCTCCATTTCAAAAGATGCCGTATCTTCTTCTTTTGAGTAGGCAAAGGCTGAAATTCTATCAAATTTAAACTCTTCTAAAAATTTGCAAAGTTCCTCAAAATCCTCCTCGCTCTCGCCAGGGTGTCCGACGATGACACCAGTTCGTAAGAATGAATTCTCGGCATTTCTCATTAAATTTAAAAGCTCTTTTATCTTTTTAGCACCGCTTCCACGCTTCATTGTCTTTAGCATGTCTTCGCTGATGTGTTGGATCGGCATATCAAAGTAGTTGTGAAAGATAGGCGAAGCGATGATACGTTCAATTAGCTCCTTGCTAGTTGTACTTGGGTAGAGATAAAGTATCCTGGCACTCCTTACGCCCTTTATCTTTTCTATCTCGTCTATTAAATTTATAAGCCCGTCGCTAACGCCCTGATCGCGCATATATGAGCTTGAGTCTTGTGATAAAAAGCTAAAGTCGTAGTAGCCTTTTTTGACTAGATTTTTAACCTCATTTACGATGTTTTCAAGCGAGCGCGATTTTAGCTTGCCTTTAAAAGTTGGAATGGCACAAAAACTGCATTTTTGGTTACAGCCCTCTGAAATTTTGATGTAGGCGTGGTAGTTTGAGCCAGTTATCACACGCTCTTCATTTGCTTGCAGATAAGTTTGCGGGCTAAATAAATTTTGCTTTTTCAAGATGATCTCATCGATCTTGTCATAGTCAGCCACACCGGTAAAGAGATCAACCTCTGGTAGCTCTTTCATAAGCTCATCTTTGTAGCGCTGCATAAGACAACCAGTTACTACTAGCAAAGAGCCATTTTTACGAGCTTCGTGCATCTCAAGTATGGTTTGTATGCTCTCTTCTTTGGCGGATTTGATAAAGCCACAGGTATTTACGATGATAACATCAGCGTCACTGATATCGTCTGTAATATCGTAGTTTTGCAATCTGCCAAGCATGATCTCAGAATCAACTAAATTTTTGTTACAGCCAAGTGAAATTAAGTGAAGTTTTGGCATTTTTATATCCAGATGTTGTCTATTAGCCTAGTTTTGCCAACATAAGCTGCTACTAAAATGATGGTGTTATTTTTTTCTATTTTGGAAATTTCATTTAAATTTCTATCCGTAATAGCGACATAATCAACCTTTAACGGCTCTAGCACTTCAAGCATCTTTGTTTTGATCTCACTTGCGTCTTCCTCGCCGTTTTGGATCAAATTTTGTGCTTTATTTAGCGATCTTGAAAGCCTTAGAGCATTACATTTATCTTCGTCGCAGATATAGACATTTCTACTTGAAAGCGCTAAGCCGTCTGGCTCTCTAACGATATCGCAAGCCACTAGCTCGATGTTTAGGAAAAATGTCTTTATCATGTTTTGTACTATGATTAGTTGTTGTGTGTCTTTTTTGCCCATATAAACGCTATTTGCACGAGTTAGGCGAAATAGCTTGTTTAGCACTCTTAGTACGCCGTCAAAGTGTCCAGGCCTAGTTTTGCCCTCTAAGATGGCTGAAAATTTCTTTGGAGCAACGATTAGAGGCTCATCTTCAAAGTAAAGTTTACCAGCATCTGGGATAAAGATAGCGCTAACGCCGTTTTGCTCGCAAATTTTAATGTCGTTTTGCTCATTTCTTGGGTATTTGTCTAGATCTTCGCCTGGTAAAAATTGAGTTGGATTAACGAATGTTGAGACGATACTTATCTCATTTTCGTTCACGCATTTTTTAATAAGGCTAACGTGTCCGTCATGAAGTGCGCCCATGGTCGGCACAAAACCGATCTTTGCGCTTGTGCTAGAGACGAAATTTTCAAGTTCTTTTATAGTTCTTATGATTTGCATTTTGACTCTTTTTGTTTGAAATTTTAACTTGGCATTGTAACAAAAAAGGATTAAAAGGGCGTAAATTTAAAAATGTAAGCAACTTTTGGCTAAAATCGGCAAAAATTTTTGGAGAAAAACTTGGATAGTTACGAATACAACGAGCTTTTAAAGAAGCTACAAACAAAAGTTGAAAACATAGGCTCTATCGTAAAGCCTGAAGAGATAAAGGCTAGACTAAAAGAGATCGAGGCCACCGAGCAAGATCCTGATTTTTGGCAAGATATCGCTAAAGCAGGGGCGCTAAATAAAGAAAAGACAAAAATTTCAAACATGCTTGCAAAATTTAACGATGCTAATCAGGCAGTAAGTGATGCAAAGGAACTTTTTGAGCTAGCAAATTCTGAAAATGACGAAGAGACTATAAATTCTCTCTTTGATGACGCTAAAAATTTAGATGAAAAGATAGTAAATCTTGAAATTTCTATGCTTTTAAGCGGCGAAGATGACGGCAAAAATGCGATCGTATCGATCCACCCTGGAGCTGGTGGCACTGAGAGTAACGACTGGGCGAGCATGCTTTATAGGATGTATCTTAGATTTTGCGAGCGTGAGGGCTTTAAGGTTGAGACTCTTGACTTTCAAGAGGGTGATGAGGCTGGGCTAAAGGATGTTAGCTTTATTGTAAAAGGTGAAAATGCTTATGGCTACTTCAAAGCAGAAAATGGCATCCACAGGCTCGTTCGCACAAGTCCATTTGATAGTGCAGGGCGCCGTCATACAAGCTTTTCTAGCGTCATGGTAAGCCCTGAAGTAGATGATGATATAGAGATCGAGATCGAAGAAAAAGATCTAAAAATAGATACTTATAGAGCAAGTGGTGCTGGTGGTCAGCATGTAAATAAGACAGAATCAGCCATCCGTATCACGCATATACCAACTGGCATCGTCGTGCAGTGCCAAAATGACCGCAGTCAGCACAAAAATAGAGCTACAGCGATGAAAATGCTAAAGTCTCGCCTTTACGAGCTTGAGCTAATGAAACAACAAGAAGCGAGCAACAGCGTCGAAAAGAGCGAGATCGGCTGGGGTCATCAGATAAGATCATACGTACTTTTCCCGTATCAGCAAGTAAAAGACAACCGCAGTGGCGAGGCATATTCACAAACCGATGCGATACTTGATGGGGATATCAAAAAGATGATAGAGGGCGTCTTGATCGCTCAAAAGGCTGAGGCGTAATAAATTTATAAAAAGAGATGAGAGCTAAAATTTCATCTCTTTTAGCTTCATGCACGCCTCTTCTTTGCCTTTAAAGCAAGATTCATCAAGATAAATTCTCGCTTTTTTATAGTCATTTTTGCCTAGATAGATAAGCCCCAGATCGTAGCTGGCCTCACTTGAGCCAAGGCTTGTGGCTTTTTCGTAAAAATATATCGCTTTTTCTAAATTTTTATTGACCCCAAGGCCGTATTCGTAGATATATCCAGCACTTCTTAGTCCGTCTATATTGCCGTATCTGCCAGCTGTCTCAAACCAAAAAAGTGCCCTTAAGATATCCTTGCTAAAGCCTTTACCATCACGAAAACAAACGCCAGTTTGCTGCATGGCAAGCACATTTCCATCTTTTGCATAATCATAAAATCTCTTGCAAGCTTTTGGATAGTTGCCCTCGTTATATAGATAGATGGCGTCTGCTATTTGCTCGACCTCTGGATCAAGTGGTGGCTCACTAAGGCCAAAATTTTGTGAAATTTGATCTAACGAACATCCCCAAAATAGCAAAACACTAAACACAAAAATGATAAATTTTTTCATATTTGTCCTTGAAAATTTAGGCGATTTTATCCAATTTTATCTTATAATGCCCGCAAATTTTAAGCAAAAGGAACGATATGGATCATAATGCGCTTTTAATCCAGCTTGGCTATAACGTCAATGAAACGACCACTGCTCAAATGTGTAGAATTTTAAACAACACTGACGGTCTTTTGCCAAAGAGCATAATTGAACTAAATGACCATTTAAAGCCGCACCTTTGTTTTGTGGCGATGAGTGGAAGTGAAGATAGACTAAAGATAAAAAATGTAGCTACCGTTAATGAAATAAAAGAGCGAGTTGATGAGATTATAAAAAACTGGGCTAATAAATATAAAATGGAGCTAAAAAAGATAAATGAAACAACTTACTATGTAATGGGAAAGATAAGGGACTGAAAATGAAATATGATATTGTAATTATTGGTTTTGGAAAAGCTGGCAAAACGCTAGCGGTTAAAGCTGCCGCACTTGGCAAAAAAGTGGCTCTTGTAGAGAGATCACCAAAGATGTATGGAGGCACTTGCATAAATGTTGGCTGCATACCAACCAAACGTCTAATAACAGCCGCTAAAGAGGCAAAATTTGTAAATAATAGTGTCGAAAGCGAATATTACACGCTTAGTGTGGAAAATAAGAATAAACTAATCTCGGCTCTTAATGCTAAAAACTATGCGATGTTAAATGATAAAGAAAATATCGATGTGATCGATGGTGTTGGCTCATTTGCTAGTAAAAATAGCATACTTGTAACAACGCCAAGTGGTGAGAAAAAGCTAATAGAGGGCGATTTTATTATCATAAATAGTGGCTCAAAAGATACAGATGCTCCTTTTGAGGTTGTAAACTCAAATGTATTTTCAAGCCAAACTTTGCTTGATCTAAAAAATTTACCAAAGCATTTTGTCATTATCGGTAGTGGTTTTATCGGCATAGAGTTTGCATCGATGTTTGCAAATTTTGGCTCAAAAGTGACTATCATAGGACGTTCAAAACTACTTAAAAACGAAGATGATGATATAGCTAATAGCGTAAAAGAAGCTCTTAGAGTCCAAGGCGTTGAAATTTTAGAGGGTTGCGAGATAGAGTGCATTAAAGAAAATGTATTAAATTTCAAGCAAAATGGCGAGCAAAGATGCCTTAGAGCTGATGCATTTTTGATCGCACTTGGCAGAGTAGCAAATGTAGATGATTTAAATTTAAAAGCTGCTGGAGTTGAGCTAAATGAAAAAGGCTTTATAAAGACAAATGAAAATCTTCAAACAAATATGCCAAACATCTATGCGGTAGGCGACGTACGCGGCGGAGAGCTTTTTACTTATACGAGCTTAGATGATTTTAGGATAGTTTATTCACAAATTTTTGGTGATAAAAAGAGAAATACCAAAAATAGAAGTATTCATGCAAATGTACTATTTACCGACACTCCGCTAGCAAGAGTTGGAGTAAATGCAAAAGAGGCTAGCAAGCTTGGGCTAAATTTTAAAGAGCTAAAGCTTAGTATGGCAACAGTACCAGGCGCAAAAGTACTAAATCATGATGTAGGCATGCTAAAAGCTATCGTTGATGCACAAAGCGGCGAAATTTTAGGAGTTAGCTTTCACTGCATCTATGCAAATGAGCTGATAAATGAAATCGCAATTGCAATGAATTTAAAAGCAAATGCAAATTTCTTTAAAAATCAAATTTTCACTCATCCAAGTATCAGTGAAGCACTAAATGACTTATTTGGACAATTTTAAAAGGAAAAGAATGAAAAAAGATTTATTGCTTTTATTGGCTTTATTTTTCACTGGCTGCTTAAATGTGATTGGTGTAGGACAAAAACAAGATGATTCGTGGCAGCAACCAAAGGATGAAAAAATAGTGCAAAATAAAGAGCAAATTTCAAGAAATGCGATCGAAATTTTAATACCAAAATGCGAAGAAGGCGATGCGGAAGCTTGCAACGATTTGGGTGTAAATTACGAGCTTTTAAAAGAATATGAAAATGCTTTAACAAATTATAAAAAAGCTTGCGATGCTAAAGTACAAGTCGGTTGTGCAAATTTGGGCACTCTTTATGAGCTTGGACTCGGAGTTAAAAAAAATCCAAAAAAAGCAATTTTAATTTATAAAGAAAGTTGCAATGGCGGAGGCATGCAAGCTTGCTATCATTTAGGCAATGCTTATAGAAAAGGTGAAATCGTTAAGCGAGATTATTACTTAGCAATGCAAGCTTATACAAATGCATGCAATGCTGGCGATTTGCCAAGTTGTGCTAATATCGGTGCGATGTACGAGCTTGGTCTTGGTGTCAATAAAGATGAAAAAAGGGCTTATGGAATTTATAAAGTCGCTTGCTTTCGTGGGCTAAGCAAGGCATGCCCTCAGATGAAAAGACTAGGCACAAAGCTGGGAATGTAAGTGAAAAAGGTCTTAAATTTTAGTCTTGTTTTGGCCATGGGCTTTATGCTTAGTGGTTGCTGGTCGTGGCAAAAGATGGTAAGCTTTGGCTTTTGGCAAAGTGATGAAGAGGCTAGGGTGGAGCGTCTGGAGCTAGAAAAAGAGAAGATGGTACAAAACTGCGAGAGCGGAAATAGCATCGACTGTAACAATTTAGCTGTAAATTTTAGCAATGAAAAAGACTTCGTAAAGGCAAAAGGCTACTACGAAAAAGCTTGTAATGCTGGGCTTGCGACGGCTTGTTCAAATTTAGGCCAAATTTATGAGCAAGGGCTGATTGATGAGCAAAAAGATATGGAAAAAGCTCTAAAGCTTTATAAACTAGCTTGTGATAGCGGCGACGGCGTTGGCTGCTATAATGAGGCTATGGGGCTAAAATCCTACATAGAAAGCGAAAATTTAAAGACTCATAAGATAGATAGAGCTAAGGCTGAGTCTAGAGTGCTAAGGCTTTTGGCAAAGAGTTGCGAACTTGAGTATGCTCAGTCGTGCTTTTTGCTTGCAAAGCTAAGCGGCGATGAAACAAAGGCAGACGTACTTTACAAAAGAGCCTGCCAACTTGGCAAATGTGTGGAGAAAAAGCAATACTAGTCAAAATACTGTTCTAAAAATTCGTAACAAATCAACAAAGGCTCTTTCTTGAGCCTTTTAAAATTTTATATTTTAATTGAGAAATTCTAAAAATGCCTCCAAGCGTGTACAGATCTGGCCAACATACATCTTGTTTGGAGTAGTCAGTTTCAAGACTCATATAGCTTACACCAGCTTCTTTGCTGCTTCTTTTATCTTGTTTGTTTTTATTGCATAAGTGTGACAGCCACTTAAAACGATATCTATTGCACCATCTACTTTATATTCATCTACAAATTTTTTGATAGCATCAGATCTTGCGTCGTTTTTGTACATTACTGAAGAGGGACATCTTTATGTAATGTTTGGCGATATTTTCTACAAGGTCGCCTTGTGTACTCATATTATTTTTAAATTTTTAGTTCCTGTACGGTTTTCAAAAACTATACTACACCCGCTTCTACACTTACTCTTCCATATTCAGTAGCTACGATTGAAGCATATTGATAGCCTTTTTGTTCTAAAATTTCTTTTATATCGCGTACTATTTTTATGGCACTAAAACTACTTGATAACAAAAAAATAGATCACAAAAATTATCTTGATTATCTAGTATTGCTACTTTTGTAGATGTTCAGCTTATATCAATACCGATGAAATACATAAATTTATGTCTATAAAAATATAATTTCTACAACTAAGAACTTGAGAGAAATGCTATCTATTTGTAGCTTTTTATTAAATGAAATCTAAAATTTTACTTCAACCCAAAAACTTTTATATTAAAAGTAGTATGGATTTTATCCTTTTCGCCTTTCATGACGATAGGAAATTCAGTCTTTACGATACTGTCATAGCTGCTAAGCGCATCTAAAAAGTCATAAAATTTTTGTGGTGTCCTTAGAGAGCTAGTTACATTTAGGCGAAATCTAAAAAATTTTTCACTAGCGTTATTATCACTTTCTTCTATTTTACTAAGGCTTACTTCACTGAAAAATTTGGAGGCAAATTCTATAAATTTATCTTTATCAAATTTAGTCTCAAAAGCTGAAATGATAGCTCCATCTTTTTGTTTAGTTGCTTCAAGGGCTTTAAATTTGGCTTCAAATTCATTTTTTACTTTTGTATAAGATGAGGTCTGTGAATAATTTTGCCTAGTTAGGCTTTTAAATTCTTTTATATTTGGCACGATAAAACCAAATATCATAATGAAACAAACTACGATAAAAGCAAATATAAAAAGTAAAAGCTTGACGGGATCTATTTTTTCTAAGCTCGTATCTTTTTTACTCATTATATCCCTCAGAATTATCAATTTTATTTGTACTTATAAAGCCATACCAGCCGTTTTTACTTTGATAAAAGCTAGTATTTGAAGTTGTAAAAATAGATCTTAAAGGTGAAGCTAGAAGCTGGTTAAATACATCTTTTGTCGGCGTTATGCCACGAATGATGAGTGAGTTTTTATCCATAAAAACCTCTTCGAGCGTTATACTGTCAGGCACTAGATCAAAAAGATTGTGCAAACTTTGCTTGAGAATAGAATTTGATGTGAAAATATCATTTGCAGATTCTATTTGTACGGCGAGCTTAGCTGAAATTTCATCTGTTGTGACTATTTTTCGACTAAGTTCTTTTTGCTTATTTGATAAAAAATTTATATTTTTTTCAATTGAATAATTTTTATAGAGTATAAAGAAATTTGCTGCCAAAAGAGCTACAAACACAAAGCTTATAAGGCTTAGCCAAATTTTGCTAAAGATAGATATAAGTGGTCTTGGCTCTTGGGCAATAAAGCTAAATCTCATAATATTATCTCTTCTTGCATGATTTCATTCATAATATGATTTGTATTCACTGGATACACCGAAGTCTCCACTAAAAGCTCGGATTGCAGATATTGTAAAAAGGTTGCACTTGTTTTCGTATTTTCAAAAACAATGATTTGCTCAATAAAATCACCGCTGTAGAGAGGATTTTCGTAAAATTCTCTTACAGCCTTTACGATGTAATCAAACATCTTCATGTCATACCCAAAAATAGCAACCGATTTTTCTACATTTGTAGAAGCTGGCATATTTAGTTCATAATTTAGATCTTCAAATTCTTTTGGCTTATCATCACTTAAAAAATCATCTAAACTTTTAAAATCATCAAGCGATGTTGCGTCATTTTCTTCTTTAATGATTAAGTTGTCAATATCTGTTATATCTTCTTCTTTTAGGCTTTCAGCTTCTTGGTTGGTTTCCTCAATGCCAGACATATTTAAAAAAGTGGATAATTTCATTTGTTTATCTTTAAATATCGCAAGCGTAAACGAATGTGCATGGATATAAAGATAAAGTGTAGTTTTTGGAGAAATTCCGCGTTTTAAGAGCTCGTGAAAGAGTAGGGCAATAGGTGAGTAGATGAGATCCACGCTATCTTGTCCAAATAAATTTTTATATTTTTTTATAGCATTTAAATTTGCATAAATACTCCAGCTATCTTGCATGATAAGGCTTGTAAGGTTTTTAGTACTTATATTAAATTTTTTGTATTCGTCAAAGCTAACACTAGGAAGTGCGCCTTGCGAGTCATCGTTAAAAAAAACTGAAACATACACACCAAAATATGCTTTTTCTTGCTCTTCTATATATTTTATGATTTTTTCATCGATATTATCGATATTTATATCTGTAAATTTGGCATTTATGGTTTTTGAAAGTTTGCCATTTCTAAAGACTTGACCGAAGAATATGCACTCATTGCCCTCCAACACGACGCTTAAAAAAAGGTTAGAAAAAAGCTTTTTAACGCTAAAAGACATAAATCTCCTAAATTTAGTGCATAATTTTCGTTATGGTAGCTAAAAAGGGATTAAATAAGTTTAAAACAGCTCGTTTTTAAGCTTAACGAAAATCTCTTTTGTATTTAAAGCTTCATTTTTTAGCTCATTATCAAGTAGGGCCGAGTTTTTAAGGTCGTCAAAATCCTCTATCATCACATCACACATCATCTTAATGCGCTCACTATCAGCCTTGCTGACGCTACTTTGGCTCATTTTTTTGATACGCTCAAGATACTCTTTGCCGTTTTTTATGTATGAGCTAAATTTGATAGCAGCCTTGCTTTGATTTAGCACAGTATTTGCCATTTTGTTATAAATATCTATATCAAGTGCTTTTTGGCTTAAATTTAAGGCCTTTTCGTATTCTTTGTTTTCGTATAAAAATTTTGCTTCAAGGGCGAGTTTGTAGGAGTTGTCGCTATAAAAAAATAGTCCGAATAAAACAATTAGAAAGATGGCTATAAAAATAGATAGTTTATTTTTCATAAATTTCATCCAAAATTTCTTTTATCTCGTCTCTTATTTGCGGATTTTTATGCGCATACTTTTTCCACCAAATTTTTAAATTTGCTCTAAAGTCCTCTTGGTTTTGCTCCACGCTCTTACCACCGTCGTTTTGCGAGGCTTGCCAAAGCTCATTTTGTATCTTCTCTTTTGCCTCTTTTTGCTCTAAATTTGCCACACTAAAAGGAGCTGAGAGGCTAAAATTTATAGTTGAAAATGGCTTTGGAAGTATCATCTTGTCCCAGCTTTTAAACTCCCAAAACGATCTTGCTTCAAAGTTTAGAGCATAAATTTCGCAAGATGACTTTTGCGCGATCACCACAGCTCCGTCTGCCACGCTATGTCTTGGTCCGCGTGGGCCATCTGGCGTGATGATGACGTCGTGGCCTTGCTTTATCTCTCTTAGAGCTTCTATAAGTGCCCTTGCACCGCCTTTTGAGCTGCTGCCTCTAATGGTGTCGATGCCAAAAAATTTGATTATTCTGGTGATTAGCTCGCCATCTTTGTGGTCGCTGATTATCACTTTGCCTTGTTTTCTATTTTGTCTGCTCCACCACTGCCTGTAAGCAAAGCTCATAAAGCTAAGTCTGCCGTGCCAAAAGACGACGACGCAGCCATTTTGTGGTAAGAAATTTGGAGTGTAGCTCTTTTTGCAGGTTAGAAAAATGAGCCACATCAAAATGTAGATGAAAAAGACGCCAATGCTTAGGGCAACCTTTTCAAAGACGTTTTTAAATTTGCAGCTCGCCATACAAAACCATTCGTTTTGGGTTTGTGATCTTGATTTTTTGTGTAGTGCCAAGAAGCTCTTCGCTACCATCGACTTGAACTAAAAAGTTATTAAAACTTCGCCCAGCAACGCCGCCGTTTGCTCTTAGCTCTTCAAAATATACATCAAAAATTTTATCTTTTTGTACCGCCACGATCTCGTCTAAAATTTCATTGTGGCGATTTTGTAGGCGAGTAAGCCTTTCTGAAGCGGTTTTATCATCTATTTGATTTGTGAAAGTAGCTGCCTTTGTAAGCGGACGAGGCGAATACTTAAAGCTAAAAATTTGCTCAAATCTAACTTGTTCAAGCACGTCCATCGTGTCTTCAAACTCGCTATCGCTCTCGCCTGGAAATGCGACGATGATATCAGTTGAGATGCTCACGTCTGGGCACATCTTTCTAAGTCTTAATGCGCGGTCTAAAAACCACTCTTTTGTATATCCGCGCTTCATTTCGCGTAAGACTTTGGTGTTTCCGCTTTGAAGTGGCATGTGCATTGACTTGCAAATTTTTGGGTTATTAGTGAAAATTTCAAGAAATTTATCATCCATATGAAGTGGGTGTGGGCTTGTAAATCTTATCCTTTCAACGCCCTCTATCTCACTTATCTTTACTAGCAGGTCGCTAAAATCGATATTTTCTTGCACGCCTGAAAATCTTTTACCGTAGTTATTGACATTTTGCCCTAGTAAAAATATCTCTTTTGCACCGCTTTTTGCAGCCTTTTCTACCTCTTTTAAGATTAGGCTTGAAGGGATAGAAATTTCATCGCCTCTAGTGTGTGGGACGATGCAATAGGTGCACTTTTTGTCGCAGCCGATCGAGATATTGATGTGGCTTTTGTATGGCGAGCCTCTAAATTCGCCAAATGCGTATTCACTCTCGTCATGATTTATGTCGGTTGAGATAAATTTAGGCGTATTTACCGCCTTTGTGATCTTGCTGACATTTCTTGCGCCAAGAACAAAATCAACATAAGGTGCGCGCTTAAAAATTTCACTACCCAAATGGCTTGCAGTACAGCCACAAACGCCTATTTTAGCACCTCTTTTTTTGGCTTTTTCAAAGGCTCCGACCTCGCTAAAGAGCTTATGAACTGGCTTTTCACGAACCGAGCAGGTATTTATAAGGATTAAATCAGCTTCTTCTATATTTTGTGTTAAGGAGTAGTCTTCTTTTTGTGAGAGCTCAGCTATGATATGCTCGCTGTCACGAACATTCATAGCACAGCCTAGAGTTTGGATAAAGAGTTTTTTACTCATTAAAGTATATGCACTTCATACATGTAGTCGCTATCATCAAGTCCGTATTTTACAGTTCTGTGATAGACGCTTAGCCCTTTTTCTTCAAAATGCTCGACTAAGGCGATTAGTTGTTTGTGTGTGTTTTCTTTATCAAAATAGAAAATTTTCTGACCCTCTTTTTCGACAACTGCCTCTATTTTTTCTAGTGAAATCGTTTTTGGCTTTGCGTCTAATTCGGCTCTTGCAAGTTTTAGCTCCATTTTTAATCCTTTCAAAATCTTAAATTTTAATCGGTCAATATATCCAAAACATCATAAAAAAAGGATTAAATAAAAGTTAATAATAAGCTTAAAGTTATTAAAAGTATGGCTTATGTATAATTTCAAAACTTCACGAAAAATCCCCGAAATTTATCGTTACAATGGAGAAAAAATGGAAAGAATTTCAGATATCATCGAGTCAATTGCAAATGAAAAAAATTTAGAGATAGAAGATGTAAAAGAGCGTGTTATAAGAGCCTTGATAAATACTGCAAAAAGAGTTTATGGCGAAAATTATGAGTATGACGTGAGCATCGATGCAAATAAAAATTTAAAGCTTTATCAAAAAATTTCAATCGTAGCAAACGATGATGAGAGACTTGCTGAAGACAATGAGCACTTTTTAAGCTTAAAAGAGGCTAAAAAGATAGATAACGGTGTAGAGATCGGAGATGAGCTCACATACGAGCTAAGCCTTGATAACCTTGGAAGAACCGCAGCCCAAACGCTTCATAAGGAGCTTGAGTATCATATCCAGCGCCTAGTAGAAGAGAAAATTTTACAAAAATATAATGAGATGAGCGGCCACATGGTCTTTGGACCAGTTATTAGAGTCGATAATGACGAAAACACTTTTATCGAGATTGACGAGCTTCGTGCCATCTTGCCACGCAAAAACCGCATAAAAGGCGAGAAATTTAAAGTGGGCGATGTGGTAAAAGCAGTCATTAGAAAAGTTTTTACAGATAAAAATTTAGGCATAAAGGTCGAGCTTTCAAGGACTTCGCCAAAATTTCTTGAAGCACTGCTAACTTCAGAAGTGCCTGAGATAAAAGATGGTGGCATCATCATTCAAGGAAGTGCGAGAATTCCTGGCGAAAGGGCTAAAGTAGCACTCATCTCAACCACTCCAAACATCGATCCAGTTGGTGCAACGGTCGGCACAAAGGGCGTTAGGATAAATGCCGTAAGCAAAGAGCTTCATGGTGAGAGTATCGATGCGATCGAATACACCACTGAACCAGCGATCTTGGTGGCTCGCGCTATGGCACCTGCGATCATCACATCTGTAAAGATCGAAGAAAATAAGGCGATCGTGAGACTTGCAAGCGAACAAAAGAGTAAGGCGATCGGCAAAAACGGCATAAATATCCGCCTAGCAAGCATGCTAACTGGCTATGAGATCGAGCTAAATGAGCTTGGCTCAAAAACTAGTAGCAATGCAAAAAATAATGAGCCAATCAAAGACTTAAAAGCACTTTTTGGTGATAACTAATGAAATTTCAAATAAGAAAAGCGACTATTGACGATATAGACGTGATATGCGAGCTTGTAAGAGAGCTTGCAAGCTATGAGAATTTAAGTGATCAAGTCACTTTTACAAATGAAATTTTTGCAGACTCTATCTTTAATAAAAATCATGCAAAGGCCCTTATCTGCGAGAGTAAGGGCAGGGCTATTGGCTATGCTATCTATTTTTACACATTTTCTACATTTTTAGGGCTTGGCGGGATCTATCTTGAGGACATTTACGTCAAAAAAGAGTTTAGAAATCAAGGCATCGGTAAGGCATTTTTTAAATTTTTAGCTCAAATTTGCAAGGATGAAAATTTAAAAAGGCTTGAGTGGTGCTGCCTAAACTGGAATGAGCCAAGCATTAAATTTTATGAAAGCATGGGTGCTACAAATCAATCTCTTGAGTGGAGAAACTACCGCTTAGACGGCGAAAATTTAGAAAAACTTTTAAATTTATAGTTTGTTTTTAAATAAAAAGCTCAAATTTAAGAGTAAATTTGAGCTTGTGAGCGATTAAAATTTATATGTATATCCCAAATAAAGACCTACATTCGTCTCTTTTATTTTTGCATTATCATATTTTGCTATAGAGCTATATTTTGTTCTATCTGCTTTTACACCAAACTCAACTGCATTGTTTTCGTTGATAGAGTATTCAACACCAATTCTTGCACCTAGTATCCAGCCATTTGTATTAGCTTTTTCCGAGCCATCATGAATATCAAATACATCCATTTTGAGCTTTGAGTAGCCAGTGTAGCCACCAAGAACTAGTTTTATGTCCTTTGTCAATTCTGGTGTATAATCTGCGCCTACTATAAATTTATGTGTACTCCATTTTATTACTGTACCGTCTTCATCGCCAAGTGATTTCTTTGCTTGAAAGTCGTAAATGTAAGCTCCATAAACTCTAAAACTATCAAAATCATAGCCAGCTTTTAGTCCGATACCTGGTTGAGCTTTTTTGACTTTTGTTGTGTCATTATCGCTTTTTGCTGTTAATTTTGAATTAAAAGAGTAATCTCCTTCGATCCCAATGAACGCTCCTTGTGCTAAAGCAGTAGCGCTAGCCAGACTTAAGCCTAAAGCAACTTTTAAAACTACATTTTTCATTTTTACTCCTTATTTAAAAAATGTTTGCCTGGTATTCTAAATTTTATTGGATTAAATAAAGTTTAAATATTCAATTAAATATATAAAAAACATAAAATAATTCAATTGTTTTCTTATCAGAATAAAATTTATAAAATCACTCGAAAAAAGGAGTGTAAAGTGGCTAAGATGACAAAACGTGATATGGCTTATCATTTAGACGTTGATGTCGCGACGCTTTACAACTGGCGAAAACACAAGCCCAACCTTTATCGTATTGTGATGCTTGGATTTAAATTTGATGAGCTTATAGAGCAGAGCAAAAAGACTTGTAATGAGCTTTGCGAATATGAAAATTTGATCAATCAAGACATAGAAAAATTTAGTAAATAATCGTTTAAAAATCGTAAATTCTTTTATAATTGCAAGAGCTAGAAAATTTAAAATTTCTAAGATATTTTTAGCTAGATATTTTAAGTGAAGAAATTTGAGCTCAAAGCAAGCACTTCAAGCTCATTTAAATTTACTCGTTTAGGATAGAGAGAAGCTCTTTGTTGTCTTTTGTTTTTAGCATTTTTGCGTATAAGAATTTAAGCGCTTCAACATCATCCATTGTCGCAATCGCAGAGCGGATAGCCCAAATTTTTTGAAGCTCGTCAGGTTTTTGAAGTAGTTCTTCTTTTCTGGTACCTGATTTTAGTACGTTGATAGCTGGGTAAATTCTGCGGTCAGAGATATTGCGGTCAAGTACGATCTCGCTGTTTCCAGTGCCTTTAAACTCTTCAAATATTACTTCATCCATGCGTGAGCCAGTGTCGATTAGCGCAGTTGCGATGATGGTTAGAGAGCCGCCATTTTCGATGTTTCTGGCTGCACCAAAGAAGCGTTTTGGCTTGTGAAGCGCGTTAGCATCCACGCCACCAGTTAGTACCTTGCCGCTTGGTGGGGTTACTGTGTTGTAGGCGCGTGCTAGACGGGTTATGCTATCAAGCAATATAATGACGTCTTTGCCCATCTCAACTAGACGTTTTGCCTTTTCTATGACAAGCTCTGCTACGCGGACATGATTAAGCGCTGGCAGGTCAAATGTCGAGCTAAAAACCTCGCCTTTTACGCAGCGCTGCATATCGGTAACTTCTTCTGGTCTCTCATCGACTAGAAGCACCATTAACTGGGCTTCTGGGTGATTTTTAGCGATGCCGTGAGCTAACTCTTTCATAAGCTCAGTTTTACCGCTTCTTGGAGGTGCGACGATGAGACCACGCTGACCCTTACCAATAGGCGTGAAAAGGTCAAGTACGCGGCCCGTTAGCTTCATCGGATCATACTCTAAATTTAGCTTTTCAGTTGGGAAAAGTGGGGTTAGGTTGTCAAAGAGTGGCCTCTCTTTTGCATCTGCTAGAGGCATGTAGTTTACTGCCTCGATCTTTAAAAGAGCGTAGTATTTTTCTTGATCTTTTGGCTCTCTTACTTGGCCGGTGATGATGTCGCCCACACGAAGTGCAAATTTGCGGATCTGTGAGTTTGAGACGTAAGCATCGTTAGAGCTGTCGCTTAAATTTGCATCAACAGCCCTTAAAAAGCCATAACCCTCGTTTGTGATCTCTAAAATTCCAGTAAATAGTATAAAGCCGCCTTGTTTTGTCTGGGTTTTTAGTATCTCAAATATCAAGTCCTGCCTACGAAATTCGCGTGGATTTTCGACGCCAACGCTATTTGCGATCTGCACTAGCTCATCTAAACTAAGCGTTCTTAGCTCTTCGATTTTGTGTCCGTCTACTGGTATGTGTGTTCTTGATGCTTGATGTTTTTTTGTAGTTTTTGTGTTTTGAGCAGCACTTTGCTCGGTTTGGTTGTTTTCCATTTTTCCTCTTTAAATGCGGGGATAATTTTGCAGAATTTCTAAGTTTCAAAAAGAAGTTTTTGAAAGTTTTGGCATTTTATAAAAATAAAACTTTGTTGTCAAGAAATGGCATAAAATAAAATTTTTGCTCAAAAATGGTTGATTTGCTATAATCTCGCCATTTTATAACGATAATAAAAGAAGAAATTTATGCCTATTTTTGCAGTTTGCCTACCATAAATTTATATGGTGCGTAATAGGCATGTGATGCAATAATATTAGTAAAAATTTTAGATAAAAGAAAGTAAAAATGCCACAAAGTAGATGTGCTCATTGTAGATTAAAATTTGATGAAAACGTGATGATCTCAAATGAAAGCGGACTTAAATTTTGCTGTGTTGGTTGCAAAGGTGTTTATGAAATTTTAAATGAAAATGGGCTTAGTGAGTTTTATGAACGTCTTGGTAAAAATACACTTACACCGGCAAGCAACGGTGCAAATATCAAAAATTTAGCGACAAATTTTAGTGAGCTTGTGACAAAAGAGGGCGACTTTAGTCAAATTTCATTTTTAATTGATGGCATCACTTGCTCAGCTTGCATCTGGCTACTTGAAAAGGCACTTTTTAGCTTACCTGGCGTCTTGGAGGTAAATATCAACTCGCTTAATCAAAAAGCGGTCATTGTTTTTGATGAGCAGGAGCTTTTAATAGAGCAAATAATTGAAAAAATTTATGCCGTTGGCTACGTCCCAAAGCCATATGCTACGAGTCAAAAAGAGGACGAACTAGCTAAGAAAAGAAGAAATTTTTACACAAAAGCGCTAGTTGGTATCTTTGCTACGATGAATATTATGTGGCTAGCCATTGCTCAGTATAGTGGGTATTTTAGCGGCATAAGAGGCGATATAAAAGATATTTTAAGCTTTGCGCAGTTCGTGCTGGCAACGCCTGTGCTTTTTTATACTGGTAGCGAGTTTTTCAAAGGGGCAAAGATAGCCATAAAAAATGCTTCGCCAAATATGGATTTGCTTGTTATCACCGGAGCTAGCATTACTTATATTTACTCCATTTTTGCGATGTTTACGAGGAGTGGCGAGAGCTATTTTGACTCGGTTGCAATGATCATCACCTTTGTTTTTATCGGTAAATTTTTAGAAATTTTGGGTAAAAAAAAGGCGCTTGAGACTTCAAATTTCTTAAATGATATGCTGCTTACAAAGGTATGTATTTTGGAGGATGGCAAAGATGTTTTAAAAGAGCCAAGAGATGTAAATTTGGGCGAAAAGATCGTGCTTAGATCAGGCGAGAGGGCGCTACTTGATGGAGTAGTGCTTAGCGGTGAGGCAAGCATGGATAGCTCAAGTCTAACGGGAGAGAGCCTGCCTGTGACCTTGGGAGTGGGGCAAGAGGTAAAAAGTGGCGTCATTTGCCAAAATGGACAAATCATCTACGAAGCAAAGGAAATTTTTAAAAATTCTTATCTAAATCAGCTTATAAATTTACTCCAAAATGCAGAGCTAAAAAAGCCAAATATCGAGCTAGTAGTCAATAAAATCGCTTCTAAATTTTCTCTTAGCGTGCTGACTTTGGCATTTTTTACATTTTGGTTTTGGTACTTTAAATATGGCTTTTCAGAGGCTATTGTCACGGCTGTTAGCGTCATCGTGATCGCTTGCCCTTGTGCGCTTGCGCTTGCCACGCCAGTTAGTAGTGTCTGTGCCCTTGGTGTGGCCTTTAAAAATAGAGTACTTTTTAAAGAGGCTAAATTTTTTGAAAGCCTTGCAAAGTGCGATGTAGCGGTATTTGACAAGACTGGCACGCTCACAAAGGCAGAATTTGAAGTTAGTGATTTTTTCATAAAAGAGAGCATAAGTTTAGATGAAATTTATTCGCTAGCTCTTATATCAAATCATCAAATAAGCGTGGCAGTGGCTAAATTTCTAAAGCAAAAAGGCGCAAGGAAAATAGAGCTTAAAAATATAAATTTAAGCGTGGCAAAGGGTGTTGAGGCTGAAATTTCAGGTAAAAAATTTTATGCAGGAAGCAAGCGATTTTTAGTTGAAAATGGTATTAGCTTTGATGAAACTGAAGAAAATGTGAGCTTTTTTGTGGGACTTAATGGTGAGCTAGTGGCGAAATTTTACCTAAAAGATAGCATAAAACCTGAAGCAAAGACCTTGATATACGAGCTAAATAGCGCTGGCATGAAAGTGTGTATCTTAAGTGGCGACGTGCAAAAAGTGGTAAAAAATGTGGCAGATGAGCTTGGCGTGAGTGAGTTTAGAGCAGAGATGTTGCCTGAAACGAAAGCTAAATTTATAAGCGAACTAAAAGAGCAAGGCAAAAAGGTGCTAATGGTAGGGGACGGTATAAACGACGCAGCAGCGCTTAGCCTTGCTCATGTTGCCATTTGTATGGGAAGCGGGGCGGCAATAAGCTTAGAAAGAAGTGATGTAGCGCTACTTGATGATAGTTTAAAAAGTCTAGCAAAGGCCATAAAAATCTCAAAATTTACTTACAAAACGATAAAGCAAAATTTGCTCTTTTGCCTTCTTTATAATGTTCTTGCTCTGCCATTTGCCGTATGTGGCTACGTCATTCCGCTATTTGCTGCGCTTTTTATGTCGCTTAGCTCGCTAAGTGTTATCTTAAACTCGCTTTATATTGTTAGAAAATTTAAGGAAAAATAATGGATAGCGCGACACTTGCGATGCTGGTTTTTATCTCGGTTTTGATGGGAGCATTTTTGCTTTTTGGCGTACTTTGGGGGATAAAAAATAAGCAATTTGAGGACTACCGAAAATTTTTAGACGGAGCAAATTTGGACGATGAAGATGCGCTAAATGAAGCTTATGAGCTAGAGCTTCGCAAAAAAGAAGCTCTAAAAAAAAGAGCAAAATCTAATAAAGATAAAATTTAGCTCTCAATCGTTGGCTCACCAAAAAGTCTATTAGCCTCTTTTAGCACACCTTGTTCTCTTTGCCTTTGAAGCTCTTCTGGCGTTTTTAGCTCTTTGTTTAGCATCAAAGCAAAGTTGTTTTTCTCGTTTTGCGGCTCGCTTTTTATCTCGGTTTTTGGCTCATTTTTAGTTTCAATGTTATTTGCATTTAGTCTTGAAATTTCCTCATCAAGCTCGTCTAATTCGCTTTTTTCATTATTTTCTAAAGAGGCTTTAGGCATCTTAGTTTGTGCTTTTTGTTCATCACTCTTTGCATTTACTATCTTCGCATTTTGTCCAAAAAGCGTACGCAATATCTCGTTTAAAATTTTCCAATTTTTCTTAAAATACTCTAGATTTTCATCTTTTGCATTTACTATCAGTCCAAGCTCATTGTTATTAAAGAAGCTAAATTCTACAAATTCTTTAAAAAACTCGCCAAGATCGTAATTTTTATCATAAATTTTTGTTAAAAAGAGTTCATATGGACCTTGCATTTTAGCAGGAGCTGCTTGGCTTTTTTGAGTGATGACTTCTGTGATTTGAGTGAAATTCTCGTTATTTTTTGAGATCGCTTCATTTATAGCATCATCGATATCTTGTAAATTTAGTGCTTCTATCATCATAAAAAGCATTAGCATTAGCACAAAGCCATTGTCGCTACTTACATTTAGCATACCTTTAGCTTGTGCCAAAATTCTAAAAAATCTTTCATAAACAAGTAAAGAAATTTTTGAGTCGTTTTCTATAAATTTTTGCTTTAAATTTGCCAAAATTTCATCTATTATCATCTCTGGATCGTGGCTTTCAAGCTCGCTTACAAGCACTCTGATAGCATTTTTATCGTGATTTAAAACATGAGTTATTATCTCTTCGATCTTTTCTGGATCAAGAAGCCCTAACATCGATGCTACGCCATTTGCCGTGACATTATTTGCCCCGTAAATGATAGCTTGATCAAGAAGTGTCAAAGTATCTCTTAGCGATCCTCCGCCACTTCTTGCTAAAATTTCAAGCGCCTCTTTTTCATAGCTAATGCCTTCTTTGCTTAAAATAAACTCAAGATGTTTAATGATGCTGTATCTGCTTATTTGCTTAAATCTAAAATGCTGCGTCCTTGAAAGCACGGTAGTTGGAAGCTTTAATGGATCAGTCGTTGCTAGGATAAATTTTACATAACTTGGTGGCTCCTCAAGCGTTTTTAAAAGGGCATTGAAAGCCTCTTTAGTTAGCATATGTACTTCGTCAATTATAAAAATTTTATATCTTGCCATTGCCGGAGCATATTTTGTTTGCTCTATTAGCTCTCTTATATCATCTATCTTTCTGTGGCTAGCTGCGTCCATCTCGATGATATCCATGTGACGTGACTCATTTGCCATTATGCATTGTGGGCATACTTCACATGGCTTTGAAGTAGGTCCTTTTTCGCATACTAGAGCTTTTGAAAATATCCTAGCACTTGAAGTTTTACCACTACCTCTAAGCCCAGAAAATAGATATGCGTGGCTTATGCGACCCTCGTCAAGTGCATGTATTAGGCTTTTGCTAACTGCTTCTTGACCGATGAGTTCATCAAAATTTTTAGGGCGATATTTTAAAGCTAGTGCTTGCAATGCGGTATCCTTTTTATAAAGTTCAAGGATTTTATAAAAAAAGGCATAAATTTATGATTATTTATCCTTTTCATATAGTTAAAATTTTCGATCTTTTAGATTGCTTTTAGTTAAATTTTAGATAATTGGTAATTTAAAAAGGATGAAAATGTCTGCATTTTGGAGTGGATTTTTTACAAGTTTATCTTTAATATTGGCTATCGGCGCGCAAAATGCATTTGTTTTGAAGCAGGGTATAAAAAAGGAACATGTTTTTGCAGTTTGCTTAATATGCGCACTTGGTGATGCCTTGCTTATATTTGCTGGAGTTTTTGGTTTTGCAAAAGTGCTACAAAAATTTGAGTTTTTTAAACAGGTTGCCATATATGGTGGTTTTATCTTTTTATTTGTCTATAGTCTAAAGAGTTTGTATGGTGCATTTAAAAATCCCAAAAGCCTTCTTCCTAGTGCGCAACACGAGTCAAAATTTAGCAAAATAGTGCTTTTGACGCTTGCTTTTACTTGGCTAAATCCTCACGTCTATCTTGATACGATGCTTTTAATAGGATCTATTTCAACAAAATTTGGAGATGAAAATATAATTTTTGGCATCGGTGCTAGTCTTGCATCGCTATTTTTCTTCTTTTCTTTAGGATATGGAGCAAGAGTTCTCGCTCCAGTTTTTGCAAAAGAATTTTCATGGAAAATTTTAGAAATTTTTGTTGGGATTATTATGCTTCTAATCGCTTTTAGTTTACTTTTTACTAAAGTATAGATAAGATACATAAAATTTTACGCTAAATATTTTGTATTTTTATATGTATTAAAAATTTACATATTATTAATGTAAGATGCATTGATATGTACGACGGAGATTTTATGTTTTAAATTTGATTAAAAAAGTCTCCAAGCCCAAAATGAGCTTGGAGATTGCGTTTTAGCAAGAGAAGCAAGTTTTAAACTCATAAGCGGTTGGGCGCGCTTCGTAAGGCCAAACTTGAGTTTCAAATTTGAAGTGTTGATAGGTGTCTATGAAAAGATCGGTCATTATTGGCTTTAAGTATTCATTATCGCGAATCAGCGCTTCAAGGCTACCACGAAGTGTGTGTGGAAGCTGCTCGATGCCACGCTCTCTGATCTCATCAAGATGGAGTTTAAATAAATTCTCATCCATCGGACCAACCGGCTCGTATTTGTGTTTTACGCCGTCAAGGCCTGCCATTAGCATCGCTGAGAAGGCTAGATAAGGGTTTGCTGTGCTATCTGGAAATCTCATCTCAGCCCTAACTGACTTCTCGCCAGCGCCGTAAGGTATGCGGATGCTAGCTGAGCGGTTTTGACTAGAGTAGGTGAGGATAGATGGCGCTTCAAAGCCCGGAATTAGGCGTTTGTAGCTGTTTGTGCTCGGGTTTGTGAAAGCTGCAACGCTTCTTGCGTGTTTTAAAACGCCTCCGATGTAGTGTCTAGCAAAGTCACTTAAATTTGCGTAGTTGCCCTCTTTGTAGAATAAATTTTTGCCATCTTTCCAGACTGATTGATGCACGTGCATGCCGCTGCCGTTGTCGCCGTAGAGTGGTTTTGGCATAAATGTAACTGTCTTGCCATTTAGGTGAGCCACCATGCGAACGACATATTTATAAATTTGAACATTATCGGCGGCTTCGACTAAGTTACCAAATTTCACGCCGATCTCACCTTGTCCTTGAGCGACTTCGTGGTGTCCTAAAAAGACTTCAAGGCCAACTTGCTCTAGAACTTGCATCATTTCAGCTCTTAGATCTACCATGCTGTCGATTGGCTGAGTCATCAAGTAGCCGCCTTTTCTGCGTGGGCGATGACCTGTGTTGTAGCTATCTTTGAAGTCAGTAGCATCGTTCCACTCGCCTTCTTCGCTATCTACTTGATACATCGCGCAGTTTGGGCTATCAATGATTTTGACGTTATCAAAGACAAAAAATTCATTCTCAGGGCCAAAGTATGCCTCATCGCCAAGACCACTATCTTTTACGTACTGCATTGCTCTTTTGGCAATTGAGCGAGGGCATTTTTCATAAATTTGACCCTTGTAAATGTCGTAAATATCGCAAAAAACAACAACTGTAATATCAGAAGTAAATGGGTCTAAAAATGCAGTTGTAGCTTCTGGCTTCATTATCATATCGCTCTTATCGATTGGTTGCCATCCATGCATAGAGCTAGCATCCATTGGGATACCATTTATGAAATTTTCTTTTGTAACAGCTTTTATGTTGTAGCTGATGCTATGCCAAGCACCACCTAAATCAGTAAATCTAAAATCTACAAATTTGACTTCATTTTCTTTACAAAAATTAAAAAAATGATCTATATTTTGGACGAATTTTCCCACTTTTTTCTCCTTTTAATTTTTAAATTTTTCGTATTCTATCATAAAACCTAATATTTAAGATTAAATTTATATTTTATTTGAACCCAATCTAAAATTTTACTAATTCTCTATCTCTATTTTTAAAAATAGCACATTTTGAATAACCTAAATCTCTAGCTATTTGCTCGCAAATTTCACCATTTTTACCGATATCTTCTTTTGCGTGAGCATCTGAGCCAAAGGTGATGGTTATATCTTTTTCGGCTATTAGTTCAAGTAAATTCAGGCTTGGATATTGCTCGCCGATAGGTTTTCTAAAGCCAGCGGCATTTATCTCAACAACTAAATTTGCTTCTTTTATCGCATTTACTGCATTTTTAGCCAAAATCCTAACATCCTTTTTTGGCAAAAATTTAAAAAGTTTTAAAAGATCGATATGTCCCATAATGTCAAATTTGCCAAGCTTGGCTGATCTTTCTACGTGATCAAAATACTCTTGCCAAATCTGATCCAAGTCTTTGCCCTCGTAGCCACCGATAAATTCTGGATTGTCAAATGCCCAGCCATTAAAAAAATGCACAGAGCCTATCAGATAATCAACCTTTCTAGCAAAAACTCGCTCATCCATAAATCTATCTAAAAAATCCATCTCATAGCCAAGCAAAATTTCTATCTCACCGCTAAATTCATCTCTTAAATGTAAAATTTCGTCTTCATAGCCTTGCATTTCATCAAAGCTCATTCTGTAAGCTTCATCGTAGTTCATTGGTGCGTGATCGCTAAAACCAAAGTATTTTGTGCCAGCTTTTATTGCGTTTTGTACATACTCTCTTGGCTCTCCAACTGCGTGCTTGCAAAGTGGCGTGTGGTTGTGAAGATCGACGGTCATTTTTAGCCTTTTAAGGTCGTTTATTTTTAAAAATGCTATCTAAAAATTTATAAATTTAAAGATAAAAGCATTGCCTTTAAACTTACTTTTTATTTAAATCCTATATAATCAAGCCAAATTTTATTAGGAGCTTTTATGACCCAAGAGGAACTTGACGCACTTATGGCAGGTGGGCTAGATGATGAGTTGGATGAGACTAAAGAAGATACTGGCCAAGAGGTTGCGGACGTCAAAGAGGATACGGACGAGGTAACAGAAGTTGCAGAAGCAATCGATACTAAAGATGAGCCACAGTCAAAATCAGAAAGTAATTCAAAGAATGCAGAAAATTATAGAGTGAGTGCAGATGGCGTTTGGCCACCACCACCACCAACGGAAGATCACAAAATGGTTCATCAGCTTGACGATGTAACAAGAGATAGCGAAGAAAAAGCTACTCAGATGTTTGACAAGCTTGAGACGATAAATAACTTTTTTATGGACGCTGAGAGCGACTCAAATAGCCTAAAAGACACAATAAACTCAAATATTGAGCTATTTACGACGCTAAGTGAGAAATTTCCAAATATCGCCGCATTTAGCGAAGCTTTGGAGAAAAATAACTCACTTCTTGGTACGATCGATAATATCATCGGAAATTTACAAATGGGACAAGATGAGATCATGATGGCTATGGATATGATGCAGTATCAAGACATTCATAGACAAAAGATCGAGCGTGTTATCAATGTTATGAGGGCACTAAGCAAATATATGAATACCTTGTTTGAAGGTAAAATTGACGATGATAAGCGTGTTAGCTCCGCTGTTCACATCGCTGGTGATACAACGACTGAAAATCTTGTCAGCAACGACGATATCGAAGCCTTGATAGAAAGTTTGGGTAAAAAATAGTGCTAAAAAGGCCTGAGCTTTTATCTCCAGCTGGAAATTTAACAAAACTTAAAATCGCCCTTGAGTATGGAGCTGACGCTGTTTATGGCTCGGTGGCTAGCTTTTCACTAAGGACTAGATCAGCAAGGGAGTTTAACCTTGAAACATTCAAAGAGGCGATAGACTACACACATGCAAAGGGAAAGAAATTTTATGCTACCATAAATGCCTTCCCTTTTAACTCTCAGATCGAGCCACTAAAAAGGCACTTGCAAACCATCTCGGCGATGAAGCCAGATGCCTTTATCATCGCAACTCCAGGCGTTATGAGTTTAGCAAAAGCCATTGCTCCTGATATCGAGATACATCTCTCAACTCAGGCAAACGTTATGAATGTGCTTGATGCAAAAATTTATCACGATATGGGCGCAAAACGTATCGTCGTAGCACGCGAGATGAACTTAAAAGATGTCATAAAGATAAAAGAAGAAATTCCAACTCTTGATATTGAAATTTTTGTACATGGCTCGATGTGCTTTGCTTACTCTGGTAGGTGCTTAGTAAGCTCAGTGCAAAGCGGACGCATGTCAAATCGCGGTAGCTGTGCCAACGACTGCAGGTTTAAATATGAACTCTATGCCAAAAACGAAGAGAGCGGCGTGCTTTTCCGCTTAGAAGAGGATGAAAACGGCACTCATATTATGAACTCAAAGGATCTTTGCCTCATCTCACACATTAAAGAGATCGTTGATAGCGGCGTCATTGATAGCTTCAAGATAGAGGGCCGCACAAAAAGCGAATACTACGCAGCTTGCACGGCTAGAGCCTATAAAATGGCGATAGATGATGCGTTAAATGATAAATTTAACGCACAAATTTATGAAAATGAGATAAATACGCTGAAAAATCGCGGCTTTACGGATGGCTACTTGGTGCATAGACCTTATGAGCGAACCGATACGCAAAATCACGTTAGCAGCCTAGAAGAGGGCACGCATCAGGTAAATGCAATAAGTGAAGATGGCGAGTTTTTTAAGTGCAAATATAAAATTTTTCCAGGCAATAGCTACGAGATCGTGGCGCCTATCGGCTCACACATAGATGATAGTGAAAATGAAATCTCAAAGGTTTATTCACAAGAGGGCAAGAAATTTATCAAATTTAAACAGCTTATCACCAAAAAAGGCAAGATTATGAGTGAAATTCATAGCGGCAATGAAAATGAGATAAGTCTTGGTGTCAAGCTGCCAAAATTTAGTTTTTTGAGGGAGAAAATATGAAATTTGTTTCTATTATAATGGGAAGTAAAAGTGACTATGAGATCGTTAGCGAAACGGCAAAGACTCTAGAGAAATTTGGCGTAAAATATGAACTGATAATCAGCTCAGCTCACAGAAGTCCAAAAAGAACTAGCGAATACGTCGCAAATGCAGAAAAAAAAGGCGCAAAAGTCTTCATCGCAGCTGCTGGTATGGCGGCTCACCTAGCTGGAGCGATCGCTGCAAATACTACAAAACCAGTGATTGGCATACCAATGGCAGGTTCGGCTCTAAGCGGTGTTGACGCACTTTACTCAACAGTGCAAATGCCAAGTGGCATGCCAGTGGCAACTCTAGCTATTGGCAAGGCCGGTGCCATAAATGCAGCCTATTTGGCGGTGCAAATTTTAGCCCTTGAAGATGATAGTCTGGCAAGTGCTCTAAAAGCTGACAGAGAGGCGAAGATAAAGGCTTTAGAGGAAGATTCTTCAAAGGTTGAAGTGATACTGTAAAAAGGAGAAGCGGTGCAGACCTATCTTGGTGTTGATGAATTTTGCAAACTTGTGCATTTGGAGCGTGAAGTTATCGAAGATATGATAAATCGTGGCGTTTTGAAAACCAAAGAGGAAAATGGAGAAATTTTGATAGAAGCGAGCGAAGGAACGATGAGCGTGGTGCCTAGTGTTTCGCAAAATTTATCCTTGCAGCCGCAAAGCCAAGATGGTATCAGCTTTGTTGAAAAGACGATTGGAACGATATTAAATTTACACGAAAAGGTACTTGACGCAAAGGATGAGACGCTTGAAACCCTAAGAAATGAGAATAAATTTTTAAAAGAGGCGCTTATTTCGATGCAAGAGCTCTATGACGAAGATAGAAAAACGGTCGAGACGCTTACAAAACAGCTTAAAATTTCACAAGATGAAGTTGAATTTCTAAAACGAAAATATAAGCTAATGTGGAACCAAGCGGTTGAAAATTTTAACGGACAAAAGTAGTTTATGAAGATTATAAATTTAGAGGATAGCTTTGAAATTTACGGAGTAAAAACTCGCACTAAAAATGAAGATGAGATAGGTGACAAGGGTAAAATTCCGACTTTATGGTCTAAATTTATGAATGAGTACTATGATGGCAAGAGTGAAATTTATAGCGTTTACTGCAACTATGAAAGTGATCTTAACGGACATTACGATAACTTTATCGGCACAAGATCAAGCCACAAAAGCGATGAAATTTTAGAGATAAAAAGTGGCAAATATGCCGTTTTTAGTTTTGCAAGAGAGCCACAAAATGTTGCAAAATTTTGGGGTGAAATTTGGAGATATTTTGAAAGTAGTGAGCTAAAAAGAGCCTATGAAACGGATTTTGAGCTTTACAGCAGCGATGAGATAAAAATTTTTATATCTATTTTAGGTTAGGAAAAATGAATAAAAAAAATAATAGTTCAATCTTAAGTTTTATCGAAAATTTTGGTAACAAATTGCCAAATCCAACTATGCTTTTTATCTATCTTTCGCTTATTACGATAATAATATCGTTTGTATTAGAAAAGATGGGCGTTGGTGTAAGCTATCAGGCTATCAAAGACGGACAAATATCACAGCTTAATGCAAATGTTATAAATTTGCTTTCTGCTGATAGCCTTAGATCTTTTGTTTCGTCTGTGCTTAAAAATTTTACTAATTTTTATCCTTTGGGAGTAGTCTTTGCGATTATTCTAGGTATTGGCATTGCAGACAAGTCTGGACTTTTATCAGCACTTATGACAAAGATTGCCTTAAAATCTTCCAAAATATGGGTAACTCCAATCGTTATTTTCCTTGGCGTAATGTCAAATGTTGCTTCCTCTGTTGGCTATGTCGTGCTAATCCCTCTCGGAGCTATTTTATTTGCTGGATTTGGTCGTCATCCAATTGCTGGATTAGCTGCTGCTTTTGCTGGTGTTAGCGGTGGCTGGTCGGCAAATTTATTAATCGGTACAAATGACCCGATGTTTGCGGCATTTTCTATGCAAGCAGCTAGCGTGTTAAATCCAGATTATGTAGTATTAGCAACTGCAAATTGGTACTTTATGATCGCTTCGACATTTTTGATCGTATTTGTTGGCTGGTTTGTAACAGATAAAATCGTAGAGCCTAGGCTTGGCAAATTTGATTTTTTAGGTGATTTTAGTCTAAAAGAGCATAGCGATATAAGTGCAGAGCAAAAACGTGGCTTAAAATTTTCACTTATAGCGTTGATCGTTTTTGTGATTTTATTGCTTGTGGCTATTTTGCCTTCTGGCTCTTTATTTGGAGCAAAAGGTAATGAAAGCTTTATGAAATCTACTTTTATGCATTCTATTGTCGTTTTTATGATGTTGCTTTTTATAGTGGTAGGCGTAGCTTACGGTGTAGGCGCTAGGACTATAAAAAGCAGTAATGACGCCATAAAATTTATGGAACAATCTATTTCTGAGCTATCAGGATTTTTGGTTTTGATATTTTTTGCAGCCCAATTTACATATCTTTTTAATACCTCAAATATTGGGCTAGTGCTTTCTATAAAAGGTTCTATTTTTCTAAAAGAGGTCGGATTAACTGGACTTAGTCTTATTATAGTTTTTATTTTCTTGATCGCTTTTATAAATTTATTTATAGCTGTTGATTCTGCAAAGTGGGCGATGATGGCTCCAATTTTTGTACCAATGTTTATGAATCTTGGACTCTCGCCAGAGCTTACACAGGCTGCTTTTAGAATAGGCGACTCTACTACGAATATAATAACGCCTTTGATGCCGTTTTTTGTTTTGATAGTAGCTTTTATGCAAAAATACAAAAAAGAGTTAAAAATCGGATCAGTTGTTTCTATTATGCTTCCTTATACGGTTGCATTTTTAATTTCTTGGACAGCGCTAATGTCATTTTGGTACATTTTTGATCTACCACTAGGACCTGGTGCAGTTATACACTATGTAAAGTAAAATTTTAAAAGGAAAGCAATGACATTTTCACAAATAATATTAACCCTTCAAAACTATTGGCAAGAGCAAGGTTGCGTTATACTTCAGCCATACGATATGCCTGCTGGTGCTGGTACTTATCATCAAGCGACTTTTTTAAGAAGTCTTGGACCAAAGCCGTGGGCGACGGCGTACGTAGCTCCAAGCCGCCGTCCGACTGATGGCAGATACGGCGAAAATCCAAACCGCTTGGGCGCTTATTATCAGTTTCAGGTGCTCATAAAACCAAGTCCGGAAAATATCCAGGAGCTTTATCTAAAAAGCCTTGAAAAGCTTGGGTTAAATTTAAAAGATCACGATATCCGCTTTGTCGAGGATAACTGGGAGAGCCCGACGCTAGGCGCTTGGGGGCTAGGCTGGGAGGTCTGGCTAGATGGCATGGAAGTGACTCAGTTTACCTATTTTCAACAAGTGGGTGGCATCGCATGCGAGTTGATTTCTGGTGAGATAACATACGGCCTTGAACGTTTGGCCATGTATCTACAAGATGTAAATAGCGTCTACGACATTGTTTGGGACGACAGGGATGGCAATATCGTAACCTACGCTGACGTTCACAAACAAGGCGAGTATGAGTGGAGTAAATATAACTTCGAAGTAGCAAATGTTGATATGCTTTTTAACCAGTTTGAAAACGCATTTAACGAGTGCAAACGCTGCTTAGAGGCTAAAATTTCGCTCCCTGCGTATGATTACTGCATGCTTGCAGCTCATACATTTAACGTCCTTGATGCGCGTGGAGCGATTAGTGTAACGCAAAGGCAAGACTACATCTTAAAAATCCGCGAGCTGGCCAAAGAGTGTGCGCTAACTTATAAAGAAAGCCTAGAGCAAAAGTAAAATTTTATGAAAATTGCTGAAATTTATAAAATTTTAGATGAAATTTGCCCGTTTGCGAGCCAAGAGTCTTGGGATAATAGTGGCCTTCAAGTTGGCTCATTTGATAGCGAATTTGAGCAAATTTATCTAAGTCTTGATTTGGATAGCGAACTTTTGCAAAATGTCTTGCCAAATTCGCTCATCATCACTCACCATCCGCTCATTTTTAAGGGGCTAAAAAGCCTAGACTACAGCCTTTATCCAAGCTCACTCATAAGAGAGATGATGATAAAAAATATCTCGCTCATTTCGCTTCACACAAATGCTGACCTTGCATTTTTAAATGAAAAATTTGTGATGCAGGTTTTGGGGTTTGAAATTTCAAGCAAAGAGGGCTTTTTGATCTACGCTGATGTGAAGATGAAATTTAGCGAGCTCTGTAAATTTGTAAAAGAAAAACTTGGTCTAGAAAATTTAAGAGTGGTTCATGCAAAAGATGAAATTTCTAAAATTTGTATCTGCACTGGAAGTGGCGCAGATCTCATCCAAGATCTCAAAGCAGATGCCTTTTTGACAGGCGATCTAAAGTATCACCAAGCCCTTTATGCAAAGGAAAATGGGCTAAATTTAATCGATATAAATCACTATGAAAGTGAACGTTATTTTGGTGATTTTTTAGCAAAATATTTGCAAAATCTGAAAATTGAAGTTATAATACGCAATTCTAAAAATCCATTTACATATTGCTAACAAAAAAGGAAACATTATGAATAAATACTTACAACAATTAGTTGAATTATCTGACCTTGATAAACAAATAGATGGCTTTATACCACGCATTCAGGATATAGAAAAGGCTTATAAAAATATAGAAGAAGAGTGCGAAACTATAACGGTTAATATAGAAAGACTAGATGAAGAGGTAAATGACTTAAAGTCTCAAAAATCAGGCACAAATGCTCATATTACCGAGTTTAGTGCGAAGATAAAAGACGTAGCTAAAAAAAGCTCAAGTGCAAAAAGTGAAAAGGAGATAAAAGCCCTAAGTCTTGAAGAAGATATTGCAAAAGAGCAACTTGAGGCTGCAAATGAAGAGATTGCTAGACTTGAGAAGCTAATAGATAGTAAAAATAGTCAAAAAGATGAGCTTGGTGCAAAAAAAGCTGAACTTGAAGAGAATTTAAAAAATATAAAAAGCAAAACTTCATCTGAACTTGAAAATATCGGGAAAGAACGTGAAGAAGTTTATGCTAAAAAAGACAAGCTTATCGCCACTATGAATCAAAAAATTCTCGCATTTTATGAAAAAATTAGAAAATGGGCTCATAATACGGCTGTTGTTCCTGTAAAAAAACAAGCTTGTTATGGTTGCTTTATGCAGATAAACGACAAAACTTTCTCTGCTGTTATCAAGGGTGAAGATATCGTTACATGTCCGCATTGTGGCAGAATTTTATACAAACAAGAGCAATAACACATTTCGTGATAATAATATATTACTTTCTAGCCTCAATACTCTATCTATTTGGGGCTATCTTTTTATTTTTTTTAAGTTTTAAAAAAAAGTATCATAAGTCGATTCCAGCACGTTTTTTCCTCTTTAATAATCCTAAATTTCAAGATACAGATGTGCATTTTCACGCTTGTTCGTTTGGTGAAGTGCAAGCACTTAAACCTTTGATGCAAAAATTTGATAGCAAAGCCATAAGTGTGGTGACAAATACTGGCTTTGAAGCGGCAAGTAAAATTTGCTCTAACGCGAGATTTTTGCCATTTGAAATTTTTTTGCCATTTTGGCTAAAAAAGAGCAAAATTTTAGTCATTTTTGAGGCTGAGCTTTGGCTCATGCTGGTTTTCATGGCGAAGTTAAAAGGCAGCCGCGTGATACTGATAAACGCTAGAATTTCAGATAGAAGCTACAAAAGCTACTTAAAATTTGGCTTTTTTTACAGATATCTTTTTAAATTCATAGATAAAATTTACGCTCAAAGTGAGCTTGATAAAGAGAGGCTAAAGTCGCTTGGTGCAGGTGAAATAGAGGTCGTTGGCAACATAAAGGCTGCGTTTTTGCCAAGCGTGAGTAAAATTTATGAAAAGCCAAAAGCTAGAGTGATCGTGCTGGCAAGTACTCACGCTGGCGAAGAAGATATGATTTTAGGTAATTTAAATTTAAAAGAAAATGATCTCTTAATCATCGCACCACGCCATCCTGAGAGATTTGCAGATGTTGAAAAGATAGCAAGCGAGTATGCCAAAAAGCATGATTTTAGCTTTGCGAAATTTAGTCAAACGTATAAATTTGAAGCTAAAGTAAATTTGCTTGATACTTTAGGCGAACTTGTAAATGTTTATGCTATTAGCGATATAGTAGTGCTTGGAGGCAGTTTTGTTCCAAATATTGGCGGGCACAATCCAATCGAGTGCGCGCAATTTAACCCGGTGATAATTAGTGGAGAGTTTATATTTAACCAAAATGCGCTATTTGGCCTAGTTGAAAACATCTATATCGCAAAGGCTAGCGATATCAGTGGCATAATAGATAGTGACGCCAAAAAGAGCAAGATCGCCGTGCAGGCCAGCGCTGATGCGATCATAGAAGATATAAGGAGCACTTTATGAGTGAAGAAAAAGCGTATAAAATTTTAGCCAAACAAAAAAATATCTCAAACAACGAGGCAAAGGAGCTAATCGACAGCGGACTAGTCTATGCCAAGGGGCAAAAGGTGATGATCGCTCGTGCGCTAATGAGTGAAAATACTAAATTTAGCATCGAAGAGATGCCAAAGCCAAGCGTTATCTTTGAAGATGAAAATTTAATAGCCATAAACAAGCCTACCGCTATAACTAGCGAAAAAATCAGTCAAATTTATAAATTTCCACTTCTTCACAGGCTCGATAAAGATACGAGTGGTGTGCTGCTTCTTGTAAAAAATAATGAATTCGCAGCGCTTGCTATAAATGAGTTTAAAAAGATGAAGGTTGAGAAAATTTATGTGGCCGCAGTTAGAGGTATTATGAGCGAGGAAGTGGTCGTAAATGAGCCGATCTTAACGATAAAAAATAAAAATGGCGCCATTTCAAAGATCTCAAAAGATGGCAAAGAGGCGATCAGTGAAATTTCACCGCTCATGGTTGTTGGTAAAAAAACGCTGGTAAAAGTTGCCATAAAAACAGGCAGGACGCATCAGATAAGAGTGCATTTGGCTAGTTTAAATTTACCTATCGTTGGTGATGAGAAATACGGCAAAAATAGGGCAAATAGAATGTTTTTGCATGCCTATTCTATAGCTCTTTTAAACTATAAATTTAAAGCGCCAATCCCAAAAGAATTTAATTCTCTTGGATTTGAGCTATCTAATAAATTTGAAATTTAAAGAGCAATAAAGAAATTATTTAGTAATATACGCCCTTTAATAACAACTTAGAAAGGTGATTAGTGTTCGAACAAATTAGCGAGTCTTTTAGATTAGCCGTTAGCAAGATACGTTTTGTAGATGACGAAAAAGCTCTAAAAAACGCACTTGACGTGCTCAAAAAAGCTCTTTTAAAAGCTGATGTTCACCATAAAGTCACCAAAGATCTACTCGCGTCTATCGAAAGCGAGTTAAAGCAAACTGGCGTTGGTCAAAAGAATTTCCTAGATGCGATCAAATCAAATTTGACGACCATTTTAACAGCTCCTGGCAATCAAGGCTTTGTCTATGCACCAGTTGCACCGACCATTGTTTTGATGGCTGGTTTGCAAGGTAGTGGTAAAACAACGACAACTATCAAGCTTGCAAACTATCTAAAATTAAGAAAGAAAAAAGTTTTAGTTGCGGCTTGTGACTTGCAAAGATTAGCAGCAGTTGAGCAGCTAAGACAGCTCTGCGTTGCAAATGAGATCGATCTTTTCTTTATAGAAAATGAAAATAATCCTATAAAAGTAGCAAAAGAAGCACTAGAAAAAGCAAAAAGTGGCCTTTATGATGTGCTTTTGGTGGATACCGCTGGTCGTCTTGCGATCGATGAAAAGTTGATGCAAGAGATAAAAGATGTAAAAAATGCTATAAATCCACATGAAATTTTCTATGTAGCTGACGCTATGAGCGGACAAGATGCTGTAAAAACAGCTACAAGTTTTAATGAAATTTTAGGAATTTCTGGAGTTATCCTTTCTAAATTTGATTCTGACTCAAAGGGCGGCGTAGCTATCAGTATCGCTAAACAGCTAAATATCCCACTTAGATTTGTCGGTATTGGCGAGAAAGTAGCCGATATCGAGAGCTTTATACCAGACCGTATCGTAAGCCGTATAATGGGTGAGGGCGACCTAGCTACTTTGGTCGAGAAGACATCGACTATTATTGATGAAAAAGAGGCAAAACGTCTAAATCAAAAGATAAAAAAAGGTCAGTTTAACTTTAATGACTTTTTAGATCAAATGGAAAGTGTTAAAAAGCTTGGCAGTATGAAGTCTTTGATGGGGATGATACCTGGGCTTTCAAACATAGCAAATCAGATAAAAGATATAGATCTTGATAATTCAAAAGAAATTTTACATATTAAGGCTATGATAAACTCTATGACGCAAAAAGAGCGTGAAAATCCTGAACTTTTGAATAATAGTAGAAAAAGACGTTTAGCGGCTGGTTCTGGACTTTCTCAGATAGAGGTAAATCGATTTTTAAAGCAGTTTGAAAATGCCTCAAAACTTGCTAAGAAATTTTCAGGAAAAGGTGGAGCAAAAGGACTCGCAAATATGCTTTCTCAAGCAAATTTAAAAAGACCTGTTTGATAAAAGGGTTTAAATTTGGATATTTGTTATCTAAATTTAAGCTTTATTTAAAAATAAGAGGAGAAATATAATATGGCAACAGTAGTAAGACTAACAAGAATGGGACGCAAAAAAAGACCTTTTTATCGTATAGTTGTTACAGATAGCAGAAAAAGACGCGACAGCGGTTGGATAGAGAGCATTGGTTATTACAACCCTATGGTTGAGCCAAATGTTATAAATTTCAACAAAGAGAGATTAGACTACTGGAAAAGCGTCGGTGCTAAACTTAGCGACAGAGTTGCACAAATTACAAAATAATGGTTGAAAATTTTTTATACGAATACGCCAAGCTGATAGCTGATTTTCCTGAAAAGGTGACTATTGAGCGTCAAGAGCTTGGTGAAAATTTTATTGAAATTATCATAAATGCTGACAAGATTGATACTGGAAAACTTATCGGTAAAGACGGTAAAATGATAAATGCTATAAAGACCGTTATTATTGGTTGCAAAGCCAAAGATAATACAAGCTATAGGGTAACGGTAAAAGCTATTGAATAGTGATATTGTTGAAGTCGCTACTATTGGAAGATGTGTTGGTTTAAGGGGTTATTTAAAACTTCACAACAAGAGCGACTTTCCAGAACAGTATAAAAAAGGCGCAACCTTTTTTGATAAAAAAAATGATCAGCTCATCATAAAAGACTACAACAGACAAAAAGAGCTGGTTCTATTTGAAAATTTTGATGATTTAGACCTTGCTAAAACACTTGTAAACAAAACTATTTATACCACAAAAGAGCTCACTAGAAAAAACTGCAAACTAAAAAAAGATGAATTTTTTCAGTTTGATATTATTGGATTAAAAGTTGTAGAAAATGGCGAAATTTTAGGTATCGTAGAAGATATCCAAGATAATTTTGCAAATTCACTTTTATATATAAAAACAGATGAAGAGTTTATTACAGCTGGCAAACCAAAGAATTTCTACATTCCATATTTGGAGCGTTTTATCGAAAGCGTAAATTTGGATAGTGGAGAGATTTTGGTAAAAGGCGCTAAAGACATCTTAGAAAATTCATGAAATTTACCTTTATTACACTTTTTGAAAGTTTAGTCAAACCTTACTTTTGTGATTCTATTTTAAAACGTGCGATTAATAATAAATTTATAGAAATTGATTTCATAAATCCAAGAAATTTTACCAACGATAAACACAATAAAGTTGATGATTATATGATCGGAGGTGGAGCAGGGCTTTTGATGTTTCCACAGCCTTTGGATGAGTCGATCAAATTTCTAAAAGAAAAAGATAAAAATACTCATGTGATATTTTTAACGCCAGCTGGTAAAAAATTTAATCAAAATGACGCAAAGAGGCTCTCTAAAAAAGATCATATTTGTTTTGTTTGTAGTAGATATGAAGGCCTTGATGAACGAGTTGTTGAGCTTTGGGCGGACGAAGTTTTTTGCATAGGCGATTTTGTTTTAACTGGTGGAGAGCTTCCTGCGCTTTGTATGAGTGATGCAATATCAAGAAATATACTTGGAGTTTTAGGAAACGATATGAGCCTTGAAGTTGAGAGTTTTGAGGATAATTTACTTGAAGCCCCATCTTTTACAAAGCCTGATAATTTTAGATCGATCTTTGTGGTTTCAGAGTTTTTAAAGGGTAACCATGCTAAAATCCACACTTTAAAAAATAAGATGGCTCACTGCAAAACAAGGTTCTTTCGCCCTGATTTATATCAAAAGCTTAAGCCACATAAATAAGGAAAAACATGAGAAATAAATACATTGAAGCATTTGAAAATGCTCAAATTGCTAGTAAAAATATTCCTGACTTCCGTGCAGGAGATACATTGCGTGTTGCTACTCGTATTCACGAAGGCGATAAAACTAGAATTCAAAATTTTGAAGGTATTTGTATAGCTAGACGTGGTAGCGGTACCGGCGAAACATTTATCATTAGAAAAATTGGTGCTAACAGTGTTGGTGTTGAGAGAATTTTTCCAATCTTTAGTGACTCAATCGAAGAGATAAAAGTTCTTAGAAAAGGTCGTATTAGAAGAGCTAAATTATTCTATCTACGTGACCTTCGTGGTAAAGCTGCTAAAATCCGCGAACTTAGAAAATAATTCTACTATCTGTCCTGAAGTCTATTCAGGACTTTTAATCTTCTTTTTAAATTTAATTTTTTTTAATTTTTTTTGTTTTTTAATATTAAAATATCTATTTATTTTTATTGTTTTTACCGCTAGGCTATAAAAATTTAAAATATATAAAAAATTTCTGTATAAAGTTTCAGATACCTTATATACTAAATTTATTTATTTTCTACTTCTTCTTATTTGTATACCAAAATAAAAAAATAACACAACAAAGAATTACTCCAAGCATTATTGATACAACTATTATGGTAGCATTTTTAGTTTCATTAAATGGTAAGCCTTGTGTATTCATACCAAAAAAGCCAGTTATCAGATTTAGTGGCAGCATTACAGCTGATATCATTGTCAAAATGTAAATGTTTTGATTGATTTTGTCGTTTTTTATACTTTGTATAAATGTATAAATATCATCGATTCTGCAGGCATATTCATTGGCCATTGTTCTAAAAACATTTGCCTCATGAGTACTATTTTTAAGCTCTTTTTTTAAATTTTGTTGCTCACTTTGGCAAATCGAAAGTGTCTCATAAAAGTGAGATATCTTATTTTGAAATTTTCTAATCTCATATTTTAAAAAGTGATGTCTTTTGATAAATTGATTAAAGTTTTTTCGACTAGCATAAATTTTTTCATACTCGTTTAGCTCATCTTGATGTTCTAAAATTTTGTTTGCATATTCATTACATAGCTTTTTAAGGGCTGTTTCAAACTCGTTTTTATCACATTCGTGATCAAAGTCTTCTTTATAAATTTTGCCATTTTTAAATAAAAATTTATAGCTTTGTTTTTGCGTGAAAGAAACAAGCAAAATATAGTCGTATTCATCGCCATAAAAATATCCACAAACTGAACTTTTATAGCTCATTTTTTACCCTTTTAGCATAAAAATTTCTCTTAAATTTGGCAAATTCGCCTCTTTCTATTGCCTCTCTCATCTCTTTCATCAAATTTAGATAGTAGTGCAGGTTATGAAGGCTTGCTAGCCTAAAAAATGTGAGCTCCCTTGCCTTAAAAAGGTGGTTTAGATAGCCTCTTGAGTAGCGCTTGCAGGTGTAGCACTGGCAAGCTGGGTCTATCGGCGCATGGTCGTTTATAAATTTGGCTGATTTTATATTTATCTTGCCAAAGCTAGTAAAGAGCGTGCCGTTTCTTGCATTTCTTGTTGGCATGACGCAGTCAAACATATCAACGCCTCTCTCCACGTTTTCCACGAGATCTTCTGGTGTGCCAACGCCCATTAGATAACGCGGCCTTAGCTCATCCATAAATGGCATAACCGCCTCAACAGTGTCATACATTGCCTCGTTACTCTCGCCAACGCTTAGCCCTCCTATCGCAAGGCCATCAAATGGCATTTCATTTAAGGCCTCAGCACAAAATTTACGCGCATCATAATCAGTACCTCCTTGAACGATACCAAAGATATTTTGGTTTAGCCCAACGCCTTTACTCTGCATAAATTTGTGATAATCAATCACCTCTTTTGCCCATTTTATCGTTCGCTTTATGCTTAGATCGATCCTTTTTGGCTCAGCAGGCAAGGCGACTAGATCATCAAGTATCATCATGATGTCGCTGCCTAGATCATACTGCGTGTCAAGGACGGATCTTGGTGTGAAATAGTGCGTACTGCCGTCGATGTGGCTTTTAAATTTTATTCCGCCATCGTCGTTTTTGGTATTTGATCTAAGTGAAAATGCCTGAAATCCGCCGCTATCAGTTAAAAACGAGCGATCAAATTTAGAAAATCCATGAAGTCCGCCAAACTCACGCACGACCTTGCTGCCAGGGCGCAGGTACATATGATAGGTGTTCGCTAAGATTATCTTTGCGTCTAAAATTTCACTCATATCAAAGGCGTCTAAGCTTTTAACCGCGCCAACCGTACCAACTGGCATAAAAACCGGCGTTTGTATAATGCTATGGGCAGTTGTTAGGATACCACGCCTTGCATTTCCATCTTTTTTTATAACTTCAAATTTCATCTAAATCCTTAAAATTTTTGATTTTTTATTTTAACAAAATTTATAATATAATCCAGAAATTTTAAGGCAAAGGAACTTTTTGCAAAATAAAAATGATGTCATTTTTGTAGTGGCAAATGGCGCTCAGACTATAAAATTTATAGGTGAGTTTAGCTACAAAGACGCAAAAAATTTACAAAGCATTTTTAAAAAAATCCAAAAGCTTAACGGCAATGTTAAATTTGACTTTAGTGAGCTAAAGAGCATTGACTACGCTGTTTTGATCCTTTTAAAAAACACGCTAAATGGCAAGAAATTTGAGATCATCACAAATGATGAGAAGATAAAGGCGATGAGCGATCTTTTAAATGACGAGAAGATCGACTTTAACTACATGCCACCGCACAATAGCCTAAATTTCTTCTCACGCTTAGGTGAGAAAATTTGCGAGGGATTTGTAAATTTGCTTGAGTTTGGCTCGTTTTTGGGCGAGTTTTTGATAAAGAGTGTGAGGATTTTATTTAATCCTGCAAATTTAAGATTTAGAGAATTTAGCAACTACATAAAAGATGGTGGCGTAAATGCTGTTTTCATCGTATCGCTCACCGCTTTTTTGATAGGCGTCGTGCTTGCATATCTTGGTAGTGCGATGCTTGCAAGCTTTGGGGCAAGTATATTTATAGTAGAGATCATGGGCATGCTAACGCTTAGAGAGGTGGCCCCGCTCATCGCTGCTATCGTCGTGGCGGGTAGATCAGCCTCTAGCTTTACCGCGCAAATTGGCGCTATGAAGCTAACTGAGGAGATAGATGCGATGAAGACGATGGGTTTTGAGCCCTTTAACTTCTTGGTGCTGCCACGCATCATCGCCATGGTGCTTTGCGTGCCTGTCATCATCTTTATAGCTGATAGCATAAGCATTTTAGGACAGATGATCATTTGCCAAACTATTCTTGATATCAGCTTTAGCGACTATCTTAATAGATTTCGCGAGATGGTCGAGCTTAGGCACTTTGCTGTTGGCATGATAAAGGCTCCGTTTTTTGGCGCGGTGATAGCGATCATTGGGTGCATGAGAGGATTTGGCGTTAGTCAAAACGCCCAAAGTCTTGGAGCGATGACAACCGTTAGCGTTGTAAATGCAATATTTTGGGTCATCGCGCTTGATGCATTTTTCGCGATAATTTTTATGTGGCTAAAGATATGAACGAGATAATAGTTGGAAAAAACATAACGACAAGTTATGGCGACAAGATAATGCACGATAATGTGAGCTGGAGCGTCAAAGAGGCTGAAATTTACGGCTTTTTGGGCGGTAGTGGCGCTGGTAAAACGACGCTTATGAAGACGATGATATATCTAAAAAAGCCAAGCAAGGGCGATATATTTTTTGATGGCGTCAATATGTGGAAAAGTAGCCAACAAGAGCAGCAAGAGATCAAGCTAAAAAGTGGGACGATGTTTCAGTTTGGAGCGCTTTATAGCTCGATGACGATCCTTGACAATGTGGGCGTTTTGCTTCATGAGTACTCTAAATTTAACAAACGTCAGATCGATGAGATAGCGATGTTTTGGATACAAAAAGTTGGACTTAAAAAAGAGGTATCTATGCTTTATCCAAGTGAGCTAAGTGGCGGTATGAAAAAGCGTGCCGCGCTTGCAAGAGCCTTGGTGCTAAGCCCAAGGGTGCTATTTTTAGATGAGCCAAACAGCGGACTTGATCCTGTTAGCTCACGCCAAATGGACGCGCTCATAAAAGAGCTTCGTGATAGCATTGGCGTGACTGTTGTCATGGTGACTCATGATGCTGATAGTATTTTTGATATTTTGGATAGATTTTTGATAATAGATAACAAAAAAATAGCCTTTGAGGGAAACATAAAAGAGCTTGAATATCTTAAAAACAACCCACTTGAAGAGCTATTTAAAATGAGGAAAAAGTAAATGGAAAATAGAAATTCTTATACCATTGTTGGCATGTTTTTTATGGCTTGCCTTACAGCATTTGCGATATTTATCTGGTGGATGACTAGTAAAAATAATACAAAGGTTGATTTTAAAGAGTATTACATCCACACGACTGAGCTACCAAGCGGTCTAAAGGTTGATTCAACAGTTAAATTTATCGGTGTGCCAGCCGGAAGTGTTAGTGATATAAATTTTGTCGATGATAAAAACGCTCTTATAAACATTACGATGAAGATAAGAGAAGATCTGCCGATAAAGGCCGATAGCGTGGCAAGTATAGAAGTTCAGGCTATCAGCGGTGTGGCTAGTATAAATATAAGCCGTGGCACAAAAGACTTTGCATCAGGCCAAAAGCCTATCTTACAGCTTGAAGAGAGCCTCTTTTCAAAGCTTGGAAACAACGCTGAAAACATTACTTTAAAGATAAATCAAACACTTGATAAAGTCGATAACTTTTTCTCGCCTGAAAATATCGCTCACGTAGAGTCAGTCCTTAAAAATATCGATAAATTTACACAAGTTTTAACAGACGAAGAGGGGCTAAGTGAGGTTGATAGTATCGTTAAAAATGTAAAAAATTTTACAGATACTTTAAACAAAACCGATACAAAAGAATTGGTTAAAAATTTAAATAGACTAATTTCAAATGCAAACCAAGTTTTTGTATCGGCAAATTCGGCTATCACCGGATATAATTCGCTGCAAGAGCTCATCACAAAAAAGGCTAAAGATGGCGAATACGACCTTAGAAATACGGTTGGGCCGTTATTAAGAGAAGCGAGTGATTTTTTAAATGGATTTGACAAGACGCTTCGCGAGTTTAGAGGTGCGCTTCAAAGACTCGAAGATAATCCTTACGATTTTTTCTTCACAAATCCAGTTCCAAACGACAAAGGAGATAAGAAATGAGAAATTTGATATACATAGCGGCTGCTTTTTTCTTTTTTGGCTGCTCACTAAAGACAGATGTGCCACAAGCTACGATGTATGAAATCCACTATTCAAACAAAGAGTGCTCAGCTGAAAACAAGCAAAAAGAGCTAAAAAATGTCTTCATAGAAAACGTGAGTGCTCTTGACATGGTTGATACTAGAAAAATTTTGATCGTAGCTGAGAATAATAAAATCAGATACCTAAGCGATGCTAAATTTGTCTCTGAGCCAAGCGAAATGGTCTATAAATCACTTGTAAAAGGGCTTTATTCAAACTGTGCTGCTAAGCCGATATTTTCACCAAATGCAAAAGATCTTAGACTAAAAGTAAGCATCATCTCTCTTCAAATAAGAGGCGACAAAGCCGAAGTCTCGCTAGCTTACGAGCTATTTAATGCAAACACTTCGCTAAAATCAGGCATGATCACGAAAGAAATTTTCTGTCCAGATCCAAGCTCAAGTACTATTTTTGATACGATAAATAAGGCTACAAATTTAGCAATCGATACGCTAATCTCTGAAATAATCTCTTAAATTTTCTTGGCTGTAAATTTTAAATTTATAGCCAAGATAGCTTATTTTAAAGACCTTTTGTTATAATGTGAGCTTTAAAATACGGAGAATTGATGAAGAAAATTTTAATAATCGCAGATGGAACTTTCGCAAGAAATTTTTTAAACAGACTACTTGAAACAAAATCAAATTTGCACCACTATATCGTTGTTTCAAGTGAGGATTACAGCCAAAAATCAAATTATGAAAATTTTACATTTTACCAGTTTGACCCAACTAGCCTCTCAAAGCTAAAAAGCGTGAGTGATGGCTATTTTAGTCAGTTTTGTATAGTTTGCGATGATAAAAATGAAGCGGTTGCTGTTTATGAAAATTTAAGACAGATCAGTACAAAGACCGAGACTGTTTTTATGAACTCGTGGGAGCTTGATGAAAAATGCAAAGAAATATTTGCAAGCGATAAACACTTAAGCGTGGTTGATATCAGAGATATTGCAGCATCAAGGCTTATGGACTATTTACCAGATTTGCCGGTTTTAGCTGATAATATCGGGCTTAGTGAGGGTGAGATCATGGAAGTTAAGGTGCCAATAGGTAGCTCTTATATGTATCGTCACATCAGCTCAGTAGCTCAAAAGAAATGGCGAATAGCCCTCATATATCGAGGTAGCGAGATAATCTTGCCAAAGCCAAATGTAATGATACAGCCAAGCGATATATTACTAATCGTTGGTGATCCAAATGTGCTTCAAAATGTTTACCGCTCGATTAAGCGTGAAAGTGGACAGTTTCCAAGTCCATTTGGTAGCAATATCTATGTGCTGATCGACATGATCTCAATGGATAAAGAACGTGTTAGCAAGCTCATAAAGGATAGCTTGTATTTGCATTCAAAGCTAAATAATAAACGCCTTTTTTTTAGAGTGATAAATCCAACTTTAGGTGAAAATTTAGATACTTTAAAAGCGATAAAAGAGAAAAACATCATCGTTTTGATGGATTATTTTAATAGTAATAACAAATCTATAAAATATGATGTTTTAAAGCACGACATCGGCCTAATCTTAAGCGATGATAAGTATTTTTTTAAATTTAAAAAGCTATTTTATGAGCTAAAACTTCCAGTGCTAAAAACAGGCAAAATTTTGCTCTCAAATATAAAAGAGGGCGTGATACTAGGCGATCAAAGTCAAGAGGTGGAGAATCAATCAGCTGTGATAACAGACTGCTGTGCACAGCTTGATTTGGAGATGAAATTTTACTATTTTGATAATAAGCATAGCGATGATGAGGCGTTAAGAGAGCATTTTGAGAGCATTAGCGCGCTATTTTCTAAGCGTATAAAGATAGAAAATCACAATCTTAAAAATCCGCTTGTAAAACTAAAAAATACAAAAGATTTGCTTCATTTTGTAATGTTTACTAAAAGCGTGGCAAATGGTGGAACATTTGCCTTTTTATCGACAAATTTAAATAGGCTTTATAAAAAACTAAGCCAAAATGCACAGCTTTTTGTGCCAGTAAGTGAGTAAAAATGCAGATAAATTTAAATCTTAAAGAAAAAGCATCAAGCTATAAAATTTATATAAATGAGCTTGAGAGATTAGAGCTAAAAGGTAAGGTTGGCATCGTTACAAACGCCAAAGTAGCGGGGCTTCATCTTGAAAAGCTACTTAGTATTTTGAAGTGTGATGAGAAATTTATCATAAGTGTGCCTGACGGCGAAGAGTATAAAAACCTTGAAACGGTAGAGCAAATTTTAGAGCAGCTTTTTGTTAGTAAATTTGATCGCTCATCTACGCTAATCGCTTTTGGTGGTGGCGTCATAAGCGATATGACTGGCTTTGCGGCGAGCATCTATGAAAGAGGAATAAATTTCATAAATATCCCAACTACGCTTCTAGCGCAAGTCGATGCGAGTGTGGGCGGAAAAACGGGTGTGAATAATAAATTTGGTAAAAATTTAATAGGCTCTTTTTGTCAGCCAAAGGCAGTTTTTTGCGAGATAAATTTCTTAAAGACATTGCCAAAGAGAGAATTTGCAGCTGGCGTGGCTGAGGCTTTAAAAATGGCGATAACTTTTGACAAAGAGATGTTTGATTGGCTAAAGAGCGTAAATTTAGATGATGAAAATTTAGCCAAGCTAGTTGAAAAGTCGGTAATTTTAAAAGCAAAAGTGGTTGAGCAAGATGAGAAGGAAAAGGGGCTAAGAGCTATCCTAAACTACGGCCATACCTTTGCTCACGTTATAGAAAATGAGACAAATTACAAAGAATTTTTACACGGCGAAGCGGTGGCAATAGGTATGAATATGGCAAATCGCTTAAGTGTAAAACTAGGGCTCTTGAGCGAGGCGCAGGCAGAGGATATCAAACAGGTTTTAGTGAAATTTGGCCTTCCAGTAAACTATAAAATAGAAAATGAATATGCATTTTACGAGGCATTTTTTATGGATAAAAAGACAAAAGATGATAAGATAAATTTCATCATTGCAGATAAAATCGGCAGTGCGATCATCAAAAATGACATCAAAAAAGAAGATGTTTTAAAAATTTTAAGAGAATTTAAATGAAAAAGATCCTAGTTTTAATACTTTTTTGCTTTACCCTTTACGCTGAGGAGAACGTTACGCTTGAGCAAAATGGCTCGCAAAATTTACAAAATAACGAGCTTATAAAAGATATTTCAAATCTAGATAACTCCCTAAAAAACAATATCTGGATCACAAGGTATGCTAACTATAACACTTATCAAAGGCTTATTAATGAGCTTGAAAAAAACGAGAATGAACTAAAGAAACTGGACAAAAGCTCAAGAAGAGGCAGCGATATCATAAAGAGAATCCAAACCCTAAAAGAGCAGATAAATTTACTAAAAGAGTATGAAAAAACGCCATTTTCAAATATGCTAGCAGCTCCTGAAATGGATACTCCACCAAGGATAACAAGTCCTGTTGCACTTATATCTGGCTTTTCGTATATCAAAAAGATAAAGAGCGACAAGATAGAGTATCAAAGGCATATAAAAGAGCTTGATACGCTTTTGGAAAAGCTTGAAACAAAAGAAAATTTACTAAATAGACTAAATTTGATCGAAGAAAATGAGCAAAATAGGGAAAGCCTAAACTTGGTAAAACAAGAAATAGGCGACTTTAAAGCGGCAAAACAGATCGCTGATACAACTTATAATGTCTATGAAAAAAGGGCTGATGAGGCTATAAATTTAACCACGGCTGATATAAAAGCTCAGTTTTTAAGTATGGGCTATACAGCTATCATCATCCTTTTGACGATCGGACTAACATTTATCGCTAAATTTATCGTTAAAAGAACGATCACCGATAATGAGAGATTTTACACGGTCAATAAATTTTTAAACGTTTTAAATATCACCGTTATCATTATAATCTTACTTTTTTCGTATATCGAAAACGTCACATATCTAGTAACCGTGCTAGGTTTTGCTTCAGCTGGTATCGCCATTGCGATGAAAGATATGTTTATGAGTATGCTTGGCTGGATGGTGATCATGTTTGGCGGCTCTATACATGTGGGTGACAGGATCAGAGTACTTCATGATGGGAGCGAATTTGTAGGCGACGTCATTGATATTTCGCTACTTCGCTTAACTGTTTTTGAGGATGTTAGCTACTCAACCTATAAAACAAACCGCCGTGCAGGTAGAATTATCTTTGTACCAAATAACTATATTTTTACAGACCTAATCGCAAACTATGCACACTATGGCATGAAGACCGTTTGGGATGGTATAGATATCATGATAAGTTTTGATAGTAATCATAAAAAAGCCGTCTATCTAGCAAGAAATGTCGTCAAGAAATACTCAAAAGGCTATACCGATATCGCAAAACGTCAAATGAATAAATTAAGAAGCCAATATAGCATCAAAAATCCAAATGTCGAGCCAAGAATTTATACGTTTTTTGAGCCTTATGGTATAAATATCTCATGCTGGTTTATGTCAAATTCCTATGCCACACTCGCTCTTAGAAGCATGATAAGTGCTGAGATCATCGAGGCTTTTTTGGCTCAAGATGATATAAAGATCGCTTATCCAACACAAACCATGTTTGTAGGTAAAAAAGAAAATCCAAGCGATCATACAGCCCATGGTGAGCAAGAGAGCGAAAGTATTTGATGCAAAAGATATTTTTTAAAACATTTGGGTGTCGCACAAATATCTACGATACTGAGCTTTTAAAAAGCTACATCAAAGACTACGAGATCACAAATGATGAAGATGCTGCTGATATTGTGGTCATAAACTCATGCACAGTCACAAATTCTGCCGATAGCGGTGTTAGAAACTACATAAACGGTGTAAAAAGGCGTGGAGCAAAGGTGGTACTGACCGGATGTGGTGCGGTTAGCAAGGGTAAGGAGCTATTTAATAGCGGTATATTTGGTGTGCTTGGAGCTAGTAAAAAGAGTGATCTAAATGAGCTTTTAAAGCAAGAAAAGCCATTTTTTGAGCTTGGAAATTTAAACTCGGTAGATAAAAATATAGTTACAAATTACGAAAATCACACAAAGGCTTTTATAAAAATTCAAGAAGGCTGCAACTTTAGCTGCAGCTACTGCATCATCCCTTCGGTTCGTGGCAAGGCTAGAAGCATGGATGAGGCTATGATATTAAAAGAGGCAAGAATTTTAGCCCAAAACGGCTATAATGAGCTCGTGCTAACTGGCACAAATATAGGCAGTTACGGCAAAGATACAAATAGCTCTCTTGGTAAGCTTTTGGCAAACTTAGGTAAAATTTCTGGCATTAGACGCATTCGGCTTGGAAGTATCGAGCCAAGCCAGATAGATGAGAGCTTTAGAGAAATTTTAAAAGAAGAGTGGCTAGAGCGTCATCTACATATCGCACTTCAGCACACAAGCCAAGCGATGCTAAAGATCATGCGAAGACGCAATGATGCATTTAGTGATCTGGAGCTTTTTAATGAACTTAGCTCGCTTGGCTTTGCACTTGGTACGGACTACATCGTGGGACATCCTGGTGAAAGTGAGGAAATTTGGGCTGAAGCAGTGGAAAATTTTAAGAAATTTCCTATCACGCATCTGCATGCGTTTGTCTACTCGCCAAGGCGTGATACACATTCAGCGACACTAAAGAGTGATGTTAGCGGCGATGTGGCAAAAAGTAGGCTAAAAATTTTACAAGGTATAGCTTTACAAAATAATGAAAATTTTAGAAAAAAACATGATGTAGCTTTGAAAATTTTAGTTGAGCAAAAAAATGGTGAGTTTTACGAAGGCTTTGATCAGTTTTACAACAAAGCTAAAATTTTAAGCCAAAAAGATATAACAAAAGAGTGGGTGGAGGTAAGCGAATATGAAGTTAAGCCAGATGCCAATTATGCAAAAATTTAAATTTAATAAGAAAAATATCCTAATAATCGCAGCTGTCGCATTAACCAGCGTGCTGCTATTTGCTGTTAGCAAAGAGCCACGAAATATCACATATTCGCAATATATGCAGCTAATGGATGGAAATTTTATAGACCGCGCTGTGATCAATGATGATGAAGTCGTGCTTTATGCACAAAACAATCGTTTTTCAATCATAAAAGAGGGTATCGATCTAAAAGAGCTTATTAAAAAAGTGCCTGTTGAAAAGACTAAGCAATACATCACTCCAGGCATGATCTGGGGATTTATCATCTTTGTCTGCTTCGTGCTTTGGTACGCTTATATCTTTAGAAGTATCAGGAAAAAAGAGGAGAGCTTGCTTAGCAAAAAAGAGGGCGCATTTGAGATAGAAAGCGTGCTAAATCAAAACACTATGCCAGTCATCTCAAATGTGAGATTTATCGATGTGGCAGGCATTAGTGAGGTTAAAAGCGAGCTTAGCGAGATAGTTGATTTTCTAAAAAATCCACAAAAATATAGAAATTTTGGTATCAAAATGCCAAAAGGCGTGCTAATGATCGGCCCTCCAGGCGTTGGTAAGACGCTTGTAGCAAAGGCAGTTGCAGGCGAGGCAAATGTACCATTTTTCTACCAAAATGGTGCTAGTTTTGTTCAAATTTATGTTGGAATGGGTGCAAAAAGAGTACGAGAGCTCTTTAGTAGAGCCAAGTCCTATGCACCCTCAATCATCTTTATCGACGAGATAGACGCCGTTGGTAAGAGTAGGGGTGGGACTAGAAACGACGAGCGAGAAGCCACGCTAAATCAGCTACTAACTGAGATGGACGGCTTTGAAGATAACTCAGGCGTCATCGTCATAGCTGCCACAAATAGGATCGAAATGATCGACGAGGCGCTACTTAGATCAGGGCGTTTTGATAGGAGAATTTTTCTTTCTATGCCTGATTTTAACGACAGAGTGGCGATCTTAAACACATATCTAAAAGATAAAAACTGCGAAGTGGCGGCTGAGGATATCGCTAAAATGAGTGTTGGCTTTTCAGGTGCGGCACTTAGTACGCTTGTAAATGAAGCTGCGATAAATGCCCTAAGAAACGGCGAGAGTGTGCTTAAGATAAGGGATTTTGAGGCTGTTTTAAACAAGGTCTTGCTCGGTAAGAAAAAGGTGCTAAGCTACAGCGAAAACGAGAAGAAAATTCAAGCCATCTATCAAGGAGCAAAGGCACTAAGCGCTTACTGGTTTGATGTAAAATTTGAAAAAATTTCTCTTATAGAAGATAGGTTTATGGCCACAGAGCAAGAGATCGAGTCAAAGTCACAGATGATATCTCGTATCAAGGTACTCATCGCTGGTATGTGCAAGCTTGAGATAGATGAAAATGACATCTTTTCAAACTCAAGTAGTGATCTAAATTTAGCCAAAGAGATCGCTTCAAAGATGGTTTATGAATATGGCATGGGAAGCTCTTTTGTGCCAAATCCAAACGATGTAGAAGAAATTTTAAAGCAAGCAAAAGAGGAGATCACATCCTTTTTAAAAGGCACAAATGAGCAAATCGCAAAGATAAGCTCATATCTGCTAGCATATGAGAGCGTAGATAAAGAAACGCTGGCAAAAATTTTAAACGAAAACTATTAAAGGAGAAAAAGTGAAAGCAAAAATAGGCATATTAACCCTTTCTGACCGCGCAAGCGAAGGCACATACGAGGACAAATCAGGTCCAGCGATCAAAGATGTGCTTGATAGCTGGATAGTGAGCGAGCGTGAATACTTTTACGAGGTTATACCAGATGAGTTTGAGCTGATAAAAGAGAGGCTTGTGCACATGGTAGACGTGCTTGGCTGCGACCTTGTGCTAACTACCGGTGGTACTGGGCCAGCTCTTAGAGATGTGACACCAGAGGCAACAGAGGCAGTTTGTGAGAAGATGATGCCAGGCTTTGGCGAGCTGATGAGAGCAGCAAGCTTAAAATACGTCCCAACAGCGATCCTATCACGCCAAACAGCAGGCATCAGAGGCCACGCGCTCATCATAAATTTACCAGGTCAGCCAAAGGCGATAAAAGAGTGCTTGGAGCCAGTTTTTCCAGCGGTACCATACTGCATCGATCTAATAGAGGGTGCATTTATCGAGACTGATGAAAACGTGATAAAAGTTTTCCGTCCAAAACAAAAGAAAATCTCGTAAATGGGTTTGACTTTTATAAAAGCCACTGCCTTTGCAAATAGGTGGCGGCTTGTTATTAAAATTTGGCTTGTTTTTTCTTTTTTATCCTATGCGCTGGCCTACTATCTTGGGTTAGAGGTTTTTGGCTTTATCTCTGCCATTTCTATCTTTGGCTGTGTTTGCCTGCTAGCCTTTAGCTCACTTCTTTGGTTTATCGCTAGCCTTGTATTTTTGCAACCTTTGGTATTTTTACTACTTGAAAAATTTGATGAAAGCATTACTGTTTATGCTTTAGCCTGCTCAATTTGGCTACTTGGCTGGATCACTTTGTCGCTTGTGGTCGATGATAAATTTGCAAGACCTAGGAAATGACATCTTGCTAAAGATCTCTCGCATAGTTCTTGTTGGCGAGTTTGCCTTGCTATATTTTTTTAACTACAACAGCAGCCTTGACATAGAGACTTTAATAAAGTCAAATTTGACAAAGTCGCTGCTTTTAGTGCTAAACTCCTATATGCTGCCATCGCTTGTGACGCTACTTATATTTGATATAAAAACATATATCGCTAGCAAAAATGAGTAAAATTTTTACGTATTATTTTATGTAATTTATACTAAATTTAGCCGTTTTTGCTCTCTACTATCTTTTTTATAAGCTCCATATCACCGTTCATTGCTAGGCTCATAAAGCAAATGCCGTTTGCGCCAGCTTTTATGGTCTCTTTGTAGTTCTCGCTGTCTAGTCCGCCAAGTGCGAAAATTTCTTTATCAAAGCTCTTTAGCTCGCTTATAAAATTTAGCCCTTTTGGCTCTAAACCCGCCTTGCAAGAGGTGGCAAATATATGAGAAGCTACGAGGACATCAGCGATAGTGGCTGAAATTTTAGCCTGCTCTAGGTCGTGAGCTGGGGCGTAAATTTTAGCTGTTTTTCTAAATTCATCTAAAAAAACGCCGTAATTTTTAAAAAAATCAAGCTGCGCTGAAGTGAGCCAAAAGTCGCTCTTTAGCTTGCAAGCTACGTCAAAAAATTGATTAATGATAAATTTCTTGCGGTAGTTTTCACAAATTTGAGCCACAACCCTAGCAAGATTATAAAACTGAGCCTCGCTTAGCCTCTTTGCACGAAGCAAAATTTCATCCACGCCAGCCTTGCAAAGTAGCTGTATCCTCTTTAAAAAGTCATCACCCTCATAGCTTTCAAAGTCAGCCACGCAGAGAATTTTAAACATAGACATACTCGCTCATCAAGGGCTCTAAGCCGTTTGCTTTTATCATTGCTTTTATCTCATCCACGCTTCTGCCATCACTTATCTCAAACTGCTCGTCGCCCTTTTTCTCTTCGCCGTGAGCACCGATGCTCACTTTTACGCCAGCGCTTATCTTATTTGCAGCTATCTTTATGGCGTTATCGCGAAATTTAGCCTTTTCTCTGGTTGAGATCGTTATGCTAGCCGTTGGCATGAAAATTCTATAAGCGCAGATCACTTGCAAAAGCTCGCGCTCACCCACGTCACGTGGATTGATGCGGTCATTATTTATGATAGGGCGAAGCCTTGGGCATGAAAATGCGATCTCGGCGTGCGGATACTTTTTTTGAACTAAGCTTGCGTGAAGTGCAGTCGCAAAGGCGTCAAGCCTAAAGTCGTCTATGCCAAGAAGTGCGGCAAAGCCAACCCCTCTCATGCCTCCAAGAAGCGCTCGCTCTTGCGCATTTAAGCGGTATGGAAAGATCCTTTTATTGCCGCCAAGGTGGATTTTTTCGTATTTTGTGGGATTGTAGGTCTCTTGAAAGACGGTCACGTAGTCTGCGCCGCTTTTGTGAAGCAGGGCGTAGCCGTCTGAGTTTAGCGGATAAATTTCAACCCCAACGACTTTAAAAAATTTCTTTGCCAAAGCGCAGGCGTTTGCGATGTAAGCGACATTTGAGTTAGTATCGCTCTCGCCAGTTAGGATCAAAATTTCTTCTAAGCCGCTCTTTGAAATTTCTCTTAACTCCCTTGTGATCTCCTCGTCGCTTAGCTTTGCCCTTTTTATATTATTTTTAGCGTTAAAACCGCAATAAACGCAGAGATTATCACAGTAGTTTGCTATGTAAAGCGGGGTAAAAAGCGTTATGTTTGAGCCAAAATTTGCCCTTGTTTTTACTTGAGCTAGTTGGGCTATTTGCTCTAAAAATGGCGCTGCAGCAGGCGAGAGTAGGGCTTTTAAATTTTCAAGTGAGCAGTGCTTTGCATTAAGAGCTGCTTTTACGTCCGCCTCGCTGTAAATTTCTGGCTTATAGTTCGCTCGCTCTTTTAAAATTTCATCCATAATATCGCTGCCAACATCCTGCATGTGAGGTAGTAGCTGCATGTGGTCGGTTCTTGTAAATTTCATCAGTCTAAAAATCCAGTGAGCGGAGATGAGGCGTTTGCGCTTTTGCTCTTTGCGCCAAGGCCTGCTAGATAGGCGTTGCGACCAGCGATGATCGCCTCTTTAAAGGCTCTTGCCATGAGCGGGATATTTTTAGATGAGGCGATGGCTGTGTTTGCCATGATCGCAGCTGCTCCCATCTCCATCGCTTCGCACGCTTGTGATGGCCTGCCGATGCCTGCATCTACGATGATCTGTGTATCAAGCTCATTTATCAAAATCTCAATAATATCTTTAAAAACTAGCCCTTGGTTTGAGCCAATGGGCGCAGCTAGAGGCATGATGCAGCTTGCTCCTGCGCTTAGCATCGCTCTTGCGGCATTTAGATCTGGAAACATATATGGCATTGGCACAAAGCCGTCATTTGCCAAGGCTTCGCAGGCTTTTATCGTTTCAGCGTTGTCTGGAAAGAGAAATTTAGAGTCAGTTATGATCTCTATCTTAACAAGCTCGCCACATCCAAGCTCACGTGCGAGTTGGGCGATACGAATGGCCTCTTTTGCGTTTCTAGCGCCACTTGTGTTTGGCAAAAGCGTCACATCCTTTGGGATAAAGTCAAGTATATTGCGCTCTTTGCTCTCGTTTATGCGCCTAAGAGCAAGGGTTAAAATTTCTGCCCCAGCTTCGTTTACGGCTGAGTCGATGAGCTCGTGCGAATACTTGCCAGAGCCAAGGATAAAGCGGCTTTGAAACTCCTTGCCGCCAAGGATCAAACTATCATTTTGCACTTAAGCCTCCAAACCCATAAGTAGTCTAATGGCTAAATTTGCTTGGTGGTTTGCACAGACTGCAACGCGTGGCGCCATGAGCCCTTGACCGATCTTTGCCTCATTTGTGAGGTCACCGCAAAGGTAGACATTTTTAGCAAATTTTATGGTTTTTATGAGATTTGAGCTAAAGTGACCGGCCATGCCAGAAGCGCCGATGATCTTTTTGTCTTTTAGGCTAGCACCAGCTTCGTTTAGTATCATCGCTTTGCCAGCGACATTGTCAAAAGCTTCGCACAAAATTTCGCACTCGTCAAAGACGCTTGCCACGTTTTTTTCATCTAAAAATATATCGTGAGTTTCGACCTCGACAAAGGGGTTTACGTCATTTATTAGCTCTTTTAGCGCTTGTGTCTTTTGCATGCCGATGTGGCGGACGAAGTACTGCTGGCGGTTTAGATTACTTGGCTCAACGACGTCAAAGTCGGCAAGTACTAGCTTTTTTACACCAACTCTTGCAAGGCTGAGGGCGATATTTGAGCCAAGGCCACCAAGTCCAGCCACGCCAATAACTGCCTTACTTAGGGCTAAATTTAGCTCAGGACTGTTTCGTGAAGCGATCATTGAGCGTAAAATTTCACGCTCAGGCATCACGCCACGCCTTATAAAGACAATGTTTGAGCCATCTTTTAGCTCACTATCTTCTTTTATAGCAAAGCCATCAACGATAAAAATGTCTGGCTTTGTCGCGTTAAATTTCTCTAAAAATTTATAAATTTCACTCTCTTTATCGCCAAGCGCAAGCTCTTTTAGCTCGCTAAGGCTTCTTGCTGGCACCTTAAATTTTGTGCCGTTTAGTATTATCTCTATCATTTTCTCCTCATCCACCGCCAACCAAAGTGACGATCTCATAAGCTTTGCCCTCGCTCATAAATCGCTCACTCCAAAGCTTTTTTGGCAAAATTTCTCCGTCTCGCTCAAGGGCTATAAATTTAAGCTCATAGCCATTTTTAGCTAAAAATTCATAAACATTTATATCATTTTCAAGCTCGAAAATTTTGCCATTTACTCTAAATTTGATCATTAAATTTTGTAGCTTTTTACAAAATTTGCGATCCTCTCGATCGCTTTTTTTATGCTCTCGATGTCTGTTGCAAAAGAAATTCTAAAGTATCCCTCCATGCCAAAGCCCACACCTGGCACCGTCGCTACGTTCGCCTCTTCAAGCATCTTTTTACAAAATCTAAGCGAGTCGCTATCTACATCTTTACATTTTACAAATAGATAAAATGCGCCATCAGGTGCTACAACGCTTAGTCCTGGGATCTCGTTTATCATTTTTACAGCCACATCACGTCTTTTTTCGTACTCTTTTCTCATGTTTTCGATATCGTCGTCGGTTTCGCCTAGAAGCGACGGGATAGCGCCTATTTGTACGATCGAACTGATGTTGCTTGTGCTTTGGCTTTGAAGCTTTTTGATGCCAGCAATTAGCCAGTCCATCGAGCTTGCGATATAGCCAAATCTCCAGCCAGGCATCGCGCCACACTTGCTTAGTCCATTTATCGTGACCGTTCTTTTAAAAAGATCCTCGCTCACCGAGGCTACTGCGTGAAATTTTTTGCCGTAGATCACCTTTTCATAAATTTCATCACTTGTAACGATGATGTCAGTGCCCTTTAAAACCTCGCCAAATGCCGCGATCTCCTCTTTTGTATATACGGCCCCAGTTGGATTTGTCGGGTGATTTAGCGAAAATACTTTTGTTTTTGGTGTGATCGCTTTTTTTAGCTGCTCGGCTGTTATTTTAAAATTTGTACTCTCATTTGCCTCGATAAAGATAGGCACGCCTCCACAAAATTTAACGATCTCAGGGTAGCTCACCCAGTATGGAGAAGGGATGATGACCTCATCGCCTGGGTTGATAAGCGCTTGAAATACGTTAAAAAGTGAGTGTTTTGCGCCGATGTTTGTGACGATCTGGCTTGCTTTGTAGTCAAGTCCATTATCTCTTTTTAGCTTTGCTCTAATAGCCTCTATAACCTCTGGCAAGCCCGGTACTGGCGTGTATTTGCCACTTTTGCTGTCATTATCTAGTGCGTTTTTTACAGTTTCTCTTATCTTTTTTGGAGTCATGAAGTCAGGCTCACCAGCTGACAGCGAGATCACGTCTATGCCAGCAGCCTTCATCTCTTTAGCTTTTGTGCTGATCGCTATTGTGATAGACTCGCTTAGCGTTTGCATTCTGTTTGCTAGTTGCATTATTTTCCTTTTTAGTTGATTGTCTTTAAGTAGCTATTATCATTTAAAAATAGATAAAGTTCGCCCAAAATTTGTTTCTTTTGCGTCTCATTTATCAAAGCTGATTTTTCTAAGCGCTCGTTTAGAGTGTCTTGGATCTCATAAATATCATAGTCCATATCCTCCATAATATCAAGGATCGACTGGCTCTCTAGTAAATTTGTGATCTTGTATCCATCACTTGAAAGCTCTATCGTGGCCTCTGTCGGGTGGGTAAAGAGGTTGTGTTTCATACCGATCACCTCTTGATATGCGCCAACCAGGAAAAATCCCAAGAAATAATCCTCCTTCTCTACATCCACGTCGTGCAAAAGCAGTGGGTTTTTCTCGTCATCATAGCTGATCTCGCCGTCGCTATCGCAGGTGATGTCCCAGATAGAAGCTGGCAAAGTAGGGCGCTCATCAAGCCTATCAAGTGGCATGATAGGGAAATTTTGCTTTAGCCCCCAAAAGTCAGGCAAGCTTTGAAAGATTGAGAAATTTAGCAGGTATCTCTCTTGGACCTCTTTTTGAATTTTAGTTAGATCGCTTGAGTTGCTCTTGTTGCCAAGCATCACGACAGCCTTTTTGCTAATGAGCCTTAAAAGCACCTCTGCGTTTGATCTATCTTGCAGATCGACATAGCCTAGGTCAAAAAGTGTGAGGATGCTCTCGGTGTGGTGAATGGCGTCGTGTAGGTATTCTAGGGCGTTTGAAGGCTTGATTGATTTATAAAGATCGACTAGCTCGGTTATCAAATTTGGATTATTTTTCTTTAAATTTAGCTTCTCTTCGGTGTATTCTTGAGAAAATAGCTCAAGCACAGGGGCGACTAAAAGTGCGTGAGAAGCGGCGATGTAGCGACCTGACTCTATGAAAATATCTGGCTCGATCTCCTTTTTTTGCTCGCTTATAGTTTTAAGCATATAAACAACGTCGTTTGCATATTCGTTTAGAGTATAGTTTCTGCTGCTTTCTTCTTTAAACTGCGAGTACTCGATCGCTAGACCTCCGCCTAAATTTATAGCTTTTAAATTTGAGGCACCCATTTTTCTAAGCTCAGCGTAGATGTTGCCAGCCTCGATGAGTGCTTTTTTGAGCGGATGGATCTCGCTTATTTGAGAGCCGATGTGAAAGTGTATCATTGTGAAATTTTCAAGTAAATTTGCTTTTTTTAGCATCTTTACAGCTTCTATTAGCTCTGTTGATGTTAGGCCAAATTTAGAGTGTATGCCGCCACTTTTTGCCCAAAGACCCGATCCTGTAGAGTGTAGTCTTACTCTAAGTCCGATCTTTGGTTTTGGTTTGAAGCGCTCTTTTGCGATGGCGATTATCGCTTCAAGCTCGTTTAAGCCCTCGATCGTTAGCGTAATGTTGTGTCCCATTTCAGCGGCAATGAAGCCTATATTTATCATCTCTTTATCTTTAAAACCATTTACGGTTATGGGAGCTTTTTCGTTATTGTAAGCCATTGTTAAAAGTAGCTCAGCCTTACTGCCAGCTTCAAGGCCGTAGTTGTAGGGCTTGCCAAGGCGTACTAAATTTTTTACAAAGCCAGGATATTGATTTACTTTAAGTGGGAAAACGGCATTAAAGCTGCCTTTGTAGGCAAATTCTTTCTTTGCTTTTGCAAAGCTTGCGTGGATCTGCTCGATCTGTTTTTGGATAAGGTGCGGAAAGCGAAGCAGTAGTGGCCCTCTATATCCGTCGTCTCTTATCTCTTTTACGATGTCTATGATCGCTGGTTTGCTGGCTGCATTTATACAGACTTTGCCATCTTCTATAACAAAATTTGAATTGCCCCAAATGCTAAGTCCAAAATCATTCATCCCAGCTCCTTTTCAAGCTCATCTAAATTTATCGTTTTTTCATCTTTGGTTTCTAAATTTTTATACCAAATTTTATTCTCTTTCATTTCATTTTCACCCACACAAAGGAAAATTTTTGCCTTTTTAGAGTCGGCATTTTGCAGATGTTTTTGAAGTTTTTTAGCTTCATATGAAATTTCAACCTGATATTTTTTGCGAAGCTTTGAGCCAAGCGCATAGACAAAGTCTAAATTCGTCGCATCAAGCGCACAAAGATAAATTCCAGCTCGCTCATCCTCAGCTTCACCTAAAATTTCCATTATCCTCTCAACGCCCATCGCAAATCCAACGCCGTAGCTGGCTCTACCGCCAAGATATTCAACGAGCCTGTCGTATCTGCCACCACCTGCGACCGCGCTTTGTGAGCCGATCTCATTGCTGATAAACTCAAACGCCGTCTTGCAGTAGTAGTCTAGCCCTCGAACGAGCTTAGTGTCTATCTCAAATTTAACGCCATTTGCCGTTAAAATTTCTTGCAGTTTTGCAAAGTCAGCCTGCGCCTCATCGCTTAAGCTATCAGTGATAACTGGGGCGTTTTTATAAATTTCTTGGCAGCTCTCTACCTTGCAGTCAAGCACGCGGATAGGATTTAAAAGCTTTCGTCTTTTGCAGTCTTCGCAAATTTTATCGTCATTTTCATCTAAAAATTTAACGAGCTTTTCTTTGTAAGACTTCATCGAGCTCTCGTCGCCAAGCGAGTTTATTTTTAGGGTTGTTTTGATATTTAGTCTGTTAAAAATTTCGCTCACCATCAAGATAATACTCGCATCCTCGTAAACACTGCCCTCGCCAAAGCACTCACAGCCAAACTGGTGAAACTCTCTTAAGCGGCCTTTTTGTGGGCGCTCGTAGCGAAACATCGAGCCGTGATAAAAGCAGCGTTTTGTCACGTTTGCCCTGTCAAGTTTTGCCTCGATAAAGGCTCTAACCACGCCAGCTGTGCCCTCAGGACGCAAGCAAACGTCGTTGCCGCCTTTGTCTTCAAACTGATACATCTCTTTGCCCACGATGTCGCTACTCTCGCCGACACTTCTTTTAAAAAGCGCCGTCTCCTCGAGGTGTGGGGTTAAAATTTGCTCATATCCGTAGTTTTTTGCGACTTCCTCGCAGGTTTTGATTATCCGTGCGTAAAGTTTTGCACGAGCTGGAAGCATATCTTTCATGCCACGAAGTGCCGTTATCATCGCATTATCCTTTTTATTTTTTTGTGATTTTACTTAAAATTTATAAAATTTTCTATCTCTTTTGAAATTAGCTCTATGCTTTTAGATGCGTCTATAAAAAGCGTTTCAAAGCCATTTTTGATAAGAATTTGCTTCATCAAACTTTGCACTTTCAAAAGATACTCTAGCCCACGAGCCTCGATCTTATCGCTTGTGCCTCTTACTTTTAGACGCAAGCTTATTAGCTCATGGCTTGCTTCAAAAAAGACTATCTTGTCTGCAAATTTATCATTTAGCGCAAATTTATTAAGCTCTAAAAGCACGTTTTCATCTAAGCTTTCATCATTTGCCAAAGCGTAGGCGATGCCAGAGATAAAGCCTCTATCACTTAAAATGAGCCTACTTAAATTTGGAGCGACTAGCTTTTCAAAATGCTCAGCCCTGTCAGCTAAAAAGAGTAAAATTTCAGCCCTTTTGCCTATTTTTATACTTGAGTTTAGTAAAATTTCTCGCAAATTTTTACCAAGCTGCGTGCCGCCTGGCTCTTTTGTGACGATGGCATCACTAAATTTAGAGGCTAAAATTTCTATTTGTGTGCTCTTACCAACGCCGTCAATGCCTTCAAACAAAACATACATTTTACGCCTTTAAATTTTTTAGAATTTTTGCCGGCACTAGGTTGCTCACGTCGCCATCGTGGCGTAAGACTGAGCGGACGATCGAGCTTGAGATGAAGGCGTTATTCAAGCTTGGCATAAGATAGACCGTCTCAAATTCGTCCCAAAGTGCAGCGTTTGCGTAGCCGATTTGTAACTCGTATTCAAAGTCACTAACCGCGCGAAGGCCCCTAATGACGGTGTTTATGCCGTGCGATTTTGCAAAATCAACAAGTAAGTTATCAAAGCCAAGAACGCTTACGTTTTTTAGCTCGCAAACTGCCTCCTTTGCCATTTCTATACGCTTTTCATGTGCAAACATCGGTTGTTTGCTATCGCTTTTTGCGACTGCGACTATCACTTTGTCAAAAATTTTTGTAGCTCTTACGATAACGTCCAAATGGCCGTTTGTAATGGGATCAAATGTACCTGGATAGATGCAAGATTTTTTCAAATTTGCCACCTTTTATAAAGATTATTTTCGATTTTCAAGGCATCAAGCCACTTGCCGATGATGAAATTCTCCATATCAAGAAGGCTTTTTATACCTGCGTAGTAGCCCAAAACTGGCGGTGCGATGGTAACTCCAAGAGACGAGAGAAGCTGCATCTGAGAAAGGGTGATTGCCGAAAATGGCATCTCTCTAACGCCTAAAACTAGCCCTTGTCTCTCTTTTAGCGCGACACTTGCGGCCCTTGTGATGAGCGTGTCACTTATGCCGTTTGCAATCTTTGCCAAAGTATTAGTAGAGCAGGGTGCTATGATCATAGCATTAGCACCAAACGAGCCAGAAGCTGGGCCTGCGCTAAGGTCTTGATCGTCATAAATTTTCACGCCAAGATCATCTAAATTTAGCCTCAAATTTTCCTCAGCCTCCAAGACTTTCATGGCATTTTTACTAACTATGACATGCGCCTCGCAACTATCTTTGGCAGCCTTGACAAGCTTTAAAAAGAGTCTAGCCCCGCTTGCTCCAGTGGCTGCAAATATTATCTTTTTCATCTTATCACTGCCTCGTCTTTACCTGAAACTGTGGCCTGTAAAATTTTATTATCTTTTGTTCTTATCTTTATCATATCACCTAAATTTCCATCCTCAAGTGCCTTTACTTCAGCTATTATCTTAACGCCATCCTCGCTTAAAACTGCATTTAGCATTTGACCTTTTTTGACTAAGCTTATGGCATTAAACTGACGCTTGGTTAAAATTTCACCGCTTTTTATCTGCACTTTTGTTATAAGAGCTAAGCTATTTGAGCTAGAAAGTGCATCTTTTGGCCATTTGCCAAACTCAATCATCGTTGGCTGATAGTCAAGCAGGCTTAAAATATGGTTCGTATTCATTGAATTTATCGCTATGAAGGCTGGCATCTTAGCGTTAAAGCTAAATTTAAAATAGATACTTTTTAGGCTCAGGTCAACATCCTCAAATGATGCTCTAAATGTACCTTTTTGACTATTTTGATCACCTAAAAAGATATTTTTTAGGACAAGTTCTTTAAAATTTGCTGGAAGTTTATTTTGTGGACTGATGCTAAGATCACTTATGCTGATACCGGGATATTCATCGCTAATTGATCTTAAAAATTGCATTTGAATCTCATCCATAATAGAGCAGTTTTTTACAAAAGCAACGCTTCCACCGTTTTTATCTTTATATGTTTTAAAATTTGCTGTTAGAATTTCATAGAGTTTTTTGCTGTCTATCTTGGCTGCTTTTTTGCCCTCTAGGTTTAAAATTTCATTGTCTTCGCCTTCAAAGCCAAAAATACTAAGTGAAATTTGATCATTTACAACGCAATACATTGGATAGATGTTGACTTCATTTGCAAAAAGTTTTGTGGAAAATAAAAAAAAGAGTATAAAAAAGATGGAGCGGGAAACGAGATTCGAACTCGCGACCCCAACCTTGGCAAGGTTGTGCTCTACCCCTGAGCTATTCCCGCAGTTAAAATGAAGTCCGCATTCTATCAGATTGTTTTTCATTTGTCAAGATTTTATGGAAGTTTTATAAGAGAAATTTCACTATTTTGCAAAATTTCGCTTTGATCTTGGCTAGTTAAAAACATAAAAGTACTTTTTAAAATATGATCTATCATGCCAGAGCCGTATTTTCCACCATTTGTTGCTATAAATTTATCATTTTCAATATTTCCAAAAATGGCATTGATCCTGCCTGATTTTACCTTTAAATTTTGTGCATTTGTAGCTTTTTGTATCACAAAACAATCCTCTTTTAAAAGAGGCAAAACAAGCATCATCATGCAAACATAAGCTGCCATTGGATTTCCAGGAAGGACAAAAATAAGTTTGCCATCTTTTTCATAAGCCTTGCAAGGTTTGCCAGGTCTTATATCAATATGTGAAAAAATTTCATTGTATCCAAGCTCGCTTAGAGCCATTTTCATAAAGTCAGCCTCACCAGCACTTGCTCCACCAGAGCAGATAACTATGTCGTAGTTTGCAGCGTTTAAAAATGCCTGTTTGACAGCACTTAGCTCATCTTTTATGATGCCAAGATATGAGCTATCTTGTCCAATAGAGCTTAAAAGTGCAGCGATGCCAAAGGCATTTGCATTGTAAATTTCATCCTCGCTTGCTCTTTGCCAAGGCTCTATGATCTCATTTCCACTTGAATAAATTCCAACACTAGGCTGTTTTTTAACATTTATAAAACTTATGCCCTGTGCTGCTAACATCATTATACCTCTAGTGTTTAAAACCTCGCCACTTTTTAGCAAAATTTCACCAATCTTTACCTCTTCGCCTTTAATGCGATATCCATCACCTTTTTTAAGATTAATTGGTGCTTTTATAAAATTTCCATCAACAACACAATCTTCAATCTTTATGATTGTGTCAGCACCCTTTGGCATCTTCGCACCAGTCATTATCTTAACGCACTCATTTTTGCCAATGCTTAGCTGCTCTTTATCACCTGCAAAAGCACTTGCAACTATTTTATATGGCTTATCTTTATCTTCAAATTTTACAGCAAAGCCATCAAGCGCAGAGTTATCAAAACATGGTAGGTCTTTTACCGCCACTACATCATTTGCCAATGTTTTACCAAGAGCCATACTGATAGGTAAAATTTCACTATCTGTTTTTAGTTTAAATTTAGATTTAAGTGCATCTAATGTGTCATTTAGCAGCATTTTTACTCCTCAAGCCTAATAATATTTGCACCAAGACCTTGAAATTTCTCTTCTAAATTTTCATATCCTCTATCAAGGTGATAAATTCTATGTACCAAGCTTTCACCATTTGCTATAAGAGCAGCTAGTATCAGCGCTGAGCTAGCTCGAAGATCTGTTGCCATTACATCGGCTGCATTTAGCTTAGCTGGCGCATAAACACTTGCGATATGTCCATTTAATTTAATATCCGCTCCCATTCTAGCAAGCTCGCTAACATGCATAAAGCGGTTTTCAAAAAGTCTCTCATCTATCGTGCTAACGCCATTTGCTGCAAGGCAAAGTGCCATAAATTGAGCTTGCATATCTGTTGGAAAGCCCGGATACTCAGTGGTCCTTATCTCCACTGGTTTTATCTCTTTTGCTGGCAATATCGTGATCTTGTCGCCATCTATCTCTATACCAAAGCCCATCTCTTCAAATTTATTTAAAATAGCCGTCATATGAGCTGCATTTGCCTTTGTGACCGAAATTTTGCTATTTGTTATAGCTCCAGCACAAAGGTATGTGCCAGCCTCGATCCTATCAGGGATGACTTCAATATCGCAAATTTCAAGTAATTTTTGACCGCTTCCGGTTATCTTTAGTTCACTTGTGCCGATGCCTTCTATTTTAACGCCACTCTTAGCCAAAATTTCACAAATTTGCACCACTTCAGGCTCAAGCGCTACGTTAAAAAGCTCTGTCGTACCGTGCGCTAGAGCTGCAGCCATGATGATATTTTCGCTGCCAGTTACGGTGATCTTATCAAAAACGATCTTTGCGCCTTTTAGGCCATTTGGTGCTGTTGCTACGACGTAGCCTTGCTTTATTTCGATATTTGCTCCCATTTTTTCAAGTGCATTTAGATGCAGATCAATAGGTCTTTGTCCGATCGCACATCCTCCAGGTAGGCTCACTTCGCAGTGGCCAAAGCGTGCAAGAAGCGGTCCAAGCGTTAAGATAGAAGCGCGCATCTTTCTAACGATATCATAATTTGCAGTCGTCGAGCTTACACTGCTTGTGTCTATGCTTAGTGAATTTTTATCTTTAAATTCGCACTTTGCTCCTAGATTAGTTAGCAGTTGGCAAAGCGTTTTTATATCAGCGACATTTGGGATATTTGTTAAATTTACACTTTTTTTTGCAAGTAAGGTTAGGGCGATGATCGGTAGAGCAGCATTTTTAGCACCGCTTATTTTTACTTCGCCACTTAGTTTGGCATTTCCTTTTATCTTTAAATAGTGCATCATTATTTTTTGCCTTAAGAAAATATGTTTTTTGTCGATATTATATTGCTTTTTAACTTAGAATAAAGAAAGCAAAGCACTATTTCCGGTTCATTTACGTTTAAAAGTTAAAATTGCAAACACTAAAATTTTGGATATAAATATGTCAAATTCAATAAATAAAAAAATCTTTTTTATATTTAGCATTATATTTTTTACAGGTTGTTCTTTTAACTCTAATCAACCGACAACTCCGCAAAATGAAACAAATCAAACCGTAACTTCAAGTGTTGATTTTAGTGAGCAAATGATTGGTGAAATCATAGATGAAGATAATGATAGAGAAGATAAAAAATTTGGTTCTTTTTTTAAAAAATACCTAAATACAAGAGCTGGTGGTGATTGCTCAGGATTTGTTTCTATCGTAAATGCAAAGTATCAAAATATGTATTTTGATGAAAAGACAATAAATCGCTACTACGATAATGGCGGCAGAAAGTCAAAAGCGATCTATAATTTTTATGAAAGTAAAAATTTAATTACTCATAAAAATCCAAAAATAGGCGATCTTATATTTTTCTCAAATACTCTTGGCAAGGGTGTTCAGAAAAATAAAGATAAGAAAAATATTACTCATGTTGGCATAGTTACGGCTGTGCTTGGCGATGAGACAGTAAAATTTATACATAATTCTGGCGGAAAGATAATTCATAGCTATATGAATCTAAAACAAAAAAATGTGCATCTAAAAGGAAATCAAGAGATAAATAGCTACCTTGTAAGGTGTTCAAACTCAAGTTGCTTGGCAGCAAATAGATTTGCTGGATATGGCAAAGCAAAATAAATCAGAAATTTTTACTAAAAATCTTTTAAAACAAATACTAGGCTCAAATTTTAAGCATTATTTATATAAATTTACACTCGTAAATAC
>NZ_CABPVS010000005.1:166156-172698 GCF_902460845.1 Campylobacter concisus | reverse complement strand
CGAGATTTTAATATAAATTTTTACGAAAGCTCTAAACCAAACGAGCTAATAGCGCCTAGCTATGCAAAATTTTGTGAAGTAGTTAGCATGAAAGAGCTAAACAAAAAAGTAAAGCCAAAGGATAAAAATTTAAATTTTATCCATTCGGTAGCTCATATTGAATTTAGTGCTATTGACATCGCGCTTGATGCTTGTTATAGATTTAGAAATTTGCCAAGAGAATTTTATGAAGACTGGCTAGAAGTAGCTGAAGATGAGATCAGACACTTTTGTATGATAGAAAATTTGCTCTTAAAACAATGCGGTAGATACGGCGAGCTAAGTGTGCATGATGGGCTTTTTATCGCACTTCAAAAGACTTCAAGTAGTCTAACTAGCCGTATGGCGCTACTGCCAAGATATATGGAGGCAAATGGACTTGATGCAAACGCTCATATTATAAAAAGGCTCGAAGGTGAGGGCGGAAATGAAGAGCTCATTGAGTGCCTAAAAGTTATCTTAAAAGAGGAAGTCTCTCATGTTTATAAGGGTGATAAGTGGTTTAAATTTGCCTGCAAAAAAGAGGGCATTGATGAAAATAGCTACTTTGACATTATCTTAAGTTTGTATCCAAATTCATTTAAAAATGTTAGAGAGATCAATGAGCAAGATCGCTTAAAAGCTGGATTTAGCAAAGAAGAGCTTTGCTTGATAAAGAATTTCTCAAAGGAGAGATAGTGAGTAAAATTTATTTCATAAGACATTCAAAAGCGGTTGATGAGAATAAAGACGGAGCTAAAGATGCTTTAAGGGAGCTTAGTCAAAAAGGCAAAGAAGACGCTAAATTTATGGCAAATAGACTAAAAATGTATGATGTGATGCCAGGGGCTATCTTTTCAAGCAGCGCTAAAAGGTGCGAACAAACGGCAAAGATCATCGCCAAAACTTTAAAATTTAAAGAAGAGACCAGTCTTATAGATGAGCTCTATGATATAAGTTTTGAAGATCTTTTAAAATTTGTCAAAAATATAGATGAGAGTTTGGATGATATTTTTATCATCACACACAACCCAAGCATAACCGAAATTTGCGAGTATTTAAGCGATTCGTCAATAGATAATATCCCAACTTCTGGAATATTTTGCGTTGAGTTTGGATGTAAATTTAGTGAGTTAAAAGAGGGTGGTGCAAAAGCGTTATTTTTTGACCACCCCAAAAAACATCAAAGATAATTTATTGCTTTATTTTTTATCTTTAAAAATTTCGTTATATGAAGTAAAAATTTGCTCGCTTAGATCTTCTATTTTCTTAGATTTATCAACAAAATAATTCAAATTTTGTTCGTTGTAGCCAGAGGCTGACTTCTCGAGCAAGAGTTTGATTTCATTATTTAGCGACGATGTAAGCTCTTTTGACTTATCAAAATTTTTGTTTTGCTTGTGTTCGCTTATACTCTCGTTCTCATACCAATCTAGTAGACTTTGCGCTAAATTACGTATTTCCTCACTGTATCCTTGTTCGTTTATAAGATCAGAGTACACTTTAGTTTTGTAAGCGATTTGCGAAATTTTTGCGATTATAGCAAAGGTTTTATTTTCGACATATTTTGATGTTTGAGCAGTATTTTGTGCGTTCGCATTAAACTCGCTCAATACCTTTTTGAAATTTTCTACATTTTGTGTCGTTAGCTTAGAAATTTCATCGATTTTTTTAGAATTTTCATCGATATCATTTACCTCTTGCTGAAGTGTTTTTATATTGACCTCTATATCGCTTGCGGCTTTTTGTGTATTTTCGGCTAGCTTTCTTACCTCATCAGCAACTACCGCAAAACCACGTCCGTGCTCTCCTGCACGAGCAGCTTCAATGGCGGCATTAAGAGCAAGCAGATTTGTCTGATCGGCAATATCTTTTATTAAATTTAAAACAGAGCTTATTTCAGAAGCCCTAGTGCTTAGCATACCAGTAGCATTTGAGCAGCTTTGTACTAGACCATCAAGCTCTCCCATGTTTTGACTAAGTTCGACGATGTTTGACATATTTTCTCTTGCTATTTGTGCAGTTTGTCTAGCATCTGTTGCTGTTTGGCTTAAATTTTTGATACTTTCATTTAGATCATCTCTTACATAATTTATACCATTTATACCGTTTCCAAGTTTGTCAAGCTCGCTTGATAGAAGACCTCTAACCTTGCTTTTTTGGCCGTCTTTTATACCTGTGACACCCTTGCTCATAGATATGGCATTTCGTTTAAATAAACCCCTAAACCCTTCTACAAATATATTTCTATATGTTTTTGAGTTTTGTGCAGCTTGGACTGAGGTTGAAATTTCACGTTGAAGCGCCTCAACTTGATCTAGCAAATCATTTATGCCAAGGGCGACTTCATACATCTCGTCCTTTTCTCCAACATTTACAATGCGAGGCTCTAGTATGCCATTGCTTGCCGATTTGACAACACTTAAAATCTCATTTATTGCATTTGATTTTTTCTTAAACATATCTAGAACCTTTGCAAGTTGTTTATAAATTCATCATAGCTTGTTGATTTTTCTTCCAAAAATTTTAATAAATATTTTTTAGATGCTTCAATACCGCCATCTCGTTCTAGCTCAAGTAATTTTGCATAAAGTGGTTTTATGATCTCTATTGCTTTTGCATTTGGCTTACGTCTAACAGAATAGTATCCAACGATATTATCTTGCTGATCAAGCGAGGCTGTGATATTGCCAAATACCCAGTAAAATCCACCATTGAGAGTTTTATTTTTAATAAAGGCAAAAATTTCCTCTTTATTTTGTATGCGTTCCCAAAGTAGCTTGAAAATAACTCTTGGCATATCAGTGTGCCTTATTATATTGTGCGGTTTTCCCAAGAGATCGCCTTGTTTTACTCCTACGATATTTAAAAAAGGCTCGTTGCAATAAGTAATCCTTCCTTTTGTATCTGTTTTTGAAACTAAAAATGCGTTCTCATCAACGCCATATTCTTTTTCTATAGACATTTTACTCCTTTAAATATAGATTTAATTTTTAACAGCTTTTGCCATATCCCACATTGGCATAAATATACCAAGGGCGAGCAAAAGCACCATAGCTGCGATAAATATTAGTAGTATCGGCTCAATATAGTTTGAAATATTATCAATAATATCATTAAATTTCACTCTATAATAATCAGTAACTTTTTGTGTCATGTCATCTAAGCTACCACTTTGTTCGCCAGCACCTATCATTTGTATAAGCATACCCTCATAAAGCCCAGTTTGCCTAAAGGCCTCGGTTAAGCTTATGCCACGGCCAACCAGTACTTTTACAGCAGTTAGCTTATTTCTTATGTCTTGATTTGAAACAGTTACAACGGCAGTATCTAGCGCGTCAGCGATAGGAAGTCCTGCGCGAACAAGCTCTGTAAAGATTAGATTAAATCTACTCATATTTGCAAAAAATATTATTTTGCCCACAAGATAGACTTTTAGTAGGTATTTATCGACCTTATCCCTAAAATTTTCATCATTTGAATATTGCCTTTTAAGCAAAAAAGCAAATGCGACAAGAACAACTATTATGTATATGCCGTAATTGCTCATTATGTATTCAATGTTTAGTAAAATTTTAGTAGGAAGTGGTAGATCGGCATTAAGCTGGCTAAAAATTTCTCGAAATTGTGGAACAACTGATGTCATGAGCACGATAAAAGCCAAAATTATAGAGCATATTACGGTTATTGGATACCTTATGGCTTTTTTAAATTTTTGTTGGTTATCCCAGACTTCTTGCAAGATAGAAGCTAGCTTTGATAATGCATCGGCCATATTACCAGTGCTCTCTCCAAGCCTTACCATGGCGACAGTGACATCGCCTAGCTCTTCTTGAAAATTTTCTATACTTTGAGTTAAACTTGCACCTTGATTTAGGTCTTCATCTAGTGTTTGAAATATTGTTTTTAGCCTTTTATCCTCGGTGGCATTTGCTGTCTCTTTTATGCCATCATGTATTGATATGCCAGCATTAGTCATAACGCTAAGTTGCCTTATGGTAGCGACTAGAGCTGGAATTTTTACTTTTGAAGAAGAAAAAATTTTGTTAAATTTTTCTTGTAAATCCAAAAAGTCATTGTTAATACTTGAGACCTGAGTTTCTTTGATCTTTACTATCATGCCTTGAATATTTGCACGATTTTTTACATCATTTTTGCTATTGGCCTTTAGGCTCATCTTTTGGCGTTTGCCATCTTTTATATATTCTATTTCGTAGAATTTCATATCTTGGCAACTCTATATACTTCTTCGATTGTTGTTACACCATTTGCTGCGCGTATAACGCCATCATGGAACATATCTATAAAGCCTTCGTCATAGGCGGCCTTTTTAAGCTCTTCTTTTGAAGCGTTATTTGCTACGATACTTGCTATATGATCGCTGATAGACAATATTTCACTTATCATTTCACGCCCTAGATATCCGGTTTGTGAGCAGTGTTGGCAACCTACGCTTTTATAAAACTGATAATCTTCAGGAAGAAATTTCTTAATCTCATCAAGAGCTTTTTGAGATAGCGTGACTTTTTGTTTGCAATACGGACAAAGCTTTCTTACAAGCCTTTGAGCCTCGATGCAAACTAGTGCACCACTTACTAGATATGGCTCAATACCCATATCAACCATACGAGGTAAAGCGCTAATAGCGTCGTTTGTATGAAGTGTTGAAAAAACTAAGTGACCAGTTAGCGCTGCTTGAATCGCGATTCTAAGCGTCTCTTGATCTCTGATCTCACCTATCATAATAATGTCTGGATCTTGCCTTAAAATAGAGCGAAGAGCCGAGATAAAAGTAAGCCCAGCCTTCTCATTGACATGTACTTGTTGGATCATATTTAGCTGATACTCGACCGGATCTTCAACGGTAATAATCTTAGTTTTTACACTTTTTATATCATTTAATGCACCGTAAAGTGTAGTCGTTTTTCCTGATCCTGTCGGACCAGTAACTAGGATGATACCGTAAGGCGCTTTCATGCTTTTTTTAAACTTAGCAAAGTTATCTGGATGCATACCAAGGTCTTCAATGTTTATGATAACTTTTGATTTGTCTAAAATTCTTAAAACTATGCTTTCGCCATTTAAGATAGGTAGCGTAGAGATACGAAAATCGTACTCTTTATCTAAAATTTGAGCTGAAAATCTACCATCTTGTGGGCGACGGCGCTCTGCGATATCCATATTTGAAAGTAGCTTCATTCGGCTTACCATCGGCGGATAGATATCTTTATCAAATATAAATGTCTCGCTTAGCATGCCATCTATCCTGCTTCTTACGATGCAGTTTGTCTCGGTTGGCTCGATGTGAATATCGCTCGCTCTGCTTTGAATAGATGTTTTTAAAATTATCTCAATTAGCTTTAAAATTCCAGAGCTTTCTGTACTTTGCCCTTGGCTGCTAGAGCTTGAAAGCTCTTTTCTAATCTCTGTAATAACGTCCTTTATGCTTTCATTAAGAGCTATTTTGTTTATATATTTTTCTATCTGGGCTGGATCTGCGCAAGCTACTTTTAATAGCTTTCTGTTAAATAAATTTTGAACTTTATCTTGAATGATCACATCAAAAGGATTTTTAAAAGCAACATAAACGCTTATCTCGTCTTCTTTTACGGGTATGGCGTTATATGATTTTAGCTGCGAGGTGCTTAGTTTTTCACTGATACGGTAGTCGATATCTATATCATCAAGATCAAAAAATGTGATTTTAAATTTATCACATACATATTGAATAAAGCGCTTTTGATCTATCTGAAGGTTAGTTGAAATTTCATCAATGTCAGTGTGTCCTCTTCTATAAATATCAGATAGAATTTCAAAAAAAATCTCTTCTTCTAGCATATTTTCTTCAAGCAAAATAGCCAAAAGACTTTTTTCGTTTATTTTTTTTATCTCTATAATCTTTAAAATTTGCTCATCATTTAGTTTATTAAGTTGCTCTAATGTTTTTAGCGTTAAATTTTCTAAATTATTCATCTCTTCTCTTTATCTATACTCAATCTGCGAAGTAAGATCGTCATTTTTAAAAATTTTTAAAATCATTTTTGCAAAATTTGTGCCAACTATTGCACTAAGCTCATATCTTGTATCTGAATTTGGCTCTTCAAAAATAAATACGCCAAGCTCCTCAACGTATTCTTTTTTGACAAATTTATCAAATATAAATGAAAGAATGTAATCGCTCTTTGGAAGCCTAATATAGCTTATATCAGCCCCATCCAAGATAGCATGAAGCAATAGCTTTTTTTTAAGCAATATATCTGCAAAATATGCTGCATTCTCTCTTGAACTTTGTGTTTTTGATAGCTTGCCTGCCGGAAGAGCGAGCCTATCTATATCATTTGTTTTTAAGCAAGATATACCAAAGATATTAAGAAATTCTTCATTTTGTGAATCTTTTAAAAGATCTTGTATTTTTTGATTACAAATTTTAGGATATTCAGCCTTTTCAAAATAACTTTTGATATCAGCCGTTCCAAGTGCAAAGGCATTTAATGATAAAAATATAACAAGCAAAAATTTCACAA
>NZ_CABPVS010000005.1:160407-166078 GCF_902460845.1 Campylobacter concisus | reverse complement strand
TATTTATTAGCTCATTTATCTCGGGCTTATTTTTATTTTTATTATATTCTTCTAATGCACGCAATGCGTCATCTTTTTGTTTTAGCATATATTTTGCCTTAGCAAACATGACCCAAGACTCCTCAATGCTACTATCTAAATTATTCGCCGATAGTGCCCATTTTATAGTGTCGATATATCTTTTATCTTGATAGCATTTTCTTGCTATTTTAAGGGCGATTTCTGGATTTTTGCTTTTATTAAAATTTTCTTTTAGCATAGATATTTCATTGTTTTCGCTTGAAATTTGAATATCAATTTTTGGCTTTGTCTTTGGTTCTAATTCTATTATCTCTTCATTTGGTAGAGGCTGTTCATTTTGTATATTTTCATTTTCAGTTGGTAAATTTAGTTTTAGCCAACCGCCACCACTTCTTTGTTTTTTATCTGATGCCTGCTCTTTATTATCTTCATTTAGCTTTATGGATTGTTCTAGCTTTTTGGCTATTTTCTCAGCGAGCTCATCTTGTTTTTTATCTGATTCAAACCTCTCTTTTGCCTGCTCACTTTTTTGTTTACCATCTTCTAAAATATTTTTGCTGACATTAGTTTCAGCAAAGGTTATGTTTTTTTCTTTTATATCTGTTTGTATTGTCAAATTTTTCTCAACTAAAGCTGGAGTATTGGTTGTCTCTTTTTTGTTTTTGGTATTTGAGAAAAATAAAAAAGTACCAAAGATAAAAGCAATTAGCAAGGTTGTAATTATTAAAAGACCTAGCTTTTTATGTGATAACAATTTTAAAAGACTATTTTTATTCTTTTTTTCGTACTCTTCATAGAGCTTTTCTAGCCTTTGAATTTCTTGTAATTCAAGCATGAATTATTCCTGTATCAAGTGCAGACATTGTCAAAATTTTAATATTTGCATCCTCGCTACTTAATTTTGATGGCTGATTTTGTTCGTAATATTCACAAATTTCATAAAATTTATACATAATTTTATTTAGTGTGCGTAGATTTCCGCAACAAAGCTCATAGGCCTTGTCATAGTCTTTTTTCTGAAAATTTAGGTATTTATCGTAGCCCTTTTGTCCTATTTTTCTTTGCAAATAAACTATGATTTCATTCGTGTTAGCACTTCCGAGCTCTATACTTTCCCAAATTCTAGTTTGAAAATAGTCCTTTGCTAACACATCTTCATTTTCAGTGTTATGAATCGTAAATAGAAATTTAAATAATCTTGTATCGGCCATTAGCCTTATTTTTTCGATCAATTCAGTAGGATAAAGTTGTGCTTCATCCAAGATGACAACTATTTGGTTTTGTAAAATTTCATCTTTATTTTTAAATTCTTTTGAGTAGTGTGCAACAAAACTTTCAAAATTATTTATATTATCAAGCTTATTTCCGTATATATCTTCACAAAGAGCTTCTATAAATGTAGCCTCGCTAAAAAAAGGATGTGGGAAAAAAATTAATTTTTTATCCTTTTGAAGATCAGAGGCTATCTTGTTTAGCAAAAAGGTCTTTCCACTACCAGGCTTGCCATAAAAAAGTATAAGTTTTAATGGCTTTTTTAGAGCTGAGACGATCTTATTGTAACAAGTGATCGAGTTATCTAGATTAACAAAATCAGCTACTTCGTCTTCGTTGATAAAGATATCTTTTATATCCGTATAAATATTCTTGTTATTCATAGATCGTTTTAGAAAAACCTAAGTCTTTTAATGATTGATTAAGTGGCTTTTTTTTGTCAAAATCAACTACATGAGGAGTGATGACAAAGATAAGCTCTGTTGTTTTTATATTGTCTCTTGTACTTTTAAAGACGCCACCTATAAGTGGGATATCAGAAAGAAGAGGTACAGAAGTATTATTTTTACCCTTTGTCTGACCTATTAATCCACCAAGAATAATAGTATCACCGCTATCAACTTGAACAACAGTTGAAAGCTTCTTTTGTACCGTATCTGGAGCAATCTCTCTTAACGCATTTTGTCTTGTGTCGTCTTCTGCGTATTTAAAGTTACTAAGTGATGGATTGATTCTAAGCATGATTTTATTATTATCAGAAACTTCTGGTAATAAATTTAATAATATACCTATAAAAACAGAGTATTGTTTATAAGTAGTTGTTAGCCTATCACTATTGCTGTTTCCATTGTCAGTTTTTTGTTGAACACGGTAGTTTATATTATCACCAACTGAGATTAGCGCTTGCTGATTATTAAGTGTTGTTACTTTTGGACTTGATATAACCTTTGTCTTTCCATTTGTTTCAAGAAAATTTATCATTCCATCAAGGCTAAAATTTAAATTAGCTGCGATATTTAATGTACGTCCAAATCCATCACTTAGGCTATTGCCTTTATTTGTCCAAGTAGCACTTGAGCTAGGATTATTTCTTGAATTACCAATGTATGTATTAAACCCAAGTTCAAATTTACTCCAGTCAACGCCTTGTTTGTATTCATTATTTAACTCAACTGAAATAATAGAAACATCAATAATTACTTGTTTTTTTAGTCTTTTTTGCATTTCATCTATATATTTTTCGACTCGCTTAAGTTGAGAAGGGGTGGCTGTAACAGTGATAAGACCTGCATTTTGATTTATGATAGGATCAGGTGCTGTGATATGTTCGCTACTATTATTTAAAATAGCTTTAAGCTCAGCATCTAGTTTTTCCCAAAAGTCAAACCTTTCGGTAGTTTTTATAAGGTTGCTTGAGCCTTGAGAACTATCATCTTGGGAATTATCACTACTACTTGAACCACTAGAAATTTCAGATGGAGTGGCATCCACTGAAGCTTGGGTGACAGCAGTTCCTTCTCTAATAGAAGTTATATAATCTAGTTTAAAAATTTGAGTTTTTAAAGATGAAATTTTTAATACATTATTTGAAAACTCGTAGCTTAAATTTTTCTCACTTAAAAGTAGGTCAAAAACTTCAATAAGACTCATATTTCTGATATTAACGCCAAAAACTTTATCTTTTAGCTCCGTTTTGCTATAAGTATCCTTTGCAACAATACTAAAGTTACACATCTCTGAAAGCTGATTTAACACATCTACTAGCGCAACGTCATCTGAAATTTTCATATTAAAATTCTTGCTTAAACAACTACTCTCATTAGCACTAGCATAATTCATATTCAAGCAAATAAGTGCACCTATTATTAATATTTTATTTAATTTTAATCTCAACATTTTTACTTCCATTTTTTAGAATTAGCTCTTGTTTCTCATCGCCTTTTACTAAAAAAACACTATTTTTAGTAATGTTGGTTATTTTGTAACCATCAACAATATCACCGACAGCATACCACTTGGAATCAATATTTGCTTTGTTTAATAAAATTGCTTTTAAACTAAGCCCTTTTGAAGCCTGAGTGATAATTGATAAATTTTGATCTGTTACCGTCTTGATAGGTTCTTGTTTAAAAGGATTTTTTATACTAGAAAGCTCAATATCGCTAAGACCGCTTCTTTTTTCCTTTATTTTTTCAAAAATTTTATCATAAGAGTCCATTTCCTCTTGAAGCTGATTAGCAAAAGCAATATTTAAAAATAAAAAAGCCAATAAAATTTTTACTTTCATTAGTATTTCATCCCCCAAACAGATATTGAGATCTTAGCGCCAAGCTCTTTTTGGGTAGAATTTACATCCATTTTATGAAGATCCACTACTAGCTTTGATTCTTCAAGACCATTTATATATGAAAGCATATCTTTAAATCCTCCCAAAAATGTTAAGTCAATATTTAAAATTTGCTCAATCTTTTGGAAATTTGGCTCTTTTATATCACTTTTTAACTCTAAAATTTTTATATTATTTTGCTTTGCTAAAGATACGATGTTGTCTAAAAAATTTGCCCAATTTTGATCGTTAAATAATAAAAACGATAGTTCTTTTAGCTTTGAGTCAAAATGGGCATTAAATTTTAAAACGCTAGAATATTTGCCTTTAAGCGTTTCAAGTATTTTGGTCTCTTCATTTATTTTAAAATTTTTATCCCCACTAGGTGAGCTAGTCGATCTTAAATAATCTCTTGTTCTTGAAAGATCATTGCTAATTTTAGTATGCGTATTAAGTCTTTCATCATAAAAATCTTGCGACGGATCAAAGCAAAGCATATAAACAATATAAATAATAATTAAAGCTGAACCCAAAAAAATTATATTTGTTTCGCTTTGCTTTTTTGCATCAAAATACTTATCTATTTTACTTAAAACATCTTGTCTCATTGTCTAATCTCTATACTTATATTGCTTTCATACGCGTTGTTTTGCCTATCTTCTATAATTTTTTTTGTATTTACTGAATATTTAGGCATCTTGCTAATATCTTTTATTAGCTGCGTAATCCTTTTTTCATTATCACTAACAACTGTTACTGTTAAATTTTTATCGTTGTTTTTAATATTTGTTATAAAAATGCTATTGTTATTTATCATATCGGTAATTTCAAAAAGATTTAAACCTTTCATTACGTAATGATCTTTTTTATTTTCAATTTCTTGAAGTAATCCTTTTCTAAAATTTAACTTCTCTTCCTCTTTGTCAGTCAATCCTTTTATATCATTTTGCTCTTTTTTTAGTCTTTCAAGAGTACTTCTTATTTGTGCTGCTTGTGCATTAAGTACATCAAGCTCATCGCTCAGCCTTTGCGAATCTGTTTCTAAAATACTGCCAGCTATATAATTATAAAGTGGATAGGACATGCTTAGGCAAAAAGCAGCAGCACATGTCAGTATAAATTTACCACTTTTTCTTTTTGTGAACGGATCAGGCCTAAGCAAATTTGAGAAGTTAAAATCGGCATTAAAGGCCTCTTTTTTATAAAAATTTGCATACAAAGCCATCATGTTATATCGTTCACTAATGGCTAAATTTTTAGAATTTATTACAGTGCTTGTATTTAATTTCGTAGCATTTGTGCCGAGCTTTGTATTGATAAATTTTTCAAAACGCTCTATTTTATAGTCGCAGTCAATATAGATATTTTTTATATTTATGCTGTAAATTCTATTAACAACATTTATCGTGTCATTTACGTAAAATATATAGTCCTCAAAAACAGTATTTAGATCGTAGCTAAAGCCTTCTTCATTGCTATCTAAAAGTCCTCTTGTCTTTAGAATGTCTAAAAAGCCTTCTAGGCTTACTCTTTCGCCGCTTTGCTCTATAAATTTATCTTTTAGATAATTTAGTGTGTATCTTAAACCTCTTGATGTAAGGTATTCTCCATTTACATAAATGCTTATAAATGCTTCATCGGCCCTAAATGTCAAAAAACAATCACTCTGAGTGCTAGGAAGTAAACCTTTTTTATATATAGCACTATATAAAAGTGGCTCTACAACGACATAATCTATAAAAGGTACTCTTTTAGAAATATTTTTAAAAATTTTATTTATCGTTTCATTTGTAGCAATAAAAACATTAAAAATTCTATCTTCTTTTTCAACATTGCTTTCAAAATAAACTATTTTATAGTCAATTGCAGGATCAAGAGAGAGCTCTTCGTAAATTTTTATTGAGATATTGTTCTCAATATCCTCATCATCTATTGTTCTTGAGATATTTATGGTAGCTGTTATTATATCTTTGTACTCGATATAAGATATAAAGAAGTCTCGCTTTAGAATATTCTTTGAAAGACTTAGCGTATCGACATTGCTATTAGAAA
>NZ_CABPVS010000005.1:3151-160329 GCF_902460845.1 Campylobacter concisus | reverse complement strand
CTTTAGAATATTCTTTGACAGACTTAGCGTATCGACATTGCTATTAGTAAATCTAAAACCTTCATATTCATAAGGATCTAGCGTAACGATTGGATTATCGTTAATTTTTCTAAGCTTTAACATAAAAATTTACCTCATAATGCTCTAATTGGGCTGTATTTTAATATTTTTACAATAAAAAATCAATATCCAATTATTTTATTAAGGCTCTTTTCTTCTTTACTCCAGCCTTTCTTAACGACTACATCGAGTTTTAAAAAGACCTTTGATCCGGTTAAATTTTGTATTAACTTTCTTGCAAAAATTCCTATTCGTTTTATCGTTTCACCATTCTTACCGACGATCATACTTTTATGGATTTCACGCTCAGTGATGATGCTTGCAAAAATTTCAGTGATACCAGGTTTTTCTTTGACACTTTTTATGATAGCGTCACTAAGATAAGGTATCTCATCGCTTAAATTTTCATAGATCGCTTCAAGTATAAATTCTCTAAAAATTTCTTTTTCATTTGTCGGAGTGAGAAATTCTGGATCGTAAAAATACTCATGCTCTGGCAAAAGCTTGCAAATTTCATCAAGAAGCGGCTTTTTGTAGGTAGGCTGCTTGGTGCTAAAAGTAAGCAAAGCTGCAAATTTATCTTGAAATTTTTGATACTGGGTGATCTTTTCAAGCACCTTTGCATTTGAGCTCTCATCGACTTTTGTTAGCACTAAGATGTGTGGTTTTTCAGGATTTAGAGTTAGAAATTTCTCATAGTCACTTGTATCATCATGGATAGGCGCTAAAAATACGATTAGATCGCAGTCTCCCATCGATTTTATTGCTTGGCTAATTAGTAGTTGATTTATCGCCTTGTTGCTCTCGTGAAGTCCTGGCGTGTCGGTGAAGATGATCTGATCTTCACCGTTCATTACGATGCCATTTATCTTTCTGCGAGTTGCGTTTTGCTTGTGCGAGACAATGGCGATTTTTTCGTTTAATAAGGCATTTAAAAACGAGCTTTTGCCAGCATTTGTGCGTCCTATGATGCTAACAAAGCCTGATTTCAAAGTATATACCTCGCTAGGTCTTGATCCTCAACCACGTCTTTTAGGCGCTCTTTTACGAGCTCTTTTGTCACGTTTATCTTTTCGCCACTCTTTTCGCTAGCCTCAAAGCTAATATCTTCTATCACGCGCTCGATCACCGTATGAAGGCGTCTAGCACCGATGTCTTCCATCTTTTCATTTGCGGCGTGGGCGATCCTGGCTATCTCTTTTATTGCTTCATCGTCAAATTCTAGCTCGACATTTTCGGTTGAAAGTAGGGCGATATATTGTTTTAAAAGCGAATTTTTTGGCTGAGTTAAAATTTGATAAAGCGCATCCTCATCAAGGCTATCAAGCTCTACTCTTAGTGGAAAACGGCCTTGAAGCTCAGGGATTAGATCGCTTGGCTTGCTTATATGAAAGGCGCCAGCTGCGATAAATAAAATATGATCTGTCTTTAAATTTCCAAATTTAGTATTTACATTTGAACCCTCAACAATAGGCAATAAGTCTCTTTGTACGCCTTCTTTACTAGGATCTTGTCTATTTGAGCTACCTGAGCCAACGGCTACTTTGTCGATCTCGTCTATAAAGATGATACCTTCGTTTTCAGCTCTTCTTAAAGCCTCAGTTTTTATGCTCTCAAGGTCTAAAATTTTATCATTTGCTTCGCTTTGAAGGGCTTTTTTGGCATCTTTTACCTTCATCTCTTTTTTGATATTTTTACCGCCGATGCCAATTATCTTTATAAAGCTCTCTTGCATCTGCGCCATATCAGGTGGTACGTTTGAGCCAGCTTCAAGCGGATTTTGCTGTACCTCGATCTCGATGCTTAGCTCGTCAAGCTCGCCATTTCTTAGCCTATTTAGCATTTTTTCATAGCTCTTTGCGTACTCTGCTTGCTTCTCTTCACTTGCACCTTTTGGAAGTGGCGGAAGTAGTTTTGAGACGATCTTTTCTTCGATGTAGGCGTTGATTTTGTCTTGGTTTTTCTCGCTTTGCTCATTTTTTACGAGATTATATGAGGCCATAGCAAGGTCTCTTACCATGCTCTCAACATCGCGACCAACAAAGCCAACCTCAGTATATTTGCTAGCCTCGACCTTGATAAATGGTAGTCCCATCATCTTTGAAAGACGCCTTGCGATCTCAGTTTTACCTACGCCAGTTGAGCCGATCATCAAGATATTTTTTGGCATGATGTCATCTTGCAAGCTCTTTTCAAGCTTCATACGGCGATATCTGTTGCGAAGTGCGATCGCTATGATCTTCTTGGCGTCCTTTTGACCGATCACATAGTCATCTAAAAATTTAACAATTTCTCTTGGTGTTAAGTTCATTTTTTCTCTTATTCTAAAACATAAGTTTTGATGTTTGTATTTGTATAGATGCAAATTTCGCCGGCGATCTTGAGGCTCTCTTTGACTAGCTCCTCTTCGTCGATATCAGCAAATTTATCTAAAGCACGAGCCGCTGAAAGTGCGTAATTTCCGCCGCTTCCGATAGCTGCTATCTTGCCATCTTCTGGCTCAACAACATCACCAGTGCCACTAAGTAAGAAAATTTTATCCCTATCAAGCACAAGCATCATCGCTTCAAGCTTTCTTAGATACTTGTCTTTGCGCCACTCTTTGCTAAATTCTATAACCGCCTTTAGCAAATCGCCCTTTGTATGCTCTAAATTTTTCTCAAACATATCAAAAAGGTTAAACGCATCAGCAGTACTGCCGGCAAAGCCAGCTAGGACTTTGCCGTTGTGAATTTTGCGGATTTTTACGGCATTGCCTTTTAAGACGGTGTTGCCAAAGCTAACCTGCCCGTCGCCGCCGATAACCGCTTTATTTTTGCCTTTGTAGGCTAAGATGGTTGTCGCATGAAACATCTACTCTCCTTGCACATCAACCTTCAAGCTCGCATTTATCGAGTGTCCAAGCTTTACATGAACGTCATAAAGGCCGACTGCTTTTAGGTGAGTGTCCATGTCGATCGCTTTTTTCTCGACAACTAAATGATGCGTTTTTTCAAGCTCTGCTGCGATCTCTTCTTTTGAAACTGAGCCAAAAAGTGAGCCATTTGCGCCAAGAGTTTTCTTGATGACAACTGTCACTTTTTCAAGCTCTTCTTTAAGCTTTTCTAAATTTGCAATCTCATATTTTAGCTCTTCAGCCTTTCTTTTTTGAGCTGCTTCATATTGGCGAAGGACGTCTGGAGTAGCTGCTTTTGCAAAGCCCTTGCCGATTAAGAAGTTATTGCCATAGCCGTCTTTTACCTCTTTTATCTCGCCAGCTTTACCAAGTGCTTTTACATCTTTTATTAATAATACTTTCATTTTTTTCCTTTTAAATTTTATTTTTAGTCAAATTTTCGCCCATTTTTACGTGCGATGATGAAGCGAAGTGCATTTAGTTTGATAAATCCAGCCGCATCTTTTTGGTCATAAACGCTATCCTCTTCAAACGTGCAGTATGCCTCGCTAAATAGATTGTCATTTTTGCTGTTTCTGCCAAGGATGATCACATTGCCTTTATAAAGCTCAACTTTTACAGAGCCATTTACATGCTCTTGGCTCTTGTCGATGAGCGCTTGGAGCATATTTCGCTCAGGTGACCACCAGTAGCCGTTGTAAATTAACTCGGCGTATTTTGGCATGATCTCATCTTTTAAGTGAGCTGCGCCGCGGTCAAGCGTGATGCTCTCGATCGCTCTATGAGCTTTTAGCATTATCGTGCCACCAGGAGTTTCGTAGCATCCGCGACTCTTCATACCAACTGAGCGGTTCTCTACGATGTCAAGTCTGCCGATACCGTGTTTTGCACCAAGGCGGTTTAGCTCGGTTAAAATTTCAGCTGGGCACATTTTTTTGCCGTTTATGCTCACTGGATCACCTTTTTCATAGCCGATCTCAATGATCTCGCTCTTATCTGGAGCATCTTTTGGGCTTACTGTCCATCTCCACATATCATCTTCTGGTGCATGACTTGGGTCTTCAAGTACTAGACCTTCATAGCTTATGTGAAGTAAATTTGCGTCCATTGAATATGGGCTCTTGCCTAGTTTTTTGGTGATATCTATGCCATTTTTTTCAGCGTATGCCAAAAGTTTTTCGCGACTATTTAGATCCCACTCGCGCCATGGAGCGATGATAGTTAGGTTGTCGCCGAGCGCGTAGTATCCAAGCTCAAAGCGAACTTGGTCGTTGCCTTTACCTGTTGCTCCGTGGCTCACGCCATCAGCGCCAACAAGTCTTGCGATCTCGCTTTGGCGTTTTGCTATTAGTGGGCGCGCTATCGATGTGCCAAGCAGATACTCACCCTCGTAGACTGCATTTGCTCTAAACATTGGAAATACATAATCACGTACAAATTCTTCTCTTAAATCTTCAATAAAAATGTTTTCAGGTTTTACACCAAGTGCTAGGGCTTTTTTGCGTGCAGGCTCTAGCTCTTCGCCTTGTCCGATGTCAGCCGTAAATGTGACTACTTCGCAGTTGTATTCATCTTGAAGCCATTTTAAAATAATGCTTGTATCAAGTCCGCCTGAGTATGCTAAAACAACTTTTTTTACATCTTTTTTCATAGTTGTCCTTTTGTTGAAATGGTCGTATTTTAGCCTAAATTGATTAATCTTTAATAAATTAATTTAATGAATAATTTAAGATTTTACTAGAAATTTTTACAAAAAAAGGTTATTGTTTAAAATTATGATAATTAATATTGTTTTAAAAGATACTTTGTTAAATTTCAAACTTTTTCAAATTAAATTTTAAAAGGATAGTCATGAGAAAAACAAAATTTATTGCTATCTGCCTTAGTGTTTGTGTGGCAAATTCTCTCTTTGCAGCAGAGCATAAAGACAATAACGAAACAAGGCTTGATGGCGTTGTAGTAAGTGCAAGTGGCTTTTCGCAGGAGATTAAAGAAGCTCCTGCAAGTATCAGCGTAATAAAAGGCGATGAGCTTACAAAAGATAGCTTTACTTCGCTCCACTCTATCGCTCAAAAGGTGCCAGGCGTAAATGTTATTGGCGGTGAGGATGGTCCAGCTAGCGGTATCTCGATACGCGGTATGGAAAGCTCTCAAACGCTAGTTTTAATTGATGGCAAAAGAGTAAATTCAAGCAGTGCAAACCCAAAGGGCGGAGCAGGGGATATGAACTCAAATTTCATCCCACCAGCTGAAGCGATCGAGCGTATAGAGGTTATCCGTGGCCCTATGAGCTCGCTTTATGGTAGCGATGCAGTTGGAGGTGTGATAAATATCATCACTAAAAAGGATTTTTCAAAATTTAGCGGCAATGTCGGTATCTCAACCACGATAAACACGCACAAAGGTATAGGCGATGGTAGACAGGGGGACTTTTATCTAAATTTGCCACTTTATAAAGACCTTTTAGCACTTCAGCTTTGGGGATACAAAAAACTAAGAGATGAGGATAGTTACGTTGGTGGCTACCAAAAAAGCGATAAGAGAAATTTAAGTGCGAAACTTTGGATCACTCCAGATGAACACAATAAATTCTTCATCCTTGGCTCAAACGAAAAACACGACTACTCACGCTCCAAGGGCAAAACAGCCGATCCAGATCCAAGAAGGGACGTCTTAAACGCTTACGACTACGAGAAAAAGAGCTATGGTGTGGGCTATCTTGGCGAATTTGATAGTCTAAATGCCGATCTGAGCTACATCTATGATGAGACGCAAAGAAGTAGTCTTTTTGACAAATTTATACCAGCAAAAGCTAAAAATCACAATTTTAACTCCAAATTTATAACATTTTTTGGCGCACACACTCTAACTTTTGGCTATGACTTTAGCAAGCAAAATGTCGGCACGACCTTCATCATCTCAAACGCTTCAAAAAATGGCTTAAAAGACCCAAAGACCTACTCGATGAGCGAGCATGCGGGATTTATCGAAGATGAGTGGCAAATTTTAGATGAGAAGCTATTTTTAACGCTTGGATCAAGACTCACGCACAACGAATTTTTTGGCAACCACATCTCGCCAAGAGCCTATCTAGTCTATAACGCCACAGATACGCTAAGCCTAAAAGGCGGCGTAGCAACTGGCTATAAAACACCAGATGTCAATCAAATTTCGCCTGAAGTAGGCACTATCCAACGTGGCTGGACGATAGTCAATTTTGGCAATAAAGACCTAAAACCAGAAAAGAGCACGACTTATGAAGTTGGGGCGTATTATGACAATCAGGCTGATTTTAGAGGCTCGGTAACGCTTTTTAGAAATGAATTTAAAGATAAGATCCTAGACACAGACGGCAGTAATGTCAATAAAATTCCAGCCTTTGGCGCTTGCCCAGCAGGTGTGCGGATCCAAAGTGAGGGTTGTCCTGGCTGGGGAACTTACTTTAATATTGAAGGTGCGACCGTTTGGGGAGTGGAGCTAAGTGGCGACTATGACATCCTTTCAAATCTAAATTTAAGCTCAAACTACACCTATAATAAGTCAAAGATAAAAACTGGCAACCCAACGATAAACACGCCAAGAGGCGCTATGAAATTTAGTGAGACAAATCTTGCTAGACTTGACGCAAAAAGCCTTACCGCAACGCCAGAGCACGCACTTCACGCCACGCTTACATATAAGCCTATAAAGAGCGTTAAGACATTTTTTGGTGCAAACTACGAGAGCAAGCTAACAAGCGTACAATTTGGCCCTGGTAACAGAGTAAGAGAAAATGAGAAAAATTTACTTACATTTGATACAGGCGTCAGCTGGGATGCAAATAAACACCTAACACTTAGCCTAAACGCCTACAATATCTTTAATAAGGTAAGATACGAAGAGGCGCAAATAAATGATAAAGACTACTACTGGTATCCGCAAGAGGGTAGGAGATTTTGGTTTAAGGTCGCTGCAAAATGGTAAAAGCCTTTAAATTTTTGCTTTTTACGCTTGGTGTGACGCAAATTTTACAAGCAGCTCCGCAACAAACGCCTGAGCCACTTAGCCAAAAAGCCGCTAGTAAATTTGAAATTTCAACCTTTAAAATGAGCGCAAATGATGAAATTTATAAAATTTTCACAGCTAAGCTAAAGGGACAAAATGAGTTTAAAAACGTGCTTTTCTTGCTTGACGCAAATGCCCAGTTTAACGTGCTCTTAAATGAATTTGACGCCACGACTGCCCCGCTAATAATAGGCATAGGATATGACACAAATAAAAGCTACGAGATAGAAAAACGTACAAGAGACCTCACGCCAAAGGCAGAGGGCGAGGAGTTTAGCAAAGGTGGTGGCGCAGATGCGTTTTACTATTTTTTGACAAGAAATTTAGTGCCACTTATCGATCAGAAATTTAATGTGCAAGATCTCCCAAAAAGCCTTTATGGACACTCTTTTGGTGGTCTTTTTACACTCTATGCGTTGCTTAAAAATGAGGGTATTTTTCAAAATTTCTTTATCGCTTCACCATCTCTTTGGTGGGGTGAGTCTGAAATTTTAAAGCAAAATGTGAGCGAGGGTAAATTTAAAGAGAAACTAAAGGCTAAATTTGTTTTTCTCAGCGTTGGCGAGCTTGAAAAAAGAAAGGGCAAGACTGACAAAGCTGGCACTTTAAAGGCGAGTGATTTGGCTCAAATTTTAAAGCAAAGTGGGGTAAATTCTCACTTTGAGCTTTTTAAAAATGAAACCCATGGCAGCGTCATACCTCTAAATTTAAAAGAGCTTTTAAAATATCTAAAGGATTAAAAATTTAAGGCTATTTTTGTTAAAATCCGCCGCATGAGAGTAGACAAATTTTTAAACGTAGTAAATATCACCAAAAGGCGTGCCGTTAGCGAAGATATGTGTAAAAGCGGCGTTGTGAGCATAAACGGCGTGCAGGCAAAAGCGGCAAAAGATGTAAAGATCGGCGATGTTATTACCATCAAATTTCTAGCTCGTGAGGCAAGATATGAGGTGCTGGCGATCCCAACTACAAAAAGCATACCAAAAAGCGCTCAGAGCGAATACGTAAAAGAGCTTTGATGGTTTTTGAGCTTTTAGAAAATGAGCTTGACGAGCTTGTGCGGGTGCTGCCAAAAAGTGGCGTGGTGCTACTAAGTGGTGATCTAGCAAGTGGCAAAACGACGCTTGTAAAGGCGATCATCAAGGCTCATGACGTAGATGAGAGCGTGACGTCTCCGACATTTTCATTGATGCAAATTTATGGTAAAGATATCTATCACTACGACATTTATCAGATCGGTTTTGACGGGATGGCAAAAAACGGCCTTTTTGAAAATTTATTTGAAGAGGGGCTTCATCTAGTAGAGTGGGGCGATGAAAATTTAGAAAAAGCTCTAAAGAAAAATGGCGAGAGCTATACGTTAGTAAAAATTTCTCCTAGCAAAAATGGCAGAAAATACGAGGTTATAAGTGCATAAACTAGAAGTAAAAGATCTAAAAAAGACGATCAAAAAAAGTGAGATCATAAAAGGTATATCTTTAGAGGTAAATAGCGGCGAAGTCGTTGGGCTTCTTGGGCCAAATGGTGCTGGAAAGACGACCACTTTTTATATGATTTGCGGACTCATCTCGCCAACTAGCGGAGATGTTTTTTTAAATGACGAAAAGATCACAAATGTTCCGCTTCACAAAAGAGCACACCTTGGTATTGGCTATTTGCCGCAAGAATCAAGTATATTTAAAGAGCTAAGTGTAGAAGAAAATTTACTTCTTGGGGCTGAAATTTTAAATCAAAGCAAAGAAGAGATCTCTAAAAGAGTAAACGAGATGCTAAATATGCTAAATATCGAGCCTATCCGCCTAAGAAAGGGCGTTAGTCTAAGTGGCGGCGAGCGCAGACGCTGTGAGATCGCTAGAAGCCTCATCATAAAACCAAAATTTTTGCTACTTGATGAGCCATTTGCTGGTGTTGACCCGATCGCAGTTAGCGACATACAAAGTATCGTTAGAGACCTTAAAAAGCTAGGCATCGGCGTTTTGATAACTGACCACAACGTCCGTGAGACGCTAGCCATTTGTGACAGAGCCTACGTCATCAAAGATGGCTCGCTACTAGCAAGCGGCAGTGCGAGCGAAGTGGCAAACAACAAGCTCGTTAGAACGCACTATCTTGGCGAAGAATTTAAGCTACTTGAGTAGATGATGCTAAGGCAAAAGCAAACTTTAGCACCAAAGATCAAACTAAACCAAACGCTACGAAGCTGGCTTCCCATACTTCAAAGCGGACTTGATGAGCTAAAAGAGACGCTTGAGCCTTTTATAAAAGACAATCCATTTGCCACGATCGAACATAAAAATTTAGAAAAAAGTGAAAAAAAACGAAATTTTTTCGAGCAGGTTAGTAGAAATTCTGTTACTGAGAATATCGAGGCTTTAAGCATCTACAAAGAAAGCCTCTATGAAAAGCTAATTGGTCAAATCAATCCGCCACTTTTCCCCACGCAAAAGTCTCAAGATATCGCATATAAGATCATCGAGTGTTTGGACGATGAGGGCTATTTTTCTTATGATGATGAAATTTTTGCAGGCTTTAATGAGGGCGAAGTAGAGCGGGTTAGAGCGAGATTTGCCTACCTTGAGCCATGTGGCATTGGTGCAAAGGATGTCAAAGAGAATTTTTTGTTTCAGCTAAGCGAGGCAGAGGCGAGTGATGAGATCATCGAGTGCACAAGAAAGATCATCTTAAATTTTGAAAATATAGAAAAGCTTAGAAAGCTTAAATTTTATGACGACGCGCTAAAGATCATAAAGAAATTTAAAAATCCACCGGCGATTGAGTATCTTGAAGATAAAAAAGAAGCAGTACCTGACATCTTCGTGCTAAGCACAAGTAGCGGCATAAGTGTGCAGATAAATGACGATTACTATCCTGAAATTTTGGTTGATACCGAGGGGCTAGACGAGAAAGAGGCCTTTGTAAGCTCGCGCATAAAAGAGGCAAGCGAGCTCATAGATGCCCTTGAAATGAGAAAATCAACGCTTTATAAAATAGGGCTTATGATAGTTGAGTATCAGTATGACTACTTCTTGGGCGGCGATATAAAGCCTATGAAGCTAAAAGACCTGGCAGACGAGCTTGGACGCAATCCGTCAACCATCTCAAGGGCAATCGCAAATAAGTATCTAAGCTGTGCAAGGGGTACTATTGCACTTAAAAATTTCTTTTCAACTGGCTTTGACGAGGAGACTTCAAATGCTGCGATAAAGGAATTTTTACTAGAGCTTATTAATAATGAAGATCACAAAAAGCCACTTTCTGATCTAAAAATCCAAGAGCTAATCCAAGCCAAATTTAACATTCAAATCGTTCGCCGAACTATCACAAAATACCGCAAAATTCTAAACATCGGCAGCTCTAGCCAGCGAAAAAGAGTCTATCAAATAAACGGCTAACTACCACTCATTTACAGCAAAAAGTATGGCCTTGCGCATCTGTGTAAAAAGCTCGTTGCTAAGCTCTTCGTACTCTTTACCACGTTTTTTATATTGTGCCATGCCTGCTGCATCGTCGTTCCAAGAGCCCATACCACCAAAAACATCAGCCAAGCTTGCCGCAGCAAAAAGAGCTAAATTTTTATTTGGCATAAGCGGTGTATTAAATATCTTTTGATCATCATTGCTTGAAGATCTAAGTGATTTTAATGCCCTGCGAAAACACTCACCAAAATTCTTACACTCTATCTCATCTGCAAAGGCCGCTATCTTGGTAAGTATGGCCACAAAAGCCTCTGTGTTGTCGCTAAAATTTTCTAAATTAACATCTTTTTCAAGACCAAATTCTTTATATATTATATCCCAGCCTTTTTGATCTTTGTTGTATTTCCAGTAGGGTAAGAAGCAACTCATGTGCTCTTTAAAAATGCAAATGATCGATTTTGCGGTAGAGTTTGAAAAGCTAAGCAATAAACGTTCATCTGATGAGCCAGTTAAATTTGCAGCAAGTCTTACATCGCTTAATCCAAGTTTTAATGCGTGCTCAAACCACTCATTTACGCCATTTTCCATATGGCCTGAGAGAAAGTGAAAATTTATACTATTTTCGTAGCTAGTGCCATTATACAGGATAGGAAAATTTGACTTTATGGCCTGCTTTGCGGCAACAATAATGGCGCATATATTAAACATTTCACCATTCATTTTTGCTCTCTTTAAAGCTCCATGGCAAGCTGTACTCTAGCCAACCATCACAAAATTTTCTTGATTTTTAAAGTATGGTTTTAGGCTCTCATAAGCAGATTGAATATTTTTAAATTTCTTTGCGTATTCTTCTTGTATGAGAGGATTTTTGTTGGCGTGCCTATCTGGGTGATAGATATTTACGAGTGAAAGATAGCTTTGCCTGATAGTTTCAAAGTCATCATCTTTTTTGCAACCTAAAATCTCAAAATTTTCCTCAAGTAAATTTGCAAGCACAGAAAATCTGCTTACAAATTTAGATGAGCTTTTTATTTTTATGCCTTGTTTAAAGGCTTTGTAGTCTTTTTCATCATAGATAAAATTTACGCTAAATTTTGGATAGTTTCTTTTGTAGAGTAGTTTGTTTAATGCGTTTATGTCGTTGTCGTTTGAGATAGTGATGTTTAAAAAATCATCATTTTTGCTAAAAGTAACATTACTTTTTACCAGACTCTCGCTGATGTAGCTAGCAAAATCTCTGCAAAGTGCATCTTTTAGTTCAAATTTGACTTCATTTTTTACAAAATTTACATTTAGACTAATGACTGGAGTTAGGGTATTTTTTTGAACAAAGCCAAGCTTTATGGTTTTATAGTTTGCAAAACGAATATCGAGCTTATCATCGCTTTGCTTTTCATAAAGTTTTTTTATAAATTTTAAAAAGCACTTGCGTTGTGGGATCTCGCTCTCTTCATAAAACGAAATAACCTTATTTTTATTAGATAAAATTTTTGTAAAATTTCTGCTTATCATATCTCTAAGCTCACGAAACAAAGTGTCATTATCAGTTAAAATGCTTAGAGATTCTAATGTTTGCGTAACTTTCATTGCCTACTCCACATAAAATATTACATGTTTTAGCAATAAGCATTCCAAATTTATATTTTTCTTATATCTTGGCCTTTAATGTACTCTGCAAATTCGTTTTTTAGTTTATTTTCTTTATACGAGATCGCCTCTTCTTTTGTATGAGAAACGGCTTCTTTTTGAGTTTTTTTGATCTCACCTTGCTCTTTAGTAAGTTCTTTTTTTATCTCTTTTAAACTATCGAAAAAATCATTCATCTTTGCTCCTTTTGTTTTTATTGGATTTTACTAAAACAGTTATAAAATTAAAATGAATACAATTTTTCTTTAAGGAAAGTTTGGCTAATATCTCGACTTAACTTTCTTGTGCGCTCGTAGCTCAGCTGGATAGAGCATTTGATTGCGGTTCAAAAGGTCAGAGATTCGAATTCTCTCGGGCGCACCATCTTTTTAGTTCTTAATGACAAACTTCATAATTTTTATAGTAAAATAAGCAAAAAAATTAAAAGAGAAAAAATGGATTTTCAAAATATTCAAAAACAAATTTCGGTACTAAAAGAAAGTTTGACAGCATTAGAACAAAATAGTGAGCACGAGATCGGCTTGGCAGTTGGGGTTGTTGAGTTTAATAAAAATGCTGATGAACTTAAAAAAAAGCTTACAAATTTAAAAGGTGAAAGCGATTTTTTTAAAAGTGTCTTCAATACAGAGGACTATTATGAAAACATTAGTACTTATTTGGAGCAGATAAAGAGAAGCTTAAACTATAAAATTGAGAAAAACGGTGTGAGCTTTAAGGCAAATGAAAATTTACAAGAAAGCTATGTTGCCATTTTAAATATAATAGAAATTTTGGTAGCAGAGTATCAAATACAAAACAAAAATAAAGCGAAAAATCTCTTTTCTAGGACAACAGATACTACTCAAATAAAATCAATACTTGCAGAGCTAAATACTCTACAAGAGCGTATACATAATGTTTTGCATATTCATTCTAGGATAGTTTCAAATGTTATTTTGCAAAATTTTAAGATAATTTATACGTTCTTTTATAATTGTATTAAGGCTGCAAAGCAACGCAAAGATGAACTTTTACTGGTGGAGATCGCGGGTATAACTGATAAGATAATAACTATGATAAAACCGGTCTTTAGTGCAAAAATTTTAAACACAAATGAGCTTATTTATCACTACTTGATCTTTGAGCTAAAAGAACTAAAAGCTTGTGCGATAGGCGAGGAGCTAGTTTAAAATTTTATCAATTATCTCTTTTGCTCCATTTGGCAAAAGGATCTCTTTTAGAGCTTTACTGCTTTTGTTTAGATCAAAATTTTCTATCATTATTATAACTTCGTCTTTGTCTAAATTTTCTCTATTTTGCAAGCAAATTTCAGCAATGCCTTTATCTTTTAAAAATTTAGCGTTATAAAGCTGATGATTACCAGCAGCATAAGGAAATGGCACAAAGATAGATGGCAAAGCATTTGCGCAAAGCTCCCAAAGCGAGCTAGCTCCTGCTCTTGATATGGCAAGGTCAGCCTTGCTCATCTTATTTTCTATCTCTTTACTAAATTCAAAAATTTCTAAATTCGTTTCATTAAAGCCAAGTTCATCATATCTTTTTTTAAGTTCATCAAAGCCGTTTTTACCACATTGATGAATTATATTTATGCCTTTTTCTTTAAGATATGGAGCTAAATTTATAGCTAGTTCATTTATCGCTTTTGCGCCTTGCGAGCCGCCCAAAAACAAAATAGTCTTTAGCTCTTCTCTCATTCTTGCACTATCGAAAAATTTCTTTGCCACAGGGTAAGGGTAGGGCGAAGCTTCATCATAAGAGCTAAAAAAGCCTTTCGCGTAGGGCTTTAAAATTTTATTTAGTTTGCCCATTACAGCATTTTGTTCGTGGATAAAAAGCGGCACTTTTGAGATAATGGCTGCAATGGCTGCTGGAGCTGCTGAATAGCCACCAACGCTAATGACTGCCTTAACGTCATTTTGCTTAAAAATTTTTCTACATTTTAAAGCAAGATTTACGATATTTGTTAGTGATTTTAGTTTAGCAAAGCCTCTTTTATTTACAACGCCACTACTTGGTAAGAAAAATTTTTGTAAAAAATTCTCGTCATTTTCAAACCAAAATTTATCTTGCCCACTAGTTGAGCCGATAAATATAGGCTTGATATCTCGTCTATTTAGCTCTTCGCAAAAGCTTCTTGCGATCGCTAAATGCCCACCAGTGCCTCCACCACAAATAACAATCATAATTTTGCCCTTTTACTAACCATCAAAACCATACCGATACCGATACAAATCGCAAGCACGGAGCTACCGCCGTAACTAAGAAATGGCACAGCAATACCCTTAATAGGCGTGATCGATGTGATGCCATAGCTATTCATTAAAAATGAAAACGATAAGATAAGCCCGACACCAAGCGTAAATAGATGATAGACCTTATTTTCGCTTCTAGCTGAAATTCTAAAAATTCTATAAAGTAGCGTTATAAATATAGCTACGATACACAAAATACCAAATACACCAACCTCTTCAGCGATACCAGCTAGTACAAAGTCAGTATGAACCTCGCTTAAAAAGCCAAGCTTAAATATACCAGCGCCAAGCCCTTCTCCGAAAAATTCGCCATGCTTTATAGCGTTTAACGAGTGAGAAATTTGATATGGCTCTGGTGCATCAGCCACTCTTAATACATCTGCAACGCTATCAGGCAAGAAAGAAAGTACCATATTTTGTATCGTGCCCCACCATGACTTTATACGTAAAATTCTATGCTCAGAGCTGATTATCGCTACTGTCATAACAAAAGCAGCTCCTAAGATACCGATGCTAAAAAGTCTCGCGCTTGCTCCTGCAAAAAGTGCCATCGTCACAAATGTAAGCGCCAGCACGACCACTTGACCAAGGTCATTTTGCATAACAGCAATAAGAAAGATAGCAACACCAAAAAGAATGATATAAGGCATGAGTATCTTAATCTCATCTAGCAAGGTTCTTTTGCCTTCACTAAATTTTCTAGTAAAACTCCAAGCCAAGAAGTAGACAAAACCGATTTTAAAAAACTCGACTGGAGCTAGCGAAAAGCCAGGTAGCCTAATCCAACGTCTAGCACCACCAGCGTCAGTTACCATTGAAGCTGGCAATGCATGCATTAGCCCCATGGCGATACCGCAAGATATAAGAAGGCCAAACCCTATCCAAACAAGCGTCTTTTCAGGATTGAGCCTAGAGAGCCACCACATAATGAAAATTCCGATACAACCAACAATAAACTGGCGGATGAAAAAGTGAAACTCGTCATAATTAAAAAATAAAACCGTAAAAACTGGCAAAGATAGTGAAAAAATAATGCTTATAGCGATCAAAGTCGAACAAAGATAGAAAATGATCTTATCAACTGCCAAAATTTAACTCCAAGTTTAAAAAGTGCCAAAGTATAATAAAAAACGGCTTACAAAGATATTATTTGCTATAATTGCAGGCTTTAAGGATGGGCATGAAGATAGGTATATTTGACTCGGGGCTTGGCGGACTGAGTGTCTTAAATGAAGCTTTAAGCAAGCTTAGCGAGCATGAATTTTTATATTACGCAGACATTAAAAATGTCCCGTATGGACAAAAAAGCAGGGATGAGATATTAAAATTTGGCTTTGATGCGGTGAAATTTCTCATAGAAAATGGCGCAAAAGCTGTCGTAGTGGCTTGTAACACGGCAACAAGCGTGGCAATAAAAGAGCTTAGAGCAAATTTAACCGTGCCGATCATCGGCATGGAGCCAGCCGTAAAAAAAGCTCATGACTTAAGCCATAATGATGCCTTAAAAACGCTAGTCATAGCCACTCCGGTTACCGTAAATGGTGCAAAACTAAAAGAGCTGATCGCAAATTTACACGCAAAAGATAAGACTGAGCTACTTGCACTGCCTCGCCTTGTAAATTTTGCTGAAAATGGGGAATTTGATACCGAGAATGTGAAATCATATCTAAAAGAAGAGTTAGCCAAATTTGATCTAAGCAAATTTGGGTTTTTAGTGCTTGGCTGCACACACTTTAACTATTTTAAAGATAGCCTAAGAGAAATTTTGCCGTCAAATATAAGCATAATTGATGGCAACGAAGGGACAATAAATCGCCTTATAAGTGAGCTAGGACTAAAAATTTCTACTTTAGATCAAGCCCCAAAAGTTAGATTTTTCTATTCTGGTGATGAAGTATTCAGTAAATTTGAGCTAGATAAAATTTCAAGAAATTTAACTCATCTAGAAAAGATGAGGGCGATTTGCTAGGCTAAATCTAACTAAATACCACAAATAAAAATTTTATAAAATACACTAAATTTTACATATTTTTATATGTATTTAGCCTTTGCTTTATTATATAGATAGCACTTATTACTGCAACAACAGCCAAAAGAGCGATCGTGATTATTAAAAGTGTTTGTTTGCTAGGATTTGAACCTAGAAAATAGCCAACTCCAAGCAAAACAGCACACCAAATCCCAGCTCCAAGTGTGGTAAATAGACAAAATCTAAATATATTCATCTTAGCAAGTCCAGCTGGTAGGCTGATGTATTGGCGAATGCCAGGAATCAGACGTGAGTTAAATGTAGAAATTTCGCCGTGTTTATTGAAAAATGCTTCAAATTTATCCATTTTTTCGTGAGTGATTCCCACAAATTTGCCGTATTTTAAAACGATCTCGCGACCAAAAAAGTAGCAAAGATAATAGTTAAAAATAGCGCCAAGCAGGCTTCCAAGCGTGCCTACAAGAAAGGCCAAAATTAAACTCATTTCACCTTTATGCGCCAAATAGCCAGCCGGTATCATTGCGACCTCGCTTGGAAATGGAAAAAACGAGCTTTCTAAAAACATCATCACAAATATGCCAGCATAACCCCAGCTACTTACGCTCGCAACTATAAAATCAATAACATCATGCAGCATTTAAATTCCTGAAAAATTTTAAAGTGAGCCATTTTAGCAAAGCATAGCTTAAGCTTTTTGACAAAAATAAAGAGAGTTTATAGCTTATTAAAACAAGATGAAAGTAGAAACAAAATAGGGCGAAAGCTCGCCCTATTTTTAAAATGCAGGTATAACTTCGCCTTTATAGTGAGTGATGATGAAATTTTTAGTATCAGGGCTAAGCACCGCATCAATCAAAGCTTTGATCTTAGGGTTATTTTCGTTGCCAGCCTTTGTGACGATGATGTTAGCATAAGGGCTGTTTGCGTCTTCAAGCAAAAGCGCGTCTTTTGCCACGCTCATGCCAAGATCAAGGACGAAATTTGTACTAATGGCAGCAATATCGACATCATCAAGCGTTCTTGGTATCTGAGCACCCTCAAGCTCTACAAATTGTAAATTTTTAGAATTTTTAGTTATATCATTTATGGTTGCAACTTTTACGTTTTTATCGATCTCAATAAGACCAGCCTTTTCTAAAATTCTAAGCGCTCTATTGCCATTTGATGGATCATAAGCGATCGCCACTTTTGCGCCATCTTTTAGATCTTTTATATTTTTTATCTTTTTAGAGTAAAAGCCAAGTGGCTCGACATGAACATTTGCAACGCTTACAAGATGCAAGCCTCTAGCCTTGTTTTGCTCCTCAAGATATGGTAAATGCTGAAAGAAATTTGCGTCCAAACTGCCATCTTCTGTGGCGACATTTGGGATAGAGTAGTCTGAAATTTCAGAGATAACAAGGTCGTAGCCTTTATCTTTTAGCTTTGGCTTTACAAATTCTAAAATTTCAGCGTGTGGTACTGGCGAGACGCCAACTACGATAGTGTGGTCCTTATCGGCTGCGTGAAGGCTTAGAGCAACTAAAGATGCGGTTAAAAGTTTGATAAATTTCATTGTTTTTCCTTTTTTATTTGGTTTAAGCGACGCTAAAAAGGTAAAAGCTTTTACGTCGCTTATTTAAATTTTTAATTAAAACGCTGGAAGGATAGCGCCGTTGTATTTGATCTCGATAAATTTTTTAACTTCTGATGAGTTTATTGCTTTATCAAGAGCCTTTATTTTAGGGCTATTTTCGTTGCCAGACTTTACTACAACGTAGTTTACATATGGGCTATTTTTGCTTTCAAGCACAAGCGCGTCTTTTACTGGATTAAGATTAGCATTTAGAGCGTAGTTTGTGTTAATAACCGCGATAGTAACGTCATCAAGCGTTCTTGGTACTTGAGCAGTCTCGATCTCTTCAAATTTAAGCTTTTTAGGGTTATCAACTATATCAAGCGGAGTTTTTAGTGGATTATCGTTTAGCTTAATAAGTCCAGCATTTGCAAGAATATCTAAAGCACGGCTTTCATTTGTCGGATCATTTGGGATAGATACGGTCGAACCATCTTTTAGATCTTTGATGTCTTTTATCTTTTTAGAATAAACTCCCATTGGCTCAAGATGAACGCCAACTGTTTTTATAAGGTGAGTGCCTTTGTTTTTGTTAAATTCGTCCAAATATGGAAGGTGCTGAAAGAAATTTGCATCTAAATCGCCATCTTCTGTTGCAAGGTTTGGCGTGGTGTAGTCGTTAAATTCTTTAATTTCAAGCGTATAGCCATCTTTTGCCAAAATAGGCTTTACAACCTCTAAAATTTCAGCATGTGGGATAGGTGTAGCACCAACGATTATTGTTTTTGATTTATCAGCTGCATTTGCACTTACACTAAGACCAAGAGCAACCAAAGAAGTAAGAAGTAGTTTTTTCATTTATTATCCTTTTAAAATTTGCCAAGCACCAAAAAAGGATAAATTTAAGCTAGAGGTTTAAATTTCTTTTTAAGCGCTTAAGCTAGTTCTAAGCACTTAAAAAGAAATTCTGTGCTTAGAGATTAGTCTTTCGACAACGCGTTTTTTACTAGGCGGCACATATGGCACATATCTGATTTCATCTTTTATCCTTTCAGCTAAAAATTAATTCGGGCAATTTTAAGGAAAAAAGCTTAAAATCAGATAAAAACAAAGGCCTATTTTTTAGAAATTTTATATAAGTAGTTACCTAAAACTTGAAAAATTTGAACCATAATGATAAGAATAACCACGGTGTAGAGCATGATATCTGGGCGAAATCTCTGATATCCGTAGTTTATAGCGACTGATCCTAATCCGCCACCGCCAACTGCACCAGCCATCGCCGAAAAGCCGATATTTACGATAAGCGTTAGTGTAAATGCCGAGATGATGCCAGGAAGCGCCTCGACAAACATCACACGGAAAATGATCTGAAATTTCGAGCTACCAAAGCTTTGTGCTGCTTCGATGATGCCTTTATCAACCTCTTTTAGGGCATTTTCAATGAGCCTTGCTACAAACGGAGCCGCTCCGATAGTTAGTGGAACGATCGCAGCTGTGGTGCCAATACTTGTACCTACGATCATTTTTGTGACTGGAAAGAGCACGATGATTAAAATGATAAACGGAAAGCTTCTAAGCACGTTTATAACGATATCAAGGGCAAAATAAAGCTGTTTGTTTGGCTTTAGGCCATTTTTATCTGAAAGTATGAGCAAAACCGCTGGTATAAGGCCTATGGTAAAGGCGAGCAGGGTAGAGACGATGCTCATATATAGCGTTTCGCCGATAGCTGGCAAAAGTATCCTAGAAAATACATCAGGAAATTTAGAAAAGTCAATACCAAACATCAAGCCACCTCCCACAAAACGCCACTTTGCTTGATGTAGGCAAGCACGTTTTCTTTATCTTTTTCATCTATGTTTATGACAAGCGAGCCAAGGACATTGTCGTTTAGCTTTTCAAGCTTGCCCCAGACTATGTTAAAGTCGATATTTAGGCTTCTTGCCATGTGTGTGATCACGCTATTTTGAGCCACTTCTTTTGGGAAAAATAGCCTGATATTTGTGCCAGTGCTTGGCAGAATTTCTACTTCACCTAAAAATTCTTTCATCTTCTCATCTGGCTTTAAAAATAGCTCCTCTATGCTTCCAGAGCCTATTATCTTGCCACCTTCTAGCAGTATCGCGCGTTTTGCGATGGACTTTACCACCTCCATCTCATGCGTGACGATGACGACACTGATGTCTAGCTCTTTGTTTATCTTTTCAAGCAATTCTAAAATTTGATTTGTCGTGTTTGGATCAAGAGCCGAAGTCGCCTCGTCGCTTAGTAGAATTTTAGGATTTAAAGCAAGCGCTCTAGCGATGGCGACACGCTGTTTTTGACCACCACTTAGCTCGCTTGGATAGCTTTTTGCCTTGCTTTCAAGACCGACTAAATTTAAAAGTTCTCTCACTCTTTTTTCAGTTTCATCGCTTTTATATCCCCAAAATTTAAGCGGAGTAGCGACGTTTTCAAAGACATTTTTCCTAGCCATCAGGGCAAAATGCTGAAATATCATTCCGACATCTCGCCTTAAAATTCTTTGCTGCATCTCATTTAAATTTTTTATCTCTTGATCAAAGACTTTTAAGCTGCCACTTTGATAGCTCTCTAGGCCGTTTATGCACCTTAAAAGCGTTGATTTACCAGCACCACTATGTCCTACGATAGCAAAAATTTCACCCTTTTTAACCTCTAAATTTATATCAAAAAGGATCTGCGTATCACCATAAAATTTACTTAAATTTTCTATCTTTACCACTATTTTTCTCCAAGTGCTTCTAATTCTTCACATACTTTTTTAAATTTAGCCTCAGCGCTATCTAAAGCCTCTTTGTTTGCCTCTATAACTTCTTTTGGTGCATTTGCCACGAAATTTTGATTATTTAGCATGCCTGAGAGCTTAGCTATCTCTTTTTCAAGCTTTGTCTTTTGAGACTTGAGCCTTGTGATGATACCGCTCATATCAAGCCCTTCAAGCGGGACAAATGCCTCTAAATTTTCGCTCACATCTCTGATAGAATTTTCTATTTTCTCATCTACAAAGCCGATCTCTTCGCATTTTGCAAGCAGCTTGATATACTCTTTGACCTCATCAAGATCTATTTTGTCGTTAAATTTAACAAAAGCTTTTGCTATCTTTGAGTTGCCTAGATCTATGGTCGCTTTTGCACGGCGAATCGCAACGATCGCTTCGATAACTAGTTCAAATTTCTTCTCAACATCTAAATTTCGCCCTTTTACCTCTGGATAGCTCATTACCATTATTGACTTTGTATTTTCAAGCTGTGTGCCGCTAAGCTCCTGAAATAGATACTCTGAGAGAAACGGCATAAAAGGATTTAGGAGCTTCATCGCCTCTTTAAATATACTACCAAGCTCTTTTACGCTCGCTTTATCCGCCTTGCTAAGCTCGATACCCCAGTCACAAAACTCATCCCAAAGGAATTTATAAAGCGTGTTTGCAGCGTCGTTAAAGCGGTAGGCATCGATGTTTTCACGAACCTCTCTCACGCACTCATTAAAGCGGCTATTCATATAAATTCCAAGCTTTGTTTCAAGCTTGATGTCTTCTAAATTTGGGAATTTACTCTCATTTAGCATTAGGTATTTGCTAGCGTTATAAAGCTTGTTGGTGAAATTTCTTACCTGCTTCATCTTGGCGTCACTTAGCTTGATGTCGCGTCCTTGAACGGCTAGAAGCGTTAGCGTAAAGCGCAAGATATCGGCGCTATACTCATTTATACTATCAAGCGGGTCGATGACGTTGCCAAGGCTTTTACTCATCTTTCTACCAAACTCATCCTTTACAAGCGCGTGCAGATAAATATCGTCAAATGGCAGCTTACCAAGGGCATTTTCACCCTGAAACATCATCCTAGCAACCCAGAAAAATAATATATCAAAGCCGGTGATTAGTAGGTTGTTTGGATAAAACTCAGCGAGGTCTCCCTCAAACCATTTTTCATTTTTTAGCTCATTTTCGTTGCCCCAGCCAAGCGTACTAAATGGCCAAAGACCAGAGCTAAACCACGTATCTAGCACGTCTGGGTCTTGGTGGATGTTTTTACTTTTACACTTTTTACACTCGCATGGCTCATCCTCGTCAGCCCACATATGACCGCAATCATCGCAGTAAAATACTGGAATTTGATGTCCCCACCAAAGCTGACGTGAGATACACCAGTCTCTTAGCTCTCTCATCCACGCGTTAAAGCTGTTTATCCAGTGCGGTGGGTAAAATTTCGCTAAGCCTTCGCCGACCTTTGCGATCGCGTCGTCTGCGATCTCTTTTTTTACGAACCACTGCTTTGAGATGTATGGCTCTACGACGTTTTTGCAGCGATAGCAGTATCCCACTTGGTTTTCGTAGTCTTCTATCTTTTCGACATTGCCAAGTTTTTCAAGCTCGGCTACGACGATATCTCTAGCCTCAAGCCTCTCAAGACCTGCAAATTTATCGCACTTGTCGTTTAAAATACCCTTTTCATCAAATACAGTGATAAACTCAAGGTTGTGTTTTTTGCCTACCTCGTAGTCGTTTTGATCGTGCGCAGGCGTGACCTTAACAAGGCCTGTTCCAAACTCCATATCAACGTGCTCGTCCGCGATGATCTCGATCTCTCTATTTATGATAGGTAGCACCACTTTTTTACCGATTAAATTTTTATAGCGCTCGTCGTTTGGATTTACCATTACGGCAGTGTCGCCGAAATATGTTTCAGGACGGGTTGTAGCCACAACAACAAATTCACTTGGCTTGTCTGCAAAATAATATCTCAAATGATAAAGCTTGCCTTTATTTTCTTTGTGTTCGACCTCGATGTCAGAGAGTGCGCCATCATGCGTACACCAGTTTATCATGTAGTTTTTCTGGACAATTAGCCCTTTGTCGTATAAATTTACAAAGGCTTTTTTCACAGCTTTTCTTAAGCCTTCATCCATAGTAAATCTTTGTCTGCTCCAAGCCGGAGTGATGCCAAGTTTTCGCATCTGATGCACGATCATGCCACCACTTTTTTCTTTCCACTCCCACACTTTTTCTACAAATTTCTCACGTCCGAGCTCTTCTTTTTTGACCCCTTGAGCTAAAAGCTGCTTTTCTACGACGTTTTGAGTGGCGATACCAGCGTGATCAAGTCCTGGCTGCCAAAGTGTCTTGTAGCCGTCCATCCTCTTGTAGCGAGTCATGATGTCTTGGAGTGTGAAGGTTAGGGCGTGTCCTATGTGAAGCGAGCCAGTCACGTTTGGAGGTGGCATCATAATGCAAAATTTACGTCCATCTTTTTGGATATCTTTGTTCGCGTCTATCTCGAAGCATCCGCGTTCTTCCCAAATTTTATAAAATTTATCTTCTATCTCTTTTGCATTGTAAAATTCTGCCACTTTTGTCTCCTAAGTTTCGTTTAAAAAATGCTTAATGTTATCTAAAATTTGTTTAAAAAAATCTTTGCAAAAGTGGGAAAATATGGGCTTGGGGCGGTTAAACGCCCCGAAATTTATATGGCTTATTTGACAGTAAAGCTTCGCTGAGCTAGGTCGTAGTCGTTTTGTCTTTCGTTATACATATTTTCAGTTGTGACTGCGCCAAGCGAGCATTTGCCGCCAAGTCTTACACGATAAGGTGTGTAAAGCACAGCCTCTCTCTTGTCACTATCTAGTGCATAAAAACTTAAAACGCGATCATCTTTTATGCTTTGATATTCAAGCTCAATGCTATCTTTAAGACTCTTATTAAAGCCACTTAGATTTTCATTTATTGGCTCAAAGCAGCTGCTTACGATCTCGTTTATTACACCATTTTTAACCATAGCTTTAGAATTTATCACTATTTTTGAATAGACAACATCATTTACTCTTAGGCTGTCAAGACCTAGCTCTTTGCCTTTTTCATCGACAAACGTTCTATAAATATCAAGCTCTTTTGGCTCTATTTTATGCTTGATCTCAAGTGGCACATAAGCATAGCTTAAAATAGTGGCATATAGCTTGTTTTCACCAAGTGGTGTAATGGTAAAATTTCCATCTTTTGCTGTAAATGATACGCTTAAAAGGCCGTCAAATTCTTTGCTTTCGCCATTGTAGTTAAGCTTAAATTTATTATTTTTCTCGCCAACATCTTTGCCAAAGTAAGCATTTAGCGCTCTAAGGGTAAATGCACGCTCTTGCGTTGAGCTTAGCTCATTTAAATTTGTGATCAAGAAATTTGCAAGATCATCTGAGTAGTCGTTTCTCTCAAAATATTTTGCATGCAGATACAAGATAAATGCATTGTCTCTCATCTTTGAGCCAAAACTAGAATAATCCCTGCTGTAATCAGCCGTCTGAGCTTTTTTAATATCTTTTAGCGCCACCTTTGCTTCGTCATTTAAGCCGTTTAGCTTTAGAGCCGCTGCCATTAGATATTTATTAAGTGCAGTCGTATTGTAAGCTTTATGGTCATAAATTTTATTTAGCACCGATTTATCAGCAACATTTGCGCGGGAGCTTACATAGATAGCATATAGAGCTTCAATATCTGTATTTGTATATTTTAAGAGCGAATTTAATGCTCTTTGCTTTACATTTTTATTTAGCTCATATCCAGCCTCTTCAAGATCAAGCAGCACATCAGTTGCATAGATCGAAGCAAATGCATTAGTACTACTTAGATCGCTCCAGTAGCCAAAGCTACCATCTGGTTTTTGCATCTTAATTAGCTCACTCATACCGGTTACAATAAATCTCTTTTGATCATTTTTTTCAAGCTCATCTTTTGGCTTTAAATTTAAAAGCGCAAGCAGTCTTGAGCTCCTTTGCTCCGCACATCCGTAAGGGTACTCGACTAAATTTTTAGAAGCTGCTAATAGCACGCTTGAGACCGAGCTTGACGCATCTATACTAACATTGTGAAAGCCTTTTGGAAGCGAGATCATGCTCTCTTTGTCAAAGACGCTACTTCTTGCATAGGTGCTAATCGTATAAGGATTAACTACATCAAGTAAATTTTGAGCTGTTTTTGAGCTGTTTTTGTCGCTTATTGTTATATTGTATTCGCCAGCTCCAGCTTCAAGAGCTGAAATTTTAAATGTAAAGGCTTTATTTTCAAGCGGCTTTAAATTCGCATTTTCTTTTGTTTTGATGCTTAAATTTTTACTGCTAGCCACTTTTATGGTTAAATTTTTATCCTCATTTGTTGTGTTTATGAGCCTTAAGTTTGCATTTAGCTCATCGCCTTTTAACAGATAAACTAACGCACTTGGCTTAATAATCACATCATCTTTTACTAAAATTTCTTTATTTACCGCGTTCATACTATTTTCATTATTTGCCACGACATCTACTCTAATGGCAGAGTTAAAGCCATTTGGCGTTTTAAACTCGTATGAAATTTCACCATTATCGTCAGCTTGAAGGCTTACTAAATTTGCATATGTTTTTACCTTTTTGCTATCGACTGGGCTAGCATGTTTTGCCATTTTTGCCTCCATGGCAAGTGCCGCCATATCGCCACCAAAGCTTAAAGTTTTGCCCTCGACCTTATAGTTTGTGAGCATATTATAAATGTCATAGTCAAACACACCATCTGGTAAAATTTTGTCAAAAAATTTAAGTGGATCAGCTGGCTTTTGTGACGTTATATCAAGCACGCCAACATCTGTGATAAATAAATTCACATAAGCTTTTGGCTTTGTTTTTAAAGAAATTTTTATATTTTCATCGCTTTTTGCCGTATTTGGTGCATCAAGACTTAGATCAAGTATCCTTGATGACTTATCAGCCTTAGCATAAACCTTACCGTAAGTCCTAAACGGAGTTAATCCGCCATCTGTCATGCGGTAGATATTTGCACTCACGTAAAGTCCACTAAAATCAAAGTCAAGTTTAAATTTCACATTTGCTGAGTTATTCTTTATCTTAACGACCTTATAGGCTTTCACGCCACCATCTTCAAGCGTAACAAGAGCGATGCCTTCTTTTATAGCTGAGCTTATATCAGCACTTAGTTCATCGCCTTTTTTGTAGATATTTTTATTTAGTTTGATTTGAGATTTGCTAAGCTCTTTTGTTGGTGCTAGAGTCGAGTAGTTGTAGCCACTTACGTCCATATCAAGACTTGTGCTTGCTCCACTTACTAGATTTGTAACGACTATCACATATGAGCCACTTTGTGTAAATTTATAGCTAAACTCGCCATTATCTTTATAAAAATTATCCACATCTTCTAGCGTTTGAAACCACTTTATATAGCCATTTGCATCTCTTTGGTATTGCCAAGTAACACGTTTTATATCAAATTTTAAATTTGATTTTACGGCCTTTTGACTTGACATATCTACTACAACTGTTCTTATTTTTACATCTTCGTTTGGCTCAGCAAATGTCGTGCTTGCTGCGATACCAACCATATCTTTGTAAGGATAGAGAGTAAAGCTTTTTGTATCGCTTACATTTTTGCCATCATCATTTACATTGAAATTTATCACGCCTGTTATGATAGAAGAGGCATTTTTAGTGCTAAAGCTAAGATCTATCATTTGGCTTGATTTACCATCTTTTGAAAGAGTGAGATCATTCTCAAAAGATGGATAAGCGCTTGGTTTTAGTGTATTGTTTTTAAATTTATAATCTTTAAACTCGCTATTTTTATATTCATCATCAAAAAAGCTCACCTGCATGCTGCCATCAAGCTCGCTAGCAGCGCCACCAAAGAGATAGTTACTAGCTAGATTTGCTCTAATAAGCTCATTTGCGAAAAATTTATCCCTCTCAAGCGTTATCTCATTTTTTATCCTATTTGGCATAAAACTCTCAACAAAAAATGGTACATTTGAGATCACTTTGCTTGCGTAAATTACTTGCATATTAAATCTACCGCTTAGATCGCTTAGTATCTCTTTTTCAAAATTTACCATGCCAACGTCATTTGTATTTTTTGAAATTTCAGCACTACTTTTGCCTTGTGGATCGAAAAATTTTATCTTTATAGGCATATTTTTTAAAGGATTAAAATCTCTATCTCTTAGATAGATTGTACCCTTTAAACTCTCATTTGGTCTTATGATATTTGAAGCAAAATGAACGTACGCATCGATGCTCTCACTGGCATTTTGGCTCATAAATTTCGCTTCATTTAGCGCTTCGTCTTCTTTTAAAATAAGAAAATTTTGCTCTTTTCCAAGAGAGACAACTACTGAGGAGATATCTTTGTAAATATCTTTTTTGTTAAATTTAAAAACACCTATATCATTTGTTGCACCAACTGCGATCTCTTCGTTTTTCTTACCATAAATTTTTACATTTGCGTTTGGAAGCATTGTATTTTCGCCAAGACGATTTGCAAATACGAAAATTTCATCCTTGCCAAGCTTTGCATTTACGGCGATATCACTTAGATAGACTACTTTTGAGACGCTCTTATCCTTGCCATAGTTTAAATTTATCTTATAAACGCCGTCTCCAGCCCCGGCAAAGTCGAGTTTGATTTTATTTAGAGAAATTTCATTTAATGCACCCTCTAGCTTGTAGCTTTTGCTTGCTACTTTTGAGCTAAAATTGCTTAGATCTTCGTTATTGTCGTTGAAATTTAAAAAGTATCTAAAATTTTGATCGCTTAACTTTTCAACGTTTACATTTAGCTCAGGTAAATTTGCACTTCTGATACCGATCTCGCCGACACTTGAGATATATGGTTCATTATTTATAAAATTTGCAAATGGAGTGAAATTGCTAGCTACTACTTCATAGCTACTTTCTTCTCTTACTACATTTCTATAATCGCCAAAGCCTGGCTTAATGGTGATTTCATAACTATTTTGTGGTTTAAAATCGTCACTTGTGATATCAATGTAGTAATAATATTCACTAAGTTCCGAGTTTTCTTCATAGTTGTCACTATATTTAACGTCACTGATGCTAAAGTTTTTTACACCTTTAATGTTTATAAATTTTTTTAAGTTAATGTCGTCATCAAGCCAATTTTTTAGATAAATTCTAAAGCCCAAGATGCCATTATCAAGGCTCACTGGATAAATTTCAGGTATCTCAAGACTCTTTGCATTATCATTTATATTTACGCTTTCTTCGCTTATTTCATCAGCAAAATTTACTATCGTTTCACCTGAAAGCGTTGCACCAAATTTGCTCTCAAATTTTTCACCAAAATCAAAAACTGGATTGCTTAAATTTTTATCAAGATTAAGTTCAAAGCTATTGTTAGAAAGCTCAATCGCTTTAAATTTTGCATCTTTTACAGCAATATTTTTGACAGCTTCAATATTTACTTCATCATTAAATTTAAGTATATATTTGCTATCGCTTATTTTTTCTATCTTTGTTAGCTCAAATTCTTTCGTGGCAAAACTAGCAGTGCTTCCATTTTCAAGCTTGCAGCTATAATCCAAACCAGCATGCATATCTTTTGTAAAAAATAGCAAGCTTTGATTATTAAATCTAACCGTACCATTTAATGCTGGTTGGCACAAAAGTAGCTTTTTGTCGCTTAGCATACCAACAAAATTTTTATCTACTTTATCTTCTAGTCCAAACTCTACGCTTAGGGGCGATTTTATCTGTACTGTACCATTTAGGCTCAAAGCATATAAATTTGTCATTCCCAAAAGTGCTAGAAGCGCTACTTTTTGCCACATTTTATCTCCTTATTTTTATTGTTATTTCACTTTGATTTGAGTTTTGATCAAGGCATTTTATACTGTGCTCGCCAAGAGTTAGACCAAACTTTTTCTCGCTTGCATTTTCTATCTTAGAAAAGTTCAAATCATCTATTTTTAGGTAAATTTCATCGCCTAAAAACGCGTAGCATTTTACCATAACTTGTGTAATATTTTCATCTGTCACTATCTCTTCATTGTCATACGGATAGGCAAAAACTGGCTTTTTATCTTTAAAAATTTCAGCACAAGGACTTTTTTGTATCTCATCTTTATCCAAAAGCTCATTTTTAACCAAAAAATCAAGCTCTTCGCCTCTTAAACTTTCGCATTTATCTTTTAAATCTACACCATTTATCCTATCATCAAGTGCCATTTTTTTGCACTTTTCATAGTTAAAGGCATCAAGGCAGGTTGGCAGCTTTTCTATGCCATCTGGCTCACTCATAAATCTTAACTTCTCTTTTTGAGCGATTATCTTAAACATATCAAAAAGGCTCTTTGATACGTCATTTAGTCCTGTTAATTTATCAGTTTTACTGGCATTAAAATTTCCAATCCAAATAGCAATTGTGTAATTTTCATCAACGCCTATGGCGTAAAGATCGCGTGAGTTTGCGCTTGTGCCAGTTTTAAAAGCTATCTTTGGTGTGTTTTGGGCGTACTGCCAAGCATTTTTTAGATATGACCTTGAGGCTTCACTTAGCATTTTAGCAGTTAAATAGGCACTTTGAGGCGATATTAGAGTTACATTTTTCTCTTCATTTTTGTAGTTTTTGCCAGCAAACTCAAGTGGCCTATAAATGCCGTCATTTGCATAAATAGTATAAAGATGAGCAAGATCAAGCAGGCTCATTTCAGCACTTCCAAGCGTTATAGAAGCTCCATAATACTCTTTATCTTCATCTACTAAATTTACCTTTTCAAGTAGTTCGTAAAGCGAATTGTCTTTTAGTTTTAAGTTTAAATTTATAACCGGAATATTTAGGCTGAAATTTAGAGCATCTTTCGCGCTTACGATACCTAAAAAATCATTACTAAAATTCTTTGGAGCATACTCTTTTATATAAATTTGCGTATCAATTAACTGCGAATTTGGCGTTATAAGCCCGCTATCAAGTGCTAGCGAATAGATAAAAGGCTTTAGCGTGCTACCGGTGTTTCGCTTCATATTTAGGGCTGAGTTTTTGCCATCACGCGCGTGCTCATCATGAGAGCCTATGAAGGCAACAACGCTCATTTTTTTATTATCAATGACCACGGCTGCGGCGTTGTTTGCATTTTTAGCCTTTAGCGAAAACATCGTATCTTTTAAAATTTTAAGCATATCTTTTTGCAAATTTAGATCCAAACTCGCCTTTGAAATTTGGTTTTTAAAAGCTACATTTGCATAATCTTCCGCGGTTACGATAGCTTTTGCTCTTACATTTTTAAATGGCTCAGCCTGCGCTCTTTTAAAGGCGCTAAGATCGATTAAATTTGCCTTGTAAAGCATCTTTATGACCCTGTTTTTTAAGGCATTTATGTTTGAAACGCGGTCTAGTCTATTTTTATTTGGATTTTTTGGTATCGTGCTTAAAAGTGCTGCCTGAGCGTAGCTAAGCTCGTTTAGCTCCTTGCCAAAATAAAAAAAGCTTGCTGCCTTTACTCCCTCGATATTGCCGCCATATGGGGCCAAATTTAGATAAAAATTTAAAATTTCATCCTTGCTAAAATGAAGCTCGAGCTGAAATGCTCTAAAAATTTCTCTTATCTTATTTTTATAGCTCCTATCACTTGGCTCAAGCATTCTTGCCACTTGCATCGTGATGGTGCTAGCCCCTATGCGGTTATCGCTTCTTAGGTTGTGGAAAAATGCTCTAAAAATGGAGGCAAAATTTACGCCAAAGTGGTAGTAAAAATACCTATCCTCAAAAAGCACAACGCATTGTTTTAGCGAGTTTGGGAAGCTTTGCTCGTGAAATCTCCAAATTCCGTCGCTGCCAAGCTTCATATTTATAATGTTGCCATTTCTATCAAGCAAAATTTTGGCTTCGTCTTTTTTAAGTGCGTCTAAATTTAGTGGATAAATTTGATCAAGTATCAAAAAAATAGTGACCACTAAAGCCAAAAATAGGGCAGGGAATTTTAGAAATTTAAACTTTTTCATCCGCGTGATTATAGCTGTTAAAGTTTAAGTAGCTATAATTAGCCCTTTTTAAAAAAGAGGAAACAATGCCCTTATCTAGGTTAAACAAAGAACAATATACCGCCGCAACTGCGCCATTTGGACACAATCTCATCATCGCTTCAGCTGGCACTGGCAAAACCAGTACGATTGTCGCACGCATCGCTCATTTGCTAAATTTGGGCGTAAAACCAGAGAAAATTTTGCTTCTAACTTTCACCAACAAAGCAGCCAGCGAGATGATAGAGCGTTTAAATAGGTATTTTGATAAACAAGTCACCTCCAAAATCACCGCAGGCACCTTCCACTCTGTCTCATTTTCGCTTTTAAAAAGTCTTGATAAAGGCGTCACGCTAAAGCAGCCAAGCGAGTTAAAGACACTTTTAAAAAGTCTTGTTGAGAGGCGTAAATTTTACCATTTAAGCGACGTCAAACCTTATGGCGGAGCGTATTTGTACGACCTTTACTCGCTATTTCAAAATAGCGAACAAGGCACTACTTTTGGCAAATGGATAAGCGATAAGAGTGAAGAACAGGGCGTTTATGCCGAAATTTATGAAGATGTTTTAGAGGAATTTGAGGCTGAAAAGGCTAAATTTTCCTACGCTGATTTTAACGACCTTCTCATAAAAATGCGCGACGAGCTAAAAAAAGGGGCAAATTTAGCTTATGATGAAATTTTGATCGACGAGTATCAAGACACCAATACACTTCAAGGCAGCCTCATAGACGCATTTGCGACAAAGAGCCTCTTTTGCGTGGGCGATTTTGACCAGAGTATCTACGCATTTAACGGCGCAAATATCGAGATAATAGGCTCATTTAAAGACCGCTTTCCAAACGCAAATATCTACGCTTTAAATGTAAATTACCGCTCAAGCTCAAGCATACTTGCCCTTGCAAATAAGGTGATAAACAACAACCCAAGGCTTTATGAAAAGTACCTCACAGTTAGCCGTGAGGGAAATTTCAAGCCTCCAAGGTTGCTTGTCTATAACGAGCTTTTTGATCAGTATCAAAACATCGCCGATATCATCTCGCTTTCGCCATTTAATAGAGAAAATATCGCCATAATTTTTAGAAATAACTCATCAGCTGATGGCATCGAAGTCGCACTAAAAGAGCGAGGTATTGGCTCAAAGCGAAAGGGCGGGGTGAGCTTCTTTGAGAGCCGTGAGATCAAGGCGCTCATCGACATCATGGGAATTTATGTCAATCCAAAAGATATAATGGCATTTATCCACATCTGCGAATACGCAAAGGGCGTTGGCAGCGCAGTTAGCAAAGAAATTTTTGACGCGCTGCTTAAGCTTGGGCATGGAAATTTGATAAAAGGGATAGTTGAGCCAGATGAGAGCGTAAATATCTCATCAAACAAAAGGCGAAACTACCAGCTTGGTCTTTTTGACGATCTTGATGAATTTGCCGAAGTTTCAAGGTTTTCTAAACTTGGCTTTAGTGATAAATTTCTAGGTCATCCTGTGCTAAAACTACAAAAGCTAAGCGAGAGTGGGGCGCAGTTTTTATATGAAATTTTCAACTTTTTAAGAGGCATGAGAAACGTCTCAAAGCCAGCCACGATGATAAATGAGATAAAAACTAGCAAAATTTACTCGTTAATCGTTGAAAATCTCAGCACAAAAAGAGCAACTCTAAAAAACGGCAATGTTGATCTAGCACTCAAAGAAGAGGTCAAAGAGCGCATAATGGCAAAGAGCGTGGTGCTAAGCGAGCTAGCTAAAAAGTATCAAGATATCAGTAAATTTTATAACTTCTTAGCCCTTGGAAGCAACGAGATGAGCGAAGGGCAGGGCGTTAGCTTACTTAGCGTGCATGCGAGCAAGGGGCTTGAGTTTGACCAAGTCTTTATCGTCGATCTCGCGCAAAACCGCTTTCCAAATTTAAAGCTAATGAGCATGGGTGGCAGCCTAGAAGAAGAAAGACGGCTCTTTTATGTGGCAGTAACTAGAGCAAAAGACGAGCTTTATCTTAGCTATGCAAAATACGACAAGATAAAGAAGGTGACCTATCAGCCAAGTAGGTTTTTGATAGAGGCTGGCATGGCAAAAGAGGAAGCTTAAAGAGTATTTACTCTTGTGAAGTAGAATTTACCAATTTTTTACAAAGAGATGCGATGAAAAAAACTAAAATCTTAATAATCCTGCTTATTTTAGGTGTCGGTGGATATTTTATCTATGATAATTTTTTCAAGATAAAAGATGAAAAGGTGGAATTTATCACCAAAAAGGCAAAGAAAGGTTCATTTAGCAAAAAAGTCGATGCGACTGGAGAAATTTTTGCTACCGAGCTAGTTGATGTGGGTGCTCAGGTGAGCGGCCAGATAAAAAAACTCTATGTTAAGCTTGGAGATCAGGTAAAAAAGGGCGATATGATCGCAAGTATCGATAGCTCAACCCAGCAAAATAGCATAGATAATAAAGAGGCTCAGCTTGCTATCTACAAAGCTCAACTTGAAAGCGCAAAAGTGGCTCTAAATATCGCTAAAACGCAGTTTGATAGAGAAAATGCACTTTTTGCTAAAAATGCCACTTCAAAACAAGAATTTGAAAGTGCAAAAAATACTTATAGTGCAAATAGTGCCAAGATAAAGGAGCTCGAGGCTCAGATAAAGCAGACAAATATCGAGCTAAGTACTGCTAAGATAAATTTAGGCTACACAAAGATCACCGCTCCAAGAGATGGCATAATAGTAAGCGTACAGGTCGAAGAGGGACAGACTGTAAATGCTAATCAAACTACGCCAACTATCGTAAAGATCGCAGATCTTAGCTATGTTAAGATGAAGATGCAAATAGCTGAGGGCGACATCACAAAGATAAAGGTTGGCACACCAGTTGAATACTCGATACTCTCTGAGCCAACGAAAAAATTTCAAACGACGGTTAGCTCAATCGACCCTGGCTTAACGACATTAAGCGATGGTAGCTATGGTTCTAGCAGTAGTAGCAAATCCACAAGCTCAAGCACTTCAAGCAACTCAGCTGTTTATTATTACGCGCAAAGTATAGTTGAAAATAAGGATAAAATTTTAAGAATAGGCATGACAACACAAAATGAGCTTTTAATAGCAAACGTAAAGGACGCTATCATCGTACCAAGTATTGGTATTAAAAAAGATGAAAACGGCACTTTTGTCTATGTTCTAAAAGATGGCAAAGCGGTAAAAACAGCGGTCAAAACTGGCATAAAAGACAACCTCGATACGCAGATCATTAGCGGTGTGAACGAGGGCGACGAGATCATCACATCACAAGGCTCAGCGAGCGAGATAGCCAAGATGATCGAAAAAGAAAATAAGAAGTTTTAAGTGATAAGTCTAAAAAATATCACAAAAAGCTTTAAGCTTGGCGATAATGAGATAGAGATCTTGCATGGTATAAATTTAGAGATAAGAAAGGGTGAATTTATAGCCATTATCGGTCAGTCTGGCTCTGGTAAATCAACTCTGATGAACATCCTTGGCTGCTTAGATAGCCCAAGTGGCGGGCAGTACCTGCTAGATGGCAAAGATATATCAAAATTTGATAGTGACGCACTTGCTAAGCTTAGACGAGATAAATTTGGCTTTATCTTTCAAAGATATAACCTTCTTAGCACAATGAACGCCCTTGAAAACGTCGCACTTCCTAGCATTTATGCAGGGGCAAACAAAAGCGACCGAGAAAAAAGAGGGATGGAGATTTTAGACTCTCTTGGCCTTAGTGAAAAGGCTAAAAATTTACCAAATAAACTCTCAGGCGGACAACAACAAAGGGTCTCCATAGCAAGGGCGCTGATGAATGGCGGCGAGATAATCTTGGCTGATGAACCAACAGGCGCGCTTGATAGCAAAAGTGGTCTAAGAGTGATGGAAATTTTAGTGGATCTTTACAAAAAAGGTCACACCATCATCATCGTCACGCACGACCCAAAGATCGCCGAATACGCGAGTCGTGTGATCGAGATAAAAGATGGCAACATCGTAAGTGATAATATAAAAAATAGTAAAATTTACGAGGCCAAAAAGCAAACTCAGCCAGAAAAAAGTAAATTTACCTATTATAAAGATCAGCTAATTGAAAGCTTTAAAATGTCGGTAAATGCGATGCTAGCTCATAAACTAAGATCGCTTCTTACTATGCTTGGTATTATTATTGGCATAACGGCGGTCATTAGCGTCGTAGCTCTTGGCAAAGGCTCACAGGAGCAAATTTTAGCTGGCATCAGAAAGATCGGTACAAATACGATCGACATAATGCCAGGAAAAGGCTTTGGCGATATGCTCTCGGGCAGGGTAAAAACACTCTCTATAAGTGATGCAAATATGCTCTCAAAGCAGTCATTTCTTGACTCAGTCACTCCAAACACAAGCACTTCAGGCGTACTAACATATGAAAATATCTCCTTAACAGCGACACTAAAAGGTGGTGGAGTAGGTAGCTTTGACGTAAATGGACTAAAGCTAGAAAAAGGAAGAATTTACGATGAGGACGAGGTTTTAAACTCAGATTCTGTCACACTAATAGACCAAAACACTAAAAATAGTATATTTAAAAACGAAGACCCTATCGGTAAGATCATACTTTTTAACAAAAAGCCACTTCGCATTATAGGCGTTTTACAAAAAGATGAATTTAAAGTCGGCGATGCTAGCTCGCTTAAAATTTATGCTCCATATACGACTGTGATAAACAAGATAACGGGCGATAAATTTATTAGCTCAATAACCGTAAAAGTAAATGAAAGCGTAAATGCTCAAATTGCAGAAAAGAGCCTAACTGATCTTTTAACGATAAAACACGGCAAAAAAGACTTCTTTACAAGAAATTCTGATAGTATCAAGCAGACTATCGAAGAGACGATCTCAACCATGCGCCTTCTAATATCAAGTATCGCCGTAGTTTCACTAGTAGTTGGTGGTATAGGCGTGATGAACATCATGCTAGTCTCAGTCACCGAACGCACCAAAGAGATAGGCATCAAAATGGCGATCGGAGCTAGGCAGAGCAACATCTTGCAGCAGTTTTTGATAGAGGCGGTGCTACTTTGCTTAATTGGCGGAACTATTGGTATAGCATTTTCTTACGCTATTGGCTACATATTTAATAACTTTTTAGATGGTTTTAGCATGATCTTTTCAAATGGCTCGATCGTGCTTGCACTTGTCACATCGATGGCTATTGGCATCATCTTTGGCTACATGCCAGCTAAAAATGCCTCAAAACTAAATCCAATAGATGCGCTTTCAAGGGAGTAATATGAAATTTCTAAGCTTAGCTTTAGTACTTGTTTTAAGCGGCTGCGCTGTTAAAAATATAGACGAAAACTACAAACAAATTTTACTTGAAGATAACGCCAGCCAGGAGCTAAATTTAAACACTTCTTGGTGGAAAGAGTATCATCAAAGCTACCTTGATGAGCTTGTAGAGCTTGCGCTTAAAAACAATACCGACCTTGCAAAAGCAGCGATAAATGTAAATAAAGCGCTCGCTCAAGCTGGAATTTTGGAGGCAAATCTCATCCCAAGCTTTAACGCTGGCATTGAAACATCAAGCAACAAAAATATAAAAGAGGGCGGTGCTTCTAGCAGAAATTTTGGCTCAAGCATAGGGTTTAGCTATGAGCTTGATCTTTGGCAAAAGCTAGCAAACAGCAAAGATGCAGCGATGTTTGAGACAAAAGCAACTAAATTTGATCTGGAAGCTAGCAAACTAAGTGTGATAAACTCCGTAACAGATGCCTATTTTCAGATCTTATATCTAAATGAGAGCATTAAAACTTATGAGCAAATTTTAGAAATTTATAATAAGCTAAACGAGATAGTTGGGCTTAAATTTGAGCTTGGCAAAGAGGAGATGCTAAGCCTAAAACAGATAAATTCACAGCTTTTAAACGCTCAAAACAAGATAGAAAGTGCTAAAAAAGAGCTTGTGGCTGCTAAAAAAACACTTAGAATTTTGCTAAATGAAAGGCCAGATTTTGAGCTTAAATTTGAGGGCCTCACGCTAAGTCCCGTAAAAAAAGTAGGCGTTGATCTAGAAGTGCCAACAAGTGCCATAGCAAACAGACCAGACCTAAGAGCGGCCATTTACCGCATAGAAGAGGGTATCCTAAACTATAAAGCTAGTCAAAAAGAGTTTTATCCAAGCATCACGCTAGGAGCGAGCCTCAAAAGTAGTACCGACAAAAAAGACGAAGCGTTTAATCTTAAATTTCTAAATGGCAACATTGCTTTAAATTTACCATTTTTAAACTACCACAAACTAAAGTCAAATTTAAAGGTTAGCGAGGCAAATTTTAAGCTTGCAAAACTAAACTACATAAGCACTCTAAATAGCGCGCTAAACGAGATAGATGTATTTTACAAAGGCTATCTAAACGACGAGGCGCTACTTACTAACTACCAAGAGCAGATAAAAAACTATGAGGAAATTTCAAAAATTTACGAGCTAAAATACTCTTATGGCAAGGTCGAGCTAAAGCAGTTTTTAGAAGCAAAAAATAGCGAGTTAGAAGCCAAAATAGGGCTACTAAAGGCAAAATATACGCTTTTACAAGACGAGCTAAATATCTACAAAGCCATGGCTGGTAAATTTAATAGGTAAATTTATAAGCTTTGTTTAGAGCTATGAGACTAACGAGAGTAGCACAGATAAGACTAAAACAAACAAAAAAGAGTTGTGGAATTTCTATCATTTATGAGAAGATATGCTAGAAATTTTAGACTCACCAATCCTTATACTAAAAAATACACACTAAATGTCCGCTTGAAAATTATAGTTTTCAATACAAATATATAAAAAAGCTTGTATTTTACCTTTTAACATATTCATATAAGTATTATGCTTTTAAAATTATCTTTTTAAAATGAAAGTCATATTTGATTTTTCGAAAACTTACACACATTTAAAAGTAAGTTTTCGTTTTATAAGATTATGGATTTTAAGCCAAAAGCTCTTTTGCGATCATACTTATGCGTTTTGCTTCAGCACTTGCTCCGATCTCATCTTTTGCCATTTTCATTACAGCGCCTAAATTTCTACCAACTCCTTCAATAATCTTTTTTATTTTTTCTTTAAGCTCTTCATCGCTTAGTTGTGCTGGCAAATATGCCTTAATAAGCTCAATCTCGCCCTGCTCTTTTTTAGCCAAATCCTCTCTAGCACCTTTTATATAAAGCTCAACCGAGTCAGCCCTCTTTTTGATCTCCTTTTGAAGTAGCGGAAGTACCACTTCATCAGTCATTTCGATCCTTTGATCGACTTCGACCTGCTTAAGTGCTGCATTTAGCGTTCTTAAAGTATCTCTTTTAAACTCATCTTTTGCCTTCATAGCCTCTTTTATATCAGCTAAAATTTGCTCTCTTATACTCATTTCCTCTCCTTTAAATTTTTGAAATATTAGCTAAAAATTTGTGATAATTTCTTGAAATTTTCCTTGCAGATAGGCCACACCTACACCCTCTCTAAGCCCATCATCGATAACTAAAAATTTTGCTTCTTGCCCGATTAAAAGCTCCTCTAAAAGCAAGGTTCCAGCGATGAGCGGATATTTTCTATTTCTTCCAACCGCTGTGTCAGCGCTCTTATCATCCATCTTTAAAAGCTCATCCATAAACCAAGCAAGATCGTCATTTTTAAGCTCATATCCACTTACTTTTTTTGGATCATAGTTCTCGTAGTTAAGTCCAAATCGTAGCGCTGCGATAGTAGTTGGTACGCCAGAAGTCAGCACGATAAATCTATTTTTTAAGCTATTTAAAAATTCTCTTGCATCTTTTGTATAAAATTTTGCATTTTTTTGCATCAGATCAAGTGTTTTAAATTTTTCAAAAAATGTAATAATGCCAAATTTAAAACTCATAAAATTTCCATCTTCACCGATCTCTGAGCTTGCTCCACCGATGTCAATGATGCTAAATTTTTCATTGATTCCAAGCTTTTTAAAAGCATTTTGAACACCCAAAAATGTAAGCTTTGCTTCTGCTTTGCCACTGATGATATGAAATTTTATGCCAAATTTCTCTCTTATCTCGCTAAAAATTTCCTCGCTATTTGACGCTACCCTAAAAGCCTCAGTCGCGACTGCTGCGCATTTAAATTTATCAAAATCAAATTTATTTTTAGCCTCTGTTATCACTTCAAAGAGCCTATTTTTGGACTCATCTGCTATCTTGCCACTTTCATTTAGCCCTCTAGCAGCTCCTACTATATTTTCATAAATTTGCTCATTACTAAAGTCATTTTGCTCTTTTTTGACAAGCGCTACGCGAAATGTGTTTGAGCCAAGATCGATCGCTATAACCAAAATTTATCCTTAAAATTTTTGCAGATTCTAACATATGATAATTTAGTATCATTTAAAGTTGAAAAATTCTAAAAACTTTAATATTTTTCAAGATATAATCCCTATCAAAAACCTTATAAGGGGGCTTGATTGCTTCGAGATAACTTATTGGCATTTGTTATTTTTGCAATTTGTAGCGTTGGATTTTTCGTTTGGGGCTATCAGTATATCCCGACAAATAACTACTTTCTATTCTTGATCGCCGGTATGTTTGGTCTTTTTATGGCCTTTAATATCGGTGGAAATGACGTTGCAAACAGCTTTGGCACAAGTGTTGGCGCTAAGACTCTTACGCTTAAGCAAGCTCTCATCATCGCAGCCATTTTTGAGCTTAGTGGTGCGATATTTGCAGGATCTGAGGTTACAAATACGATTAGAAACGAGATCGTAAAATTCCCAAGCGATCTAAATCCGATGAAATTTGTCATCATCATGATTTCAGCCCTTCTTAGCTCTGGGCTTTGGCTATTTTATGCATCTAAAAAAGGTCTGCCAGTCTCGACCACTCACTCGATCGTTGGCGGCATCGTTGGCGCAGGACTTGCTATGGGATTTATGATAAAAGATCCAGAACCATTTAGCATGGTCTCATGGAGCGAGATCGGTAGAATAGCCGTTAGCTGGGTCATCTCGCCACTGCTTGGCGGCGTGATGTCTTACATAATATTTGGCTACGTAAAAAGCAAGATTATTGAGCCAACACATGAACTTAAAATGAATCTAAAAGCTCTAAAAGCTGAACGAAAAGCTTATAAAGAAAGCTTTGTAAAAGCACTAAAAACAAAGCCGGCTGAGGAGCAAATAGCTACTCTTTCAAAGATTGCAGTCATAGATGAGGACGAGATCGAAACCACTGAATACAGCGAGTATCGCTCAAAAATTCGCATCATGAAAGATAGTGAAAAAGAGATAGATACTTTTAAAGCGATGAAAAAGCACATCCCGATCATCGCTGGATTTGCAGCAATGGTCATCTCATCGATGATGCTTTTTAAAGGGCTAGAGCATATAAATTTAGCCTTTAGTATCATACAAACCGTCTGGATCATCTTTGTGATTGGGGCTCTAGCGTATCTTGCAAGCCTTGCTATCATAAACGTCATGAGCAAAAACGATAGCGAAAAGAGCATCAATAGAATTTTCTCATGGTTTCAAATTTTTACCGCTTCATCTTTTGCATTTTCACATGGTGCAAACGATATCGCAAACGCAGTTGGACCATTTGCAGCCGTACTTGATGTGCTAAAAACTGGCTCTATAAACGAAAGCTCGCCCATACCTAGTATCGCAATGGTAACCTTTGGTATCTCGCTTGTCGTTGGACTTTGGTTTTTAGGCAAAGAGGTGATCACTACTATCGGCTCAAAACTAGCTGAAATTTTACCTACGACCGGCTTCAGCGCTGAGCTTGCCTCAAGTATCGTCATACTTCTAGCCACAAAGCTTGGCATACCAGTTAGCTCGACTCATATCCTAATAGGCGCAGTTTTAGGCATCGGCATCGTAAATAAAAATGCAAACTGGAAAATGGTAAGACCAATCATTCTTGCTTGGCTCATCACGCTTCCAGCAGCTGCTATCTCATCAGCTATATTTTATTTTGCCCTTGCTAAATTTTTAGGCGTTTAGTCATATTTTTAAATAGCTAAACCGCCCTATTTTTTAGATATTTTTTGTATAAATTTTATATGAGAGCTTGGCAAGTTGATCCAACCTGCCAAGTAAATTTGAAGTTATTTTTTCTTAATGATGATCTTCTCACCATCGCTATCAATGGTGATCTCATCGCCACTTTCAAGCTCATCTTTTAAGATCATATCAGCGATCTTATCTTCAACTAGCTCATAAAGCGCTCTTCTAAGAGGCCTTGCGCCATAAACTATGTCAAAGCCAGCTTTTGCGATAAATTTCTTAGCCTCTTCACTCAAAACTGCTTTGATACCGCGGTTGTGAAGAGTTTTTTCAAGCTCTTTAAACATGATCTCAACGATAGAGATTAGGCCTTGCTCATTTAAAGGATTAAAGATGATGGTATCATCAAGACGGTTTAAAAACTCAGGTTTAAAGTAGTTTTTAAGCTCGTTTTTAACGGCCACATCACGATCTTCGCCCTTTAGCTCCATTATGAAATTTGAAGCGATGTTTGAAGTTAAAATGATGATCGTATTTTTAAAATCAACCGTTACACCTTTATTATCAGTTGCACGTCCGTCATCTAAAATCCCCAAAAGTATGTTAAATACATCTTTGTGAGCCTTTTCAACCTCGTCAAAAAGTATGACTGAGTATGGTCTTCTGCGAACCGCCTCTGTTAGCTGGCCGCCCTCATCGTAGCCTACATATCCTGGAGGCGCACCAAGAAGCCTGCTCACGCTGTGTTTTTCCATGTATTCACTCATATCAAAGCGGATAAGCGCCTTCTCATCATCAAACAAGAATTTAGCCAAAGCCTTAGCAGACTGAGTTTTACCAACCCCTGTTGGACCAAGAAATAAAAACGAACCAATCGGCCTTTGACCTTCATTTAGCCCTGCTTTATTTCTCTTAACAGCACGTGCAAGTGCGTGTAGTGCATCATCTTGACCGACAACGCTCTCTCTTAGATGTTCTTCGATGCGCAGATACTTCTCTTTTTCACTTGTTAGCATCTTCTTGACTGAAATTCCAGTCCATTTGCTCAAAATTTCAGCCACAAGCTCTTCATCGACTTGATTTTTAAGAAGCACGCCCTCTTTTTTCATGCTCTCCCATTTTTCTTCAAGCTCGTGTTTGTGCTTTTTAGCGTCAGCTATCTTGCCGTATTCTATCTCGGCAGCCTTTTGAAGATCGCCATTTCTTTTTGCTATCTCAGCTTGTGATTTTAAGCTATCGATCTCTTTTGTTGCTTTTGAAATTCCGCCAAAAACGGCCTTTTCGTTTTCAAATTTAGTATCAAGCGCTAGCTTTTTCTCATTTAGATCAGCTATCTCTTTTTCGATCTCGCCAAGTCTTTCTTTGTTTTTATCCGCATCCTCCATCTTTAGAGCTTCTTTTTCTACTTGAAGCGTTACGATCTCGCGTTTTATCTTTGAAAGCTCGTATGGTTCGCTCTCTATTTGCATCTTAAGCTCAGCTGCTGCCTCATCTATAAGATCTATCGCCTTATCTGGCAAGAAGCGGTTTGCGATGTAGCGGTCACTTAGCCTTGCAGCAGCAACTAGTGCGCTATCAGTTATCGTGATACCGTGATGAACTTCAAGGCGCTCTTTTATACCACGTAAAATTTGCAATGCCTCATTTACGCTTGGTTCTTTAACGTCTATCGGCTGGAAGCGTCTTTGAAGCGCCGCATCTTTTTCAAAGTATTTTCTATACTCTTTTAATGTCGTAGCACCAACAGCGTGAAGCTCACCACGTGCAAGAGCTGGTTTTAGGATATTTGCAGCATCCATACCACCCTCGCTCGCACCAGCTCCTACTATCGTATGAATTTCATCTATAAAAAGTATGATGTTACCAGCTTTTTTTACCTCGTCGATGACAGCTTTTAGCCTATCTTCAAACTCACCTCTATACTTTGCACCAGCTACAACTGCACTCATATCAAGCGCGATGACACGCTTGTTTGCAAGGCTTGTTGGCACATCACGAGCCACTATCTTTTGAGCCAAGCCCTCAACGATGGCTGTCTTACCAACGCCTGGCTCACCGAGCAAGATAGGGTTGTTTTTGCTCTTTCTTATTAAGATTTGCATCATTCTAGTGATCTCTTCATCACGGCCGATGACTGGATCAAGCTCTTTATTTAACGCTTTTTGTGTTAGATCAATACCAAATTTCTCTAAGCTATCAAGCGTATCATCGCCAGTTTGGCTATCTATCTTTTTGCCACCTCTTATTCTCTCAAGGTTCTTTTTGATCTCCAAGATGTCGCAAAATTTACTTAAAATTTGTTTGATCTCACTAAGTTCAAGAGCCGAGATGATCCATGTATCAACAGCGATGTAACTATCACCCATGCTTACCATCAACGCTTTTGCATTTTCAAGAGAATTTATAAGCTCTCTTGAAACTGAAACGTTATCTTTTGTAACGTTTGAGCTGCTTGGAAGTGAAGAAATTTTACTTTTTACTTCAAGCTCGACAGCATCTTTACTTACATTCATTTTATTAAACACTTGGTTTAAAATAGAATTACTATCTGCAAGCAAAGCCCAAAAAATATGAAGCGGAACAACTTGCGGATTTTTAGAAAATATCGCTAAACTAATACCTTTTTCAAGAGTTTCTTGCATCTGAGCTGTTAAATTTTCTGTTATATCAGCCATTAAATCTCCTTGGATTATTTTATATGGTCGCCATTATATAACTTTAGTCTTATATTGTCAAGTATTTTTATAATGCTTGTCACTCTTTTTATTTAATTGCTAAAATTTACCGTTATAAATTTGTATCAAAAAAACTATCCAAAAGCAAAAATATAAGCTTAAATTTATACTTTTTTTAGCCAAAAGCTAATAGAATTGAGCCAAAAATTATAGGAGAAATTTTGAATAAATTTAGTAGATTTTTTGCACTAAAAATTACAGGTGCCTTGCTTATCTCAAGTGTAGCAGTGAATGCACTTTTTGCAAAGAGTGAAGACGAAGCAAGTGCGAAGCTTGAAGCACTTTCAAAGCTTACAAAAACAATTTCAACCGTTGAAAAATACTATGTTGATGACATTAAATTTAGAGAGATCATTGATAAAGCCATTGCTGGTTTAATGCAAAATTTAGATGCCCACTCAAGCTTTTTAAATGAAAAAGCTTACAAAGATATGCAGGTGCAAACAAGTGGAGAATTTGGTGGCCTTGGCATAACAGTTGGTATGAAAGATAGCGCACTAACCGTTATCTCACCGATAGAAGATACTCCAGCTGATAAAGCAGGTATAAAATCAGGCGATATTATCTTAAGGATAGATGGCAACTCAACTATCGGTACAACGATAGATGAAGCTGTAAATAAAATGCGCGGCAAGCCAAAAACCCCAATAACTATCACAATTTTGCGAAAAGGTGAGCAAAAACCATTTGACGTAAAGATCATAAGAGATCTTATAAAGGTTGAATCTGTCTATGCAAAAATGATAGAAAACGAAAACATCCTTTATATACGTGTCACAAATTTTGACAAAAACGTCGTCACAAAGGTAAAAGATGCGATTAAAGAGCATCCAAAAGCAAATGGCATCATACTTGATCTTAGAAACAACCCTGGCGGTCTTTTAAATCAAGCTGTTGATCTAGTAGATCTTTTCGTAGATAACGGCATCATCGTCTCTCAAAAGGGTCGTGATGCATCTGAAAATGTAGAGTATAAAGCAAGCGCTAGCAAAACCTTATCAAAACTCCCACTTGTAGTGCTGGTAAATGGCGGAAGTGCAAGTGCTAGCGAGATCGTAAGTGGTTCATTACAAGATCATAAGCGTGCGGTGATAATTGGCGAAAACACATTTGGTAAAGGTAGCGTTCAGGTGATCTTACCAATAGACGATACAGAAGCGCTAAGACTAACCATCGCAAGATACTACTTGCCAAGCGGCAGAACTATCCAAGCTGTTGGCGTAACGCCTGATGTAGTCGTGCATCCTGGCAAAGTGCCACAAAGTGATGATAGTGCATTTAGCATCAAAGAGAGCGAACTAAAAGCGCACCTAAAGAGCGAGCTAAACAAGATAAATCCAACAAGCGAGGGTAATAAAACTGAAGCAAAAGATGATAAAAATATAATTACACAGAAAAAAGTCGATGAAGACATCCAGTTAAAAACAGCGATTGATACGATCAAAATTTTAAAGATAAAACAACAATAATCTAAAGGAGAACAACATGCAAAAAAGAGAGCTTATCTACGAGGGAAAAGGCAAGAAAATGTACGCCACAGACGATCCAAATCTACTTGTGGCTGAATTTAAAGACGATCTAACAGCATTTGATGCTCAAAAAAGAGGCAACGAAGCTGGCAAAGGCGCATTAAATAACAAAATCTCTACTCAGCTTTTTAAACTGCTAGAGAGCAAAGGTATCGTCACTGACCTTGTTGAGACCATCAGCGACACTGAGCAAGTGGTCAAAAAATGCGAGATCATACCTCTTGAAGTTGTTGTGAGAAATATCGCAACTGGCTCACTTAGCAAAAGACTTGGCATAAAAGAAGGCACAGTTCTACCTTTTACACTTGTTGAGTTCTACTACAAAAATGACGATTTACACGATCCACTAGTTACTGATGAGCACTGCATCATCATGGGTCTAGTAAAGAGCGAAAAAGATCTTCAAACACTAAGACATACAGCAAGAGAGATCAACTCTATATTATTTAAATTCTTTGCAGAGAGAAATTTAAAACTAGTTGATTTCAAAGTCGAATTTGGTATCGACAAAGATGGCAACATCATCTTAGCTGACGAGATAAGCCCTGATAGCTGCAGATTTTGGGATGCGACAACAAACGAAAAACTTGACAAAGATAGATTTAGACAAGACCTTGGTAGCGTAAAAGTAGCTTACGAAGAAGTTTTAAGAAGAATTCTTTCTTAAGGACAAAGATGAAAGCTGTTGTAAATATAGCATTAAGAAGTGGGGTCCTTGACCCTGCTGGTAAGGCAGTGGAACACGCGCTAAATTCACTTGGATTTAGCGGCGTTTCAAATGTCAGGATAGGCAAACAAATCGTTTTAGATATCGACGAGAGCGATAAAAGCAAAGCAAAAGAGCAGCTAAAAGTGATGTGTGAAGAGCTTCTAGCAAACACTGTCATCGAAGACTACGAGATCGTGCTATGAAAGTAGCAATCATACTTTTTCCTGGCACAAACTGCGAAGAAGACACAGCTCACGCCTTTAAACTACTTGGCTGCCAAACGCAGATCATCTGGCACAAAGAAGATAAGATCGATGCTGATCTAGTCGTTTTGCCCGGTGGTTTTAGCTATGGCGACTATCTAAGAACGGCTGCGATAGCTAAATTTAGCCCAGCTATGCAGGCTGTAAAAGAGCATGCGAAAAAAGGTGGCTACATTTTAGGAATTTGCAATGGCTTTCAGATGCTTCTTGAGCTTGGACTTTTAAAAGGTGCGATGAGAAGAAATGAAAATTTAAATTTCGTCTCAAAATATCACCACCTAAAGGTAATCTCAAATAACAATAAATTCTTAGCAAATTTAGCCAAAAATGAAGTAGTTAATATCCCTATTGCTCACGGCGAGGGTAACTATTATACTGATGAAAACACTCTAAAAGGCCTTTACGACAACGATCAAGTATTACTAAAATACTGTGATGCCAAAGGCAACGAAATAAATCCAAACGGCTCAGTCGACAATATAGCTGGAATTTGCGATGAGAGCAAAAAGATTTTTGGTCTTATGCCTCACCCAGAGCGTGCTTGTGAGAAAATTTTAGGTACAGATGATGGCATGAAGATGTTAAAAGGTCTAGTTTGGTAAAACATTTTCTTTTTATCTCCCTACTCGTACTAAATTTATTTGCTGTAAATACCAACGAAGTAAGCGTTTTTGACATGATGGACGAAGCTAGGGAGGATAAATTTGTAAATAGCCCTACTTCAAATCCAAAAACTCAAAAACCGCCAAAAGAACAAGATTTTTCAAGAAAATTTGTATCACCACAGCCAGAGCGTATCACTCCAGAGCAGATGCGAAACATCGTGCCAACAAACGAGCCAGATATTAGCGTCCCAGACAATCAAGTATATGACAAGATCAAAGTAAAAGAGCTTCTTTTAAAAGCCACAAATGTACCAAAAAATGTTGTTATAGGAGAAATTTTTAGTGTTGAGATAGTGGCTGATACGCAAAATGACTTTGAGTTTGAGTTTGAGACACAGCTTGATGAAACAAATATCAAATGGCTAAATAAGAAAAATTTTCAATGGGTAAAAAGTGAAGACAACAAATATGTAGGTACTTTTTATCTTGAGGCAACAAGCATTGACGCAAAGACTTTAAAAGTTAGCTTAACCCTAAAAAGAAATGGCGAAAACTATCAAAGTTCAAGCATAAATATCTTTTTACCAAAGCTAAAAGAGCTTAGAAGCGATGAGAACTACAACCACATCGTGGCTGATAATCTTGAAGTTAAGAAATTTAAGACAACAAAATTTGATGATATAAACAATATCATGGTTGTAGAAATTTATGGTAACAACGTAGATCTAAGTGCTTTTAATATAGAAAATAAGACAATCTTAAAGCAAGGCGTAGATACGATAAATGGCGACTTTAACTCACAAAGTGCATATTATTTTGCAGTATTTAAGCCAAATAAAAAATCGCTTGACTTTAATTATTACAACCTAAAAAAGGCCAAATTTGAAAGCTTTTCTTTACCAGTGAGTGTCGAAGATGACGATGTCAGCACACAAATCGGACTAAACCCAAAACAAAGCGAGTTTAGCACCTATAAAGATATCACGATATACTCTTGTGCGGTAATTTTTATATTATTAGCTATTTGGCGCAGAAGGCTTAGCTACTTTTTTGTGGCGGCTGTTTTTATCGCACTTGGAATTTATACCTACAACCCTTTTGGCAAAGCAGTACTTAAGCCAGATGTGAGCGTTACTATCCTTCCAACTAAAAATTCAACCGTTTTTTACACATCTCACAAAAATGAAAATGTTGAAATTTTAGACACGAAAGATGACTACTCAAAAATTTTATTTACTGATGGCAAAATTGGCTGGGTAAAGAAGGATGATCTTGTCAAAAATTAGAGCTCTTTTATTCTCAATTACATTCGTTCTTAGTGTTGTTTTAGTGGTTTTTTTTATGTGGCTCTTTAACTCCAAAAATAGAACTATTAGAAAATTTTGGGGCAGAACACAAAGATTTTTTGGTGGCTATAAGCTTGAAGTAATTGGTGATTTTAAAGATGAGGCCAATATCTTGCTTATAAATCATCAAAGTATGCTTGATATTATTGTCCTTGAAGAGGTTCATCCAAAAAACCTTTGCTGGATAGCAAAGGCACAAATCGGCAAAATTCCTATAATTGGTAAAATTTTGAGCCTGCCAAAGATGATAGCAGTTGAGCGTGAAAATAAGCACTCTTTAATAAAACTTTTAAAAGAAGCTAAAGATAGAGTTGAAAATGGTCGTGTTTTGGCTATTTTTCCAGAAGGAACAAGATCACAAACTAACAAGCTTTTACCATTTAAAGGTGGAGCTAAAATGCTTGTAGAAAAGCTAAATTTAAAGGTTCAGCCTATCGTAATAGTTGGAAGTGACGCTTTGAAAGTAAAGGAGTTTAGCTTTAAAAAAGCAGATATTAAAATATTTTGTCTTGATCTAGTAGATACCTCTAAAGAAAACTGGTTAGAGGCAACTAGAGAGAGTATGCAAAAAGTCCTAGACAAAAATAGAAAATAAATTTAATTTTACAAATTTGCAAAGCCCCACTCTATATCATTATCTATAAAAATTTGATTTTATATACTAGAAATTTTATCAATAAATTTAAAAAGGTCTAGCAAGGGCTAGACCTAAAAAATATTAGCTTGTAGATAAGTTCTTAAGTTCTAAAGACACTAAGTTTTGAATTTAATGCATCTGTCATCTTGTTTAGATGTTCTGCTGCTGAAGCTATCTCTTCGACACTTCTAGCATTTTCAGATGAAATTTGGTTGATATTTGAGATACCTTCCATGATTTCATTTACATTTTTGCCAGTTGCGATGTAGTCTTGCATAGTCTTATCAGACATTGCTATAGCGTTATTCATCGTCTCACTCATAACATTTATAGTTTTTCAACGTCGCTTGCCACGTGAGTTAACTCTTGGATCTGTTTAGAGTTGATACCCATTTGCTCACTGCTATCATTGATCGCTTGAACGATGACATTGATAGTTGCATTTATCTCAGTTAAACTCTTTTGAGTTCTCTCAGCTAACTGCCTAACTTCATCAGCAACAACGGCAAAGCCACGTCCATGCTCACCTGCTCTTGCAGCCTCAATAGCTGCGTTAAGTGCAAGTAAATTTGTCTGATCAGCTATATCATTGATAACAACAAGGACTGATTTCACCTGCTCGGCATCACGGCTAAGTTGATCGATCTTATCAGCCATTTGGTTTTCTACATTAGCAGAGTCAATAATCTGCGCTGATAGCGATCTTATAGCTTCAGTTGCCGTTTTTATATGTGTGCTAGCCTTTTGAAGGTCATCTTTGCCAGCTTGAGCTACTGCTAAAGATTCTTTCATATTTTCTTGCATTACTTTACATCTTTGATTTGTCTCTTCCACTATTTCGGTTGATTTTTCTACACGTTTGCCTGTCTGAAGAGATGTAGAACTAAGCTCATTTGCAACGGAGCTATTTTCACTTGAAAGGTGCTTTGTATCACTTATTAATATTCTTATTCTTTCAATAAAATCATTTATATCTTTACTTATTTTAGCTATTTCATCCTTACCATAAATAGGAATTTTAATTGTAAAATCAGATGTTATTGCATTTAAATTTGTTCCTAGTCTATCGATAGGATTTGCAACCATCTTTTTAAGCAAGAACATCGAAACAGCTATCAAAAGTAAGGTAACTATGACGCTTGCTATGATGAAATTTTTACTAACTACTTTTAGTGGTGTTAAAAAATCATCAGTAACAGCTGAACCTAAAACCATCCAGTCTAGTTTATCAAATGACTCAAAAGCAACTATGCAGTCAACCCCATCAATTATAATAGGCTCAATACCCTTTCCTTTTTTAACAATATTATCCATAGTAGTTTTTAATTCACTACTTAGCTCTTGATCTGCCTTAGTTGGATGAAAGTCAAATTTACCAGTTTTAGTATTGTAAAGAGAAAAATATCCATGCTTACCAAGTTTCATCTCAGAAAAAGTCTTTTTCATATTGTTTAATCCCTCGGTAGGATCATAACCAACAAATAAAATTCCTATTACCTCGTTATTTTCAATAATAGGATCATAAATACTCATATAGTTGCGTCCAAATAAATTTACAACGCCTATATACCTCTCTTTATTCATGATATTTTTATAGGCTTGACCGTTTTTGTCAATCATCGTACCAACAGCTCTACTACCATCAGCCTTCGTCACCGATGTACTAACTCTTAAAAAATTATCACCTGATTTTGCAAAAATGGTTGAAATTCCGCCTTTTGTAGCGTTATTAAATTTATCTAGAATATCGTAGTTGTTGTTTAAAATACCATTTTGAGATATTAGATCTATCGCCTCGTATTTGTCAGTCTTGCTCATCTGGTGATTAGTTGAAATTTTTCCAATCATCTCTTTAAAAACACTCATTATTAGTTCTGCGCTACTTACATTATCTTTTTCAAATAATTTAACCGTATTCATAGCAAGCTGGACGTTTTGTTCTACTGTTGTAAGCACACCATCTTTTATCTCGCGCTCTAAAATATTTGATGTATATACAACAAAACATGTCATAGATACCGCCAAAACCGTAGCAATCGTTGCTGAAACTTTTACCAAAATGCTTCGCAAATTCATTTTGTCTCCTTTTTCTAAAAATTTTAGCCTTGATTATAGCACTATTTTAAATAAACTTTATACAAGAATGCATAATTAATAATATTTAATAAATTATCATTATTATTTTATTCATAAACTATAACTTTTTTGAAATTATTTTAAAAAATTAATTTAAAAACCTTGATAGTAATGCTATCAAGGTTAAGTATATTTTTATCACTTTGTGTTATAATCTGCCAAAAATTTTAAAACAAGGAAAAGAAAAATGGCAGATAAATTTGAATTTCAAACAGAGGTCAATGACCTTTTAAATTTGATGATCCACTCTCTTTACTCAAATAAAGAGATATTTTTAAGAGAGCTCATCTCAAACTCAAACGACGCACTTGATAAGCTAAACTACCTATGCTTGACCGATGAAAAGTATAAAAGTCTGAGCTATACTCCAAGGATCGACATCAAAGTAGATGATAAGGCTAAAATTTTAACCATCAGTGACAATGGTATCGGCATGGATAAGGATGAGCTTATTGCAAATTTAGGCACTATAGCAAGAAGTGGCACAAAAGGTTTTATGAAAAATTTAAGTGGCAATGCCAAAAAAGATAGCTCACTGATCGGTCAGTTTGGTGTTGGCTTTTACTCAGCATTTATGGTGGCAAACAAGATCGAGGTCATAAGCAAACGAGCACTTAGTGACAAAGCCTATAAATGGACATCTGATGCAAAAAGCTACGAGATAGAAGATGCTAAAAAAGATAGCTTTGGAACGGACATCATCTTACATTTAAATGACGATGAGTTTGCAAATTCTTGGCGTATCGAAGAGATAGTCAAGAAGTATTCAAACCACATTCCTTATCCTATATTTATGGATAAACAAAGCTATGTCGCTCCAAAAGAAGGCGAAAAAGAAGGCACATATGAGACCAAAAACGAGCAGATAAACAAGGCTAATGCGCTTTGGAGGCTAAATAAAGCTAGCCTTAAAGAGCAAGATTATAACGACTTTTATAAGCAAATTTCTCACGATAGCAGCGACCCGCTCCTTTACATCCACACAAAAGCTGAGGGTAAGATCGAGTATTCGACACTATTTTATGTACCAAGCACCGAGCCGTTTGATCTCTTTAGGGTTGATTATCAAAGTGGCGTGAAGCTCTATGTGAAAAGAGTCTTTATCACAGATGATGCAAAAGAACTCTTGCCGCCATATTTAAGATTCATCAAGGGTATCATTGATGTTGAGGATCTACCATTAAATGTAAGCCGTGAAATTTTACAAGAAAATGCGATCATGCGAACCGTTAAAGAGCAAAGTGTGAAGAAAATTTTAAGCGAACTTGCAAAGTTAAAAGATAACGACCGAGAAAAATACATAAAATTTTACAAACTATTTGGCAAGGTTCTAAAAGAGGGACTTTACGGATTTAACGCAGAAAAAGAGCAAATTTTAGATCTTTGCCTATTTAAAAGTTCAAAAAGAGATGGACTAATCAGCCTAAAAGAGTACAAAGAAGCGATGAAAGAGGATCAAAAGTCGATCTACTACATCAGCGGCAACAATGAAAATATGCTAAGAAATTCTCCGCTTCTTGAGAGTTTTAAGAAAAACGACATCGAAGTGCTTATTATGGATGAAGAGATCGATACGATCGTCATGCCAATGGTTAATGAATTTGACAAAACACCTCTAAAATCAGTCTCACATGCTGATATAAATGACGAGATCAAAAGCGATGAGAATGTTGATGAGAGCAAGGTTGCAAACACGCTTGTTAAAATGAAGGAAATTTTAAAAGACGAGGTAAAAGATGTAAGACTAAGCTCAAGACTCTCAAGCTCCGCTGCGGTGTTAATTTATGATAAAAACGATCCTGATTATGCTATGCAAGAGATGCTTAAACAGATGGGACAAGGCGCAAACGCTCCAAAAGTTAAACCAATCTTAGAGATCAATGCTGACCATGAAATTTTTACAAAACTAGAGAAAAATGAGGCGATGGTTTATGACATAGCGCCTTTGCTTCTTGATATGGCAAGGCTAAATGAGGGCATGAGTCTAGAAAATCCTGCTAAATTTTCAGAATTACTAACGAAAGTGATGATAAAAGCTATCTAAATTTATAAAGCCCAAGAGAAATTTTGGGCTTTACTCTTTATATACAAATTCAAATTTTTATAACAGATCCACCTGTACGCCATCTTGTATCTCAAGAAAAATAGTGTGTCTTGTGTTTATTGTATTTCCATTGATGGTTTCTTGGCGATTAAATGTCGCTTTATAGACTTGATTTACTGCATCACCCTCACTTGTAACATCTACTTTGTTGTATATGTCACCGACAACACTATGTTTTCTATTTAGCGTAGCAACATCAGCTTTTGTAGCTTTTACAAAGTCATGTGTGAGCTGTACTAGGTCTTTGCTGTCGCCTATGACTTTTAGCACAGTATTTACACTTTCACTGGCTGCACTATTGCTTGCATCTCTTGTATTTCTGCTATCAATAATATCAAAGACACCATCTGGGCTAAATTTTATAGATACTGCTTGATCGGCACTGCCTAGCTGGATCTTTTCAAAGTTATTTATCTTTTTAACATTATCTAAATTTGAAAAATCCACATCATCAACTACTATCAGAGTATCCACGCCACCTCTACCATCTATCATTCTACCCTTACTATAAACAAAGGCATCATCTAGGTTACCACCTTTTATATCGCCTTCTTGTCTTAGGTAAACTGGATCGCCAAAATTTGATTCGCCGTATTTACTAGCATCACTTAGCTCGTAAGAATTTGTAGTCCCTATCTTTTTTAGATGTCCATTTTGAATAAGTGCTTCAACGTAATTGTTACTAAATAGATGCGTGCCACTACCTTGTGCTCCAACTAGCATAGATGAAGGATATGGATCTTGGGGACCATAAGTGTTTGCTACACTCTTTGGAAGCATATATAAAGATAAGTTCATCTCACCAGTTCCGTCCATATACTCCATATCAAGTTTATAAAAACCAGCTTTATCAAATGTAAAATCCCTACTCCACCACTGGCCATTTTTACCATATGATGCTTCCGTAGCTGGGTTTATATACGTTGTTGGGCTTCCAAATTTTTGTGTCGTTCCATTTATAGTAAGCTCTGCATAGTTATGCAAGTCTGCTGCTCTTACAGAATATATTCCAGGTGCACTTACATATATCCAGCCATTTATCTTCATAACAAGATCAGATCCAACAGGATTTGACTCACCAAGGGTATAGTTGCCGGGTCTGCCTTTTAAAACACCATTTGCAAAGCCTATGTTATCACCAGTACCAGCAGCTGTATCGACACCATTTCTAAATTTCTTTGGCGCATATGGATTAGACGCATCGTATAAGGCACTATCTCCATGTCTACCAACTCTAGCTAAATCCTCTGCATGCATATTTCCTTGATTAGACAAAGTCTTATAGTGTGTTCCTGAAGCAAACTGCACAACATCATAGGTAGTAGAGGCACTTGGGGAATAAATTTCCATATAGTCTTTATAAATAGACTTACCTCCTCGCGTACTATAAACACCAGAATTGTTACCAACTCTAGCTCTCCATGACGGATCTACGTAGTTGTAAAACCACATATCAGCATCAAGACCGCTATTGCCGATAAACGTTACAGTACTAATAGATACGTTTCCTGCGGCGTCAGAATTTTTTATCATAAAATTTGCCCCAGTGCTATTGGCTGATAGGGCAAAATTTTCAGAATAGCTATGTGTATTATCAAGAGACGAGCTTTTGTGAACAGAATTTAGCAAATCATAAAGATCAACTTTATTTATGGTATTTTTATTAAGAGTATTGTTACCATTTGAGTCGGTTCCGATACTGCCTGAAATATCTACACTAGTAACATTAGACGTGGCATTTGGTGTAGCTATCACATCTGGAGTAGCATCAAGATCGACTCGGACCAAGAGATCATCATCTTTTGTTTCATCACTCTTTAAAACAGTCGCTCTAATATTTGAGTATCTTTCATCTAGCTTTATCCCAAGCGCTTCAAAGTCCATATTTACACGCTTGTCCGCACCTACAACTAGATCTATATAGTTTTGTCCGTTTGGTAAAATTTTAGCATTACCATGATCATCTTCAAGAGCTAAACGAAGCTTGGTTCCAGGAGCACGGTCTACACCAAAGACTATATTTGGCTGCTCATCGTTAGTAAGCGAAATATTGTACTCTTTTATAGTTTTGCTCTCATTATCAAAGTTATTTTTCTGAATAACTTTTTCATTATCTCCTGCTCTTAAGTATTTTGCGATATTTATAACTCCTCCATCTATCTGCGTAGCAAGCTTTACATCGTCAATATACTCTAAAATTCCAAAGTCAAACAATCTACCACGGACACCATCAGTCGTCGTAGCCTCGCCAGGTGTTGTGATAGTCGCTCTAACCGGCGTAGAATGATCCATAGAAATAGGAACATCTGGTATGCTAAATTTACCACCGGCTATTGGAAGCGGTGCTGAACCATCACTTGGTATGGCTGTTAATCCATCGTCACTTATGGTATATTTTACAGTTGTTGTAACAGATGGTATGGTAGGAGTTGATATCGTGACATTTATGCTGCTTCCTGGTTTTGTATTATTAGGCAGGTAGATATCAAGATCGCTTTGAGTTGATGACGAGCCAGAAGGAGTTGTGATACTATCTATCAGTCCATCACCATCATTATCCCTTGCAAACTGCACCTTTATGCTATTATCTAGAGTTATCTTGTCTGTGACTGGGGCTGCTTTATTGCCGGCTTTGTCAGTAAATGTAGTTGTAAAATTTGTCGTAAGCCCATAAAGTCTTGTGGTGGTCTCTATGGTACCATTATTTACACTAATAGGCACACCATCATCTCTCGTGGCACTATATACACCAGATGCGTTTTGAGAAATTTTAATAGTGATTTTATCTGTTTTACCATCACTTCCTGCGATATCTATCTCAAATTTATCACCATCTTTTGCATCGTTTGGAATTTTTATCTTTATCGGTGTCTTTACGCCATCAGGGCTAAAGCCACTCTCCTTGCTGGTTAGAACACCATCTTTATCGCTATCTTTTGCAAACTGTACATGCGGGGATTTAATAGGTGCAACTGTATCGCTTGAAATTTCACTCACACTTGAAGCTTTTGGGGTGCCAGTCGTGCCATCAATGATCGTCGTACTTAGCCTTTTTATGCTTGGATCGCTCGAGTTTGTTGGATCAGCAATTGTAATCTTGCCATTTTCTATAGGGATAATCTCCGTTCCACCATCAAGCGTAGCAGTAAGTCCGTCAGATGAGATGGTATATGTCTTTGTTACACTTGTTGGTGTGCTAGCTGGATCATCAACTTTGATACGGATCTTGTCGCCAGCTGTAGCATTGTTTGGCACATAAATATCTATCATTAAGGCCGCGCTACCACTTTTTGCGAGCTCGGCCAAATTTATCATGCCATCTTTATTCTCATCAAGCGTAAAAACAGCGATTGGGTCGTTATTGTTTGCTATGGCTATGGTTTCAGTTGCACCTGGATTGCCCGACTTACTTATCATTTGGATATTTACATTTGTTGGAGTTGAAGATGAAATTTTAACCGCATTTGCTACATTAAAACCGACATTTCCACCACTTTCACTTATAAGCGGATAGCTCTCACCGCTCTCTTTATCTACAAGCATATTACCAGATGTTTTAACCAGCACTTTTTCATGTAAAGTTCCGTCAGGATCAGTGGTAGTTAGTTTTATCTTGTCGCCTATTTTCATATTTGGTGATAAGACGACCTTTGCATCATCACTTGGTGTGCTAATTGCTGGATTAAAGCTATTTTCGCTTGCATCTATGACGCCATCTCGGTTTAAATCTTTACCCAAAAATACCTTTTTAAAAGCAAGAGTTGGAGTGATGGTATCAACACTTGTGGCTATATTTGCCACATATGAATTAGTGCCATTTGCTAGAGTGATACTAGAATTTACACTAAATGCAGCATTTGGAGTGACAGTGACACTTGGAATGATAAATTCTTTTTGCTCTGGGTTTATAGCATTTGACTCAATAGGCAAAATTTCACTTGGATTATTTATATTTATCACGCTTGTACCAGCTTGATCAACTTTATAAACAAGCGTAGTTTTTATACCGTTATTTACGATTTCCAATGTCACTTTGTCATTTGGCTTAAAGTCATTATTAAAAGTAACCGCCATACCAGTATGATTTGCATCGCCGCCTGCTTCTGCAATATTTATATAGCCGTCGCCATCAATGTCTTTTAAAATTCTAACACTTGGTGCCGCAATAACCGGAGCACTCTCTTTTTGCTCTACCGCTGCTACCGCACCGCTAATAGACCTATGTGCCAATGCCGACTCTTTTAATATGACTGGCAGTACAACCGCACCACCATCAACACCAATAATACTTGAGATGTGACCTTGTGTATCAAAATTTAAACCATTTATGCTTGCAAAGCTACTGCCGTGGCTTGAGCCATGAGAACTATGACTTGCGTTATGAGGGCTGTCGTCTTCGCCTTTGTTTTTTGTTTCTTCATTCTCAACAAGAAAATTTCTCTTATCTTCTTCTATCTGGGCTTCGCTGCCTTGCGTATTAAAATTTGCTTTTGATAGCTCTTTTGTGATGATAATAGTTTGGGGCTCAAGTAGCGTGATAGGCGAAGCGTGGTAGAAATTTATAATGACTGTATCACCACTACTTTGTGTTATGATCTCGTCGCCTAAAAATATCTCATCTCCCTGTTTTAGTGCGATCAACTTTCCATTGCGTTTTACAAATACTTTTCCGCTTATTTTTGCAATGATGCCAACATTTTGCATATTTAGTCCTTTAAATTTAATAATCAATCCATTTAAAATTTCACGCGATTATAGCTAAAAAATATTTTATATAAATAAAAGAATTTACATAATAAATTTTATTATTTTTGACCCATTTTTATATTAAAAAATAAATTAATTTTTTATAAAATGCCAAATTTGCTTTGTTAGTAATAGAAAAATAAATTTTAAGAATTTCCCACGCCAAAAGACGTGGGATAAACTTTACGCTATCTTGGTAGCGTCAATGATGTTTAGATCAAGCCCAAGATCTTCAACAGATAGTCCAAGTGCAAGACCTACAAGCTGAGATAGGTGAATGATAGGCTTTCTCACATTTGAGTGGTTCTCATCTTGATATCTCTCTTGGTAGATGTCAAGTTGCATTTGACAAAGCGGGCATGGTGTAACAACTACATCAGCACCGTTTTCATCGGCGTTATTTACGATCTGGCTTGACATTTTTCTTACAGATGTGCCAGCTGGGTAACTAGCGTGAAAACCACAGCAGTCAAGTCTTTTCTCAAATGGCACGATAGTAGCACCAAGTGCGCCTACAACGGTTTCAAAGCTCTTTGGATTGACTGAGCTTTCTCTATTGTGCAGATCTTTTTCAGGTCTTAGGCTATGGCAGCCATAAAATAGCGCTACTTTTAGCCCACTAAGTGGTTTAACAACCTTTGCTCTTAGCGTTTCTACGTTTTGATAAAGCACCCAAAGAAGGCTTGTGATCTCGGTTGAGCCATTATATTTCATATTGCCCTCAGCCAAGAAAGTATTTATGCGGTCCTTTGCACCCTTATCAAGTGTAGTTTTTGCTCTTGTTAGAGTTAGCATACAAGTTGAGCATGTCGTAAGCATCGGCATATTCATCTGCTCTGCAAGCGCTATGTTTCTAGCATTTGCTACAAGTGCAGCGATAGGATCTACGTCTTGTGCTTGTTGAGCACCACAGCAGCTCCAGCCCTTTATCTCGTGAAGCTTCCAGCCAAGTATCGGAGCGATAGCCTCAAGCGACATTTTAGCCTCTTTAGCTGCTTGAGAGAGTACGCATCCTGGAAAAAAAGCGAATTCGTTTTGCATAATTACTCCTTACTAGCAGCTTTGCGAGCCGCATTTATCATTTTTGCTAGATCGTCATGTCCTTCAATATCCTCTTCACCAAAAATATGAAGCGGATTCATCTTGCCTGCGAGCATTAAATTTGCCGCGATATCCATTTTGCCCATATTTTTAAACACTCCCTCAGAACGAAGTGCAAGCTTGATCTCATTTAGTCTGCCTGAGCCATCGACTAGATCGGTTAAAAACGCCTCAGCGTGATCTGGTCCCATGCCATCATCAAAGCCTTTTTGTATAGCCATAATGCGAAGATCAGTTATATCCTTGCATGCGCTTATACCTTTTGGACAGCGATCAGCGCACTCTTGGCACTTTACACACATCCAAAGGCCATTATCTATAGCTGGTTTTAGATGCGGCATAGGATCTTTGCTACGTGAGTCAAAGGCGGCTCTATAAGCATGAACAAATACAAATGGTTGCATATAATCGCTCGCATCAGCTTCAAGCTTATTACACTCACTAGCGCACGCACCGCAAAGTATGCAGTCCCATTCAAGCGCTACTTTTTCATACTCTTTTTGACTTTGTTTACAGCCTTTTTCTGCGCTAAATTCTGACTTAGCAGTGATGCTAGGCCTAATCTTGCGTAAATTTTCAATACTTGGTTCCCAGTCCACCATGAGGTCTGAGATCACTTTGAAATTTCCAAGTGGAGAAATTCTTATGCTCTCTGGGTTATCATACTCCGCCAAAAGCTCATTCATCTTTGTATCACAGGCTAGATATGAGTGGCCATTTACTCTAACAGCGCACGCTCCACATATCGCTGAGCGGCAAGATGCTGTGAAATTTAGCGTCGCATCCTTTTTTTGTTTGATATCAAGAAGCACTGTTAAAAGAGTTTTGCCTTTGATCTCTTCATTTGTTAGCTCATAAGTTGATTCATATTTTTTAGTTCCGTCAAAACGGTCGATAATAATTTTCATCCTAGCTCCTTACTCTGGCTTCTTGCCATCAAGTGAAAATATGCCTGTCACAACGTCTTTGTAGCTAAGTTCAAGCTTGCCGTCTTTTAGTGTGACTATGCTATGTTTTAAGAAATTTACATCATCTCTTTTTGGATAGTCCTCTCTTGTGTGAGCGCCACGGCTCTCAAGACGATTTTGCGCTGCAAGGCATGCTGCACGAGAAAGAAGTATAAGGTTGCCAAGCTCGACATAGTCGGTAAATGCTGTGTTCATGACTGGGTTTTTATTTGGCACTTTGATGGTGTCATATTTTGCTTGGATAGCTTCAAGGTTTTTAGAGAGCTGATCAAGTTTTGCACCAGTTCTAAAGATACCCATTAGATCCCAGTTGTTTTTACCAAGCTCCTCGCGAAGTGCGTACATATCATTTACGCCGCCCTCGCCTGTTGCTATGGCTTTAAATTTATCTTGCCACATTTTTGCTAGCTCAGAAGTTTTCTTTCCGCTTGCAAATTTTGCATTTTGAGCGTAAGCACCAGCGCCTTTGCCAGCTAGATCGCCAGTTACAACTGCGTCAGTTAGGCTGTTTCCACCAAGGCGGTTTGCTCCGTGGATAGATACACATGAAGCCTCGCCACCTACATAAATTCCAGGAATTTTTGTGCTCATATCATCAAATTTAGCTACCTCTATGCCACCCATTGAGTAGTGAGCTGTTGGGCGGATAGGCACTGGTTGCTCGATAAGGTCGATATTTTGGAAAAGCATGGCAGTATGGCGAATTTTTGGAAGCTTTTTCATGATAGTATCTTTGCCAAGGTGGCGAACGTCACAAAGCACGTAAGCACTCATGCCCTCGCCAAAGCCTCTGCCTTCGCGAATTTCTGTCTCGATCGCACGAGCGACAACGTCACGCGGAGCTAGCTCCATCTTTTCGTGATAGTTTTTCATAAAGCGCTCGCCCTTGTTGTTTAGCAAGTAACCACCCTCGCCACGAGCTGCTTCTGTGATTAGCGTGCCACCATTTTGAACGCCAGTTGGGTGAAACTGAAGCATCTCAGGGTCTTCAAAACCAAGACCTGCTTTAAGAGCAGCAGCGATACCATCACCAGTTGCTATAAATGGAACTGATGTGCGGTTATAGAAAATTCTAGTGTATCCGCCAGTTGCGATGACAAGAGATTTGCATAGAACTGGATAAATTTGACCATCTTGGATGTTGCGAAGAACGACGCCTTCAACCTTGCCATCCTCAAGACCGATCTCAAGTAGCTCATGATCCATTAGAAATTTAACGCCAGCCGTGATAGCGTCATCAAGACAGGCGTGCATCAAAATGTGGCCAGTTTTATCAGCTGCATAGTTACAGCGCTTTTTGCTAGCGCCACCCATAAAGCGAAACGCAACATCACCATTATCTTTACGAGATACGTCGCCATTATCTATACGAGAAAAGAGCATACCGTTGTGATCTAGCTCATGGATGACCGCGCCTGCTGCCTCGCAAAATTTCACTACCGCATCTTGGTCAGCAAGATAGGCCGCACCTTTAACTGTGTCATAAGCATGAAGCTTGAAGCTGTCGCCATTACTAAAGTCAGTAACGCCGTTTATTCCGCCCTCCGCCATACAGGTCGCATTGCGAGATGGCATCATCTTTGTAGCAACAACGACGGTTGAGTTTGGATATTGCTTGCGAACGGCTGTTGCTGCACGAAGTCCGGCACCACCAGAACCGATTATTAGCACATCAACAGATGGCAAGCCACTTTCATTGCCTTTTGGCAACTCACCAGCAAAAACATTGGTTGCACCAGCTGTTGTAGCTAGCGCACCTACGCTGATACAGGCACTTTGTAGAAATTCTCTTCTGGTAAATTTTTCACTCATTGATAACTTCCTATCTTAGTAAATTTTTAGCGTTTAAAACGCACCGCCAGTTTATTTCTTAATATTTTTTAAAACAACTATATTAATTAAATAATTAATAATGAAACATTACATTAAATTTACTTAAAAGAAACATAAAGATTTATTTTAGATTAAGAAATGAGAGCTGATATTAAAATCAAAAAGGATGGGATGGGCTTTTAAAGGTAGTTAATATAAATTTAGCGGTAGAAATTTTATAAGATGTATAAAAATTTCTACCAATTTGAATTTTATTTTTATTTTTGAGTTTTTAAGCTTTAAAAGCTCTTTTTTAGGATATTAGAAAGATAAATTTACTTTTATACTTAAATAAATATATTAAATATAATAAATAACCTTATTTTTGTCCTATTATCAAAATTCACCCTTTGGGTGCAAAATTTCTTTTAGCTCGCTATCACTTAGCTTGTAGTTATAAAATCTCTCGTAAAACTCTCTTATTTTTTGCTCTAAATTTAGATCACTAAATTGCTCTGGGTAAAATGTCTTAGCCAGCCAAAGCGGATAGAACGCACCTTCAGCACTTCTTACGCTCCAAAGATAAACGCCACTTGGCACTACAAAAATTTCTCCATTTTGCACAGCTTTTAGCTTGGCAAATGATGCGTTTTTGGCAATGACATCGGCATTTTTTTGCGAATTTGTGATGATGATGTCTGGGTTAAAGATGATGACTTGCTCTTCATTTATCGCTTTTGAAATTTTAAAATCCCCATCACTTAGCTCTGAGCTTAAATTTATACCGCCAGCCACGCTAATATACTCAGCGCCGATATCTTTTGAGCTGATGGTGTTAAAGTTTCCTGAGCTACAGTTAAGCACCAAAACTCTCTTTTTTGGTGTTAAATTTGCCGTTTTTTGGCTTACAAATTTTATGTTATCGTTAAAATACTTATTAAACTCACGCGCCTTTTTATGCTCTTTTCGCCCCAAATTTCAGCAATCTTGCTAAAGCTATTTTGTATCTCTTTGATACTTTGAAATTTATCTATCTTAACAACCGCAATACCAGCGCTCTCTAACTGAGCCTTGCTATTTTCATCAAACATTATACCAACTGGCCCAAAAACAACTTGCGTTTTTGACGCGATGATAGTCTCGACGCTGCTACTTAGCATGCCACTTTTATTGTCGTTGCTCTTTATTTTTGGAAAAATTTTTGACATTAGTGGAGGCAGTTTTGGTGCACCGATAACTGTTTTGCCTTCAGACACGCCATCTTTAGTATTTTTTATCTTAGCATCAAGAAGTGTAAAGCCACCATACATACTTAAAGTATCAACAAGCTTTCCACCAGTAGTTAGCTCAAAGCCGCGGTTTCTTTGTGTGCCTTGAATTTTAAAATCAGCACTTGCTCCGCTACCGACTAGATATGCTATAGGACGCTTTATCTCAAAGATCGCAGCTGATAGATCAAGCTCACCTAGTCTAGCTTTTGCCCCGATCTCATATTGTTTGCTTCTAAATGGTTCTACCACTAAAGTCTCGCCTTTTCTAGCTCCATTTGAAAATGTATATGTTGTTCCTTCATTTGAGATGCTATCTGCATAAGTAGTATAAAGGCTTACGTTTTCAACTGGCTTATAAACAAGGCTTACGCCATAGTTAAAGCCACTTTTATCGTAATTTTTCTCTTTAGAATGATCTAGCTTATAGCTTTTAAACCAGCTTCTTGAAACTGATAAGATAGTACTGAAGTAGTCATTAAATTTAATATCATCAACAACAGAAATATTTTTCATATCACTACTACTACTTTTATATCTACCACTTCCTTTTGCTATATGTGGATTATTAAATATTACTGGATGATATAAATTTGAGTTACCAAGTACTCTTTCTTCACCTCTATTTCTAGCACTATAAATAGTCCAGCGATATCCATTTGTAGCTACGGCAAAATTATGCGATAAAGGACCTGTTTCAAAATTTGTCAAACCTTTTAAAAACCAGCTGTCTACATCAAATCTACCAGATGCACCACTACCACCACTTTTAGTAACTTCATAATCTCCATTTTGATTTAAGAATTTTCCATCGGTGCCATACATATCTCTGATAGCCTTTTGCCACTGATAGCCGCCTTCAAAGTACAGTTCTCTGTTGGAGCGTATTTTAGTTTTACACTAGCTGTTGTTGTTTTAGCTCAAGTCCTCTTTTAGTATCTTTTACAGGGCTTGGTACATCAAAATTCGCCACTCCGTTTGTTAATGGCATGCTAAATCCACCTGGCATACCTGAGTTTTTATGCTCATAGTGGCTAAAGTTTGTCTCAAGTATTAAATCCTCTGTAAGGTAAAAATCAAGTCCTATAGAAGCTAAGCGGCGTGAAGTTTTACTATCTTTTGGCTCTCTTTCTCCATCTGTATAATAAAACACTCCGCGGTAGCCTATTTTTTCAAATTTATTTGATGTATCAAATCCTACACCCAAATTTCCACGAGAGATATAATCTGTCCAAATAGCGTTGTAATCAGCAACAGGACGCTTACGAGAGTAGCTAAAAATACCTGCTGGATCTTGTCCACCATATAGTGAGCCAGCAAGTCCGTTTTGAATTTGTAAGCTCTCAAACATTACCATAGGAATAGCTGTCGTAGAAACTGCGTAAAAGCCGTCCCAAAGAACGTTACCTACGACTGAGCCTTGAAAGCCACGAGTTTGAGGACGACCCATTTCGCCACCGCCACGGTACTGAAGTTGTGCTGATGGGAAATATTTAACAGCTTCATCAAAAGCTTGAACACCTTGATTGTCAAGAACCTCTTTTGAAATTGTATTTACTTGATAAGGCATATCTATAACTTTTTTATCAGCCAAAGGACCAGCAGCGACTCTTTTGTTTAAAATTCCCTCATCGATACCACTCTCGCTGATGTTATCACCGACTGAATTTACTTCAATGCCCTCAAGCTTTGTCGTTTGCACAGCAAAAACTTGACTTAAAAAACCACTGCACATCAAGAGCGCAGCACATGTTGCAACCGAGATTTTGTAACTCAACTTTTACTCCTTTTACAAAAATTTTACATCTGAAACGTTACTAAAACAAATCTTAAATATAATTTATTAATTTATTAAATATTTAAAAATATATTTTATTTAAGAAAGCTAAAATAAGGCATCATAAGAACAATTTTTAAAAAATTTCATAGCTTTGGCAAGATAAATAAATACTATAAATATAATCTTTTATATCAATAAGTGATGCTTAAAATTTTAAGAAAAGTAATAATTAATAAAAATATAATAAAAGCTATTTTTTATTTTTAGTAGAAATTTTGGCTAAAAATTAGCCAAAATTTATTTTAAAAGCTCTTTTGCGTATTTTAGGCCTAGCTCGTATGCTTTGGCGTTTGCCTCTTTGACCTTAGCTGGCACGCTTGCTAGCATCTCTTCACACACTAAATTTTCATCCATGCACCTACTCATCGCCACAGCCACACCAAGAGCCACGACGCTTTGAGTGATGACGTTTCCGACCTCGTCTTTTGCGATAGAGATGATAGGAATTTCATAAATTTTCCAGCGCTTTTTGTCTTCATCGCTTACTTTTACCAAATTTGGCTCGACAACGATCGCACCGCCCTCTTTCACGCCACTTTTAAAGGCGTTGTAGCTTATCTGCGCGGTAGCAAGCATAAAGTCTATCTCGCCCTCGTTTGCGTAAGGATATAAAATTTCTTTCTCATCAAGTATGATATCGACCTTTGTTGGGCCGCCGCGCACCTGAGATGTGTAGGTAGAGGCCTTGACGCCGTATCCACCTGCTTTTATCTTAGCAGCTGAGAGGATCTCGCCTGCTAGTATGACGCCCTGTCCGCCAACGCCGACAAATCTTAGTTGTGACTTCATGCTAGCTCCTCAAAATTTATCGCTTCATTGCTCATTGCAGCCCTTCTTACCTTGTCGTAAGCCTTGGTGTATTCGATCTTTTCTTCATCTTTGTGAAGCACACCAAGTGGGAAAATGCCATTTTTCTCCTCGTCACTTAGCATGTCAAATTTGACCTTGCTAGTCGTGCGGCCTTTTATCCACTCTAAATTTTTCACCGCCTCGCCCATTTTGTTCTTGCGGCCTAAATTTATATGGCAGTTTGAAAATACATCAAAAAAGCTGTATCCATCGTGGCTAAAGCCCTCTACAAAGAGCTTTGTAAGCTTCTCTGGCTCGATGACGCTACCACGTGCGACAAAGCTAGCACCTGCAGCGGTTGCAAGCTTACAGGCATCAAAGCTAGGATCGATGTTGCCATACTGCGCTGTGACCGTCCACATGCCCTTTGGCGTGGTTGGGCTGGTTTGTGAGTTGGTTAGCGCGTAGATGAAGTTGTTTATCAATATATGATTTAGCCCTATATTTCGGCGGCATCCGTGTATCGTGTGGTTGCCTCCGATCGCCAGTCCGTCGCCATCGCCAGTTACAACTATGACGTGCTTATCTGGATTTGCCATCTTTACGCCAGTGGCATAAGCTACGGCTCTGCCGTGAGTTGTGTGAATGGTGTTGCAGTCGAGATATCCGCTAAAGCGACCAGAGCAGCCTATGCCTGAGACCACGCAAACGTCGTTCATATCCCAACCCATGGTGTCGATAGCGCGGATGAGTGCCTTTAGTATGACGCCGTCGCCGCAGCCCCAGCACCAAAGAGTAGGCATTTTATCTGTTCGTAAATATTTATCGTAATTAAAAGCCATAAATTTCTCCTATCTTCGCCTCGATCTCGCTTGGGCTTATCGGTCTGCCGTTTGCTTTTAGCAGTTTTGCAAAGTCATCTCTTAAGATGATCTTTGAAATTTCGCCACTATATTGACCTAAATTTAGCTCGCAGACTAAAATTTTCTTAAATTTATCTGATATCTCTTTTAGCTTTTTAGCTGGAGCTGGGAAAAGTGTGAGTGGCTTAAATAGCCCTACTTTTAGCCCTTTTTCACGTAAATTTAAGATAGCTTGCTTAGCTGAGAGAGCCACGCTACCAAAGGCGATGATGCAAATTTCAGCGTCATCAAGCATAAACTCTTCAAATTTCTCGCACTCGTCAGTGTGTAAATTTATCTTATTAAACAGCCTATTCATCGAGTATTCAACGATCTTGCCATCTTCTGTTGGAAAGCCAGTTGCGCCGTGATGAAGCCCAGTTATGTGATAGTGATAGCCTTTAAAGAAAGGATTTAGCGTAGCTGGCGCGTCTGGTGCTGCCTCGTAGGGTTTATACTCTTTTGGCTCGCCGCTAAATTCTCTTCTTTTATAAATTTCTAGTTCGCTAATCTCAGGCAAACTAACCCTTGCTTGCATGTGTCCTATCGTCTCATCGAGTAGCAGTATAACTGGCGTCATAAACCTAGCTGCGAGATTAAATGCACGAACCGTCTGCGTATAGCACTCCTCTAGGCTGCTAGGCGCTAGCACTATCATATTTACATCGCCGTGAGTTGGGTTTTTAGCCTGCAAGATATCGCCTTGTGCGACACGGGTAGGCAGACCAGTTGAAGGGCCACCGCGCATGACATTTACTATGACGAGCGGTATCTCAGCGATAAAGCCAAGGCCTATTTGCTCAGCCTTTAGTGAAATTCCTGGACCTGAGCTAGCTGTCATCGCCTTAGCGCCACTCGCACTTGCGCCAAGAGAAACTGAAATCCCAGCTATCTCATCTTCCATTTGTATAAATGTACCGCCATGTTTTGGCAAAAGCACGCTTAGCTCGTGTGCGATCTCGCTACTTGGAGTGATCGGATATCCACCAAAGAAGTTACAGCCGCACTCGACAGCAGCCCTTGCTACTAGGGCATTTCCAGTTGATACTAGCTCTCTCATGCACTCTCTCCAAGCTTTGCAAATTTATTTGCCTTTACAGCCACAGCTCGCTCTTTGCTCTCAGGCGTTAGCTTTGCAAATTTAAAGCCTTTTTCAGCCACATAAATGGCAAAATCAGGACAGTGAAGCTCACAGTCGCGACAGCCTATACATGAGTCAGCATAGACGACCTCTATCATCTTACCAAGCACTGCTTTTGGCTCAAGCCTCATCGCTAGTACGCCTGCTGGGCAGTAGCTCACGCAGACATCACAGGCTTTACACCTGCTCTCATCGACCCAAACAGGTACGTTTTCTTTTATTATCATCTATATTCCTAATCCAAATTTTCTTTTAAAAATTTAATGTTTTTTCTAATATCAGCTTCGCTTTTACTTAGCTGCTCTTGCTCACTTTCATTTATATTTAGCTCTAAAATTTCTTTTAAGCCATCACGTCCAAGCTTTACTAGCCTGCCGCAACTTAGCTCATCATCAAGAAGTACGCTAGCGCTTAAAATTTCATCACTCTTGCCCATGATCGCTTCACACATCTTCACAACAGCAGCTGCTGGTGCGTAGTAAGCTGAAGTGCCAAGAAGCTTAACGATCTTTGCGCCACCTGTGCTTGTCTCTTTTTTAAGAATTGCCAACTCATTTTCATTTAAATTTTCGCTAATGTTGCTAGCAGATACGATCATCTCATCGTTGTGAGCGCCAATTATCTTTGTCTTTAGCTCTTTTGCATCTTTATCTTTTAGAAGCGCTAGCTCATATCTGCATCTTGCGCCATCAAGCTCACCAGCCATGCCGATCACTTTATTTTTGCTAAAACCACTAAATTTATGGGCCGTCCAGACCATCACATCAAGCGGATTTGTCACGACGATTATCACCGCATTTGGTGCAAATTTTGCGATATTTTGAGCTGTTTGTTTTACGACTACGGCATTTTTAAGGAGCAAGTCCTCTCTTGTTTGACCCTCTTTTCTTGGGCTTCCAGCAGTTACCACTACGATATCACTGCCCTCTATTAGCATAAAGTCATCGCCACCGCAAACGGTAGTTTTAGCATTAAAAACGCAGCTTGACTGCGCTAGATCGATCGCTTTTGCACGTGCCACGTCACCAAATATATCCACAAGTGCGATCTCATCGCAAACTTCTCTCATGCAAAGCGCATAAGCTATGCTCGCACCGACGTTTCCTGCTCCAACTATACTTATTTTCATTTTCTCATCCTATTATTTGATTTAAAATTTTACTTGGTCTCATGACCTCATTTGCTTTTACTTCATCTGGCAAATAATATCCACCAAATTCCACGCTTGCACCATCATTTTGTCTTATCTCTTTTAAAATTTCACTCTCACTTTTTTCTAGCTCGTTTGCTAAATTTTCAAAAATTTTGCTTAAAATCCCGCCACTTTTTGCCATTTCTCTTGCCCAAAAAAGTGCTAGATAAAAGTGCGACTCCCTAGTATCAAGAGTGGCATTTGGCGTTTTGTTTTCGTCCAAATAGCTAGCAACCGCTCTATTTAGCGCATCACTTAGCTCTTTTGCCTCTTTTTTTTGCTTAGCAAATGCCAAATGCTCGAGCGAAGCACTAAGCGCTAAAAACTCGCCGAGGCTATCCCAAAGTAGATGGTTTTTCTCTTTTAGCTCTTTTACAAGCGTTGGAGCCGTTCCACCAGCGCCAGTCTCAAACATCGCTCCACCAGCAAGTAGCGGCACTACTGAGAGCATTTTAGAGCTGCCACCTAGCTCAAATATCGGAAAAAGATCAGTTAAATAGTCTCTTAAAACGTTACCGGTTACGCTTATAACGTCTTTACCAGCTCTTATTGCTTCAAGCGATCTTTTAGTTGCTTGCTCGTAGTTTAAAATCTCAAATTTCACGCCAGAGCTTCTAAATTTATCTTTAAATTTCTCAAATTTAGCTATCAAATTTCTATCATGAGCACGGCTACTATCTAGCCAAAATATAAGCTCATCTTTTGAAATTTCGCCTCTTTTAAAAGCAAGCTCAAACCACGCATTTATCGCATCATCTTTTGCCTGCGTCATCCTAAAAATGTCACCCTTTTTGACGCTAAATTTAAAGACACTCTCACCAGCCTCATCAAAAACTACAAATTCTCCGTCTTCTTTTGCGATGAAAGTCTTATCGTGGCTGCCATACTCCTCGGCCTTTTTAGCCATTAGCCCCACGTTTGCCACGCTGCCGATCTTGCTTACATCAAGCGCGCCATGCTCCTTAAAGTCCGCCACGCAAGCCTCATAAACTCTAGCGTAGGTCCTATCTGGGATCATGCAAAGCGAGAAATTTAGCTCGCCGCTTCTATCTTTTACTTTCCCTGAGTTTCTAATAAGCGCTGGCACAGAAGCATCGATGATGACATCATTTGGCACGTCAAAGTTGCTGGCATTTTCATTTAGTGCCCAAATTTTTGCCTTTTTGCTCAAAATTTCATCAAATTTAGCCAAAATTTCATCTTTATTTTTAAGCTGCAAAATTTTAGAAAACATATCTTTTAAGCCGTTTTTAGCCTCCACGCCGTGAGCTTTAAACTTTTCACCAAACAGCTCAAAAACCTCTTTAAAATAGCTTTTTATCGCATGCGCAAAGATGACTGGGTCACTAACCTTCATCATCGTGCATTTTAGGTGCAGGCTTAAGGTTAAATTCTCTTTTTTCGCCTTTTCAAAACAGTTTTCATAAAATTTATCTAGCTCATCTACGCTTAAATATGTAGCATCTACGATCTCGCCACTTTGTACGGCAAGCTCTTTTAAAAGCTCTTTTTTGCCATCCGTGCTCACAAAATTTATATAAAATTTCTCATCTCTACTAGCGATAATTGAGCGCTCATTCTCATAAAAATCGCCCTTTTGCATGTAGCAAATTTTTGTCTTATTTGTCTTATCCCAGTCGCCGTTGCTATGTGGATGTTTCTTGGCAAATTCTTTAACCGGAGGCAATACTCTTCTATCTGAGTTTCCTTGCCTAAGCACTGGATTTACTGCGCTACCAAGCACTTTTTGGTATTTTTTAGCAACATCTTCGTCGTAGTCTGTGATAATTTCATCTGGATAAAAAGGCACATTTATGCCCTTGCTTCTAAGCTCCTCTATCGCTGCTTTTAGCTGAACGAGCGTGGCTGAAATGTTTGGCAGTTTTATGATATTTGCCTCTTTGTGAGCGGTCAGTTCGCCTAAAAGCTCTAGCTCATCGGCCTTATTTAGTCCAAGCTCTTTGCTAAAAAGAGATAAAATTCTCCCAGCTAGGCTAATATCGGCCCTAGTTATGCCAATGTCAGCGCGTGATAAAAAGCTCTTTACGATAGGAAAGAGAGAGTAGCTTGCAAAAAGCGGTGCTTCGTCAGTTTTGGTCCAGATAATGTCACTCATTTTAGCCCTTTTATTTTTTTAAAATTTATCACTTTCTTTATTAAATCTCGTTGTATTTTAGGCATTTGTCGCAAATTCTAGCTCTATTTTCCTATATTTTGGTTGTGCTCGCTTAAGGTTTTTGAAAAAATGTGTTTTTTTGCCTTTTTGTCAAGCACAAAGTATAGATAATCGCTCTTTGCAGGGTTTATTGCTGCTTTGATCGCACTTATCGAGACCGAGCAGACTGGACTTGGCGGAATGCCGTCGTTTAGATAGGTATTAAACTCGCTCATATCGCTTCTTATGCGCTCAGCCGTGATCACATCGTGCGAATAAATTCCATAGTTTAGTGTACCGTCCATTTGCAGCCTCATGCCTTTATTTAGGCGGTTATAAATGACTGAGGCGACAAGTGGCATCTCAGCATCATTTGCCGCTTCTTTTTGAATGATCGAAGCAATCGTTAAAATTTTAAACCATTTTTTCTCGTTGTATTCGCCAAAAATTTTATTGCTGATCTCGCTTTGAGCCTTTCTTGATGAATTAACAAGATAAAAAGCAAGGTGCCTTTCGCTGATACCTATTGGGATTTTGTATGTATTTGGCATCAAAAAGCCATCACTCACTGGAGCAAGGGCGCTATATTCGCTATTTAATTTGACTGGGTCAAGTCCTAGCTGGGCGGCGATCTGGTTTAAAAAAATGATAGTCGTTTCGCCTGGTATTAGCGTTATCTCGGTTAAAGCTGCTTTTGATTTTGCAAGTTTTTTTAAAAAACCAACCCTTGAAATTTTGTCTTGACCGATCTCTATCCAGCCAGATTGCGGAGAGCCGATAAAAAGTATGGCGTACTTGTCTATCACGCTTAAGTTAAAGTTGCGATTAGCTAAATAAGATATAATCTCGCCCACACTTCCCTTTGGTATAAAAACGACCTTGCTTGTGTTTATAGGGCGTGCCAAATAGACAAAAATACTTAGGAAAATGATGGCTACGATATCAAAAAAAATGTCTAAATATGGCTTTTTTATAAAATTTTTTATCATTTTGATTCTTTCGCTTCTTTTACTTTTAAAATACGGCATAAAAATTAACGATTTCGAGTTTTACGGCGTAAAATTGGAGCAATTATATATAAAGTTAGATAAAAAAATAATTGTAAGAGCAAAGCAGATCAAGCTCCCAAATTTTAAGAAAGAGAGCAAGCAAAAAAACAGCGATGAGCGCCTTTTAAATCTTAGTAAAAGCGTAGATTTTATAGATACGATTTTTCAAGAAATTTCACTTGAAAATGTGCAAATAGGAGATGATTTTAAACTAAAAATTCTATTTTTAGATGATATATTTTTTGTTGATAGCCCTTATTTAAACGTGGATATAAAATTCCAAAACGAACAGCAAGACGGAATAGATCTTTTTAGTGTTAGAAATTTAAGCTTTAAGGATTTTAACGTAAGTATTAGCGGCGAAGGGAGTGCAGATTTTGATAAAAATGACTATAAATTTGAAGGAAATTTCACCTCTCATGAGCTGCACGGTAAGCTAAATTTTGTTCTAAAAGATACATTTTTAACTTACAAAGCTTACGATGTCGAGGCTGGAAGCATTAAAAACTTCATTAATGAGCTTGATAGACGCATAGAGCTAAATAGTGAAGTTAAAAACTGGATATATGGATACATCATTGCTGATGATTACGAGTTAAAAGAGATAAACGGCAAGGTGGATCTAGCCAAAAATGACTTTTATCTAAATGATCTAAATGCCACCGCAAATACTAAAAATTTGCTCGTTAAATTTGAAAAAGGCTTGCCAGCCGTAAATGTAGGCGAGGCAAATATTACGCTTAAAAACTCAAAGCTTAAATTTGATCTTATTTCGCCTATTTACAAGGACAAAAAACTTGATGGCTCAAGCGTTGCGATAAATAATATCTTTGATGAGAAAAGCGCAAATTTAGAGCTACTTATAAAGACAAAATCGATCTATGATGAAGCTATAAATGAGATATTAAAAGCCTATAAGATCATCGTACCAATAAGGCAGCTAAGCGGCAAAATGGACGCTAGCTTAAAAATTTTGATAAAGCTTGATGAGAAAAGCTTAGAAAATTTTGATGAAAAAAGTGTCGTCGCAAATGGAGAATTTAAGCTAAGTGACGCGATTTTAGAGATTGCTGGGAGTAAGTTTAATACCAAAAATGCTCTCGTAAAGCTTATAAATACGACGAATTTAAGCATCGATACTACCGGCTTTGGGCTTGACTTTTTTAAGGCAAATGCCAAAGCGAATATAGATTTACAAAAAAGCACTGGCGAGATAAAAGGCGTGATAGAAAGCTTTGATCTAAAAGAGAAAAATGATGAAATTTTAACCTTTAAAAATGAGCCATTTAACGCATTTTTGGACTTTAGCAAGGCTGGTGAAACTTTGCTTAATATAGAGCCATTTGGGCTTGATATGAGCTTTGGTAGTGAAAGTAAAATAGCAACAAAAAATAGTAAATTTTTCATAGAGAGCTCGCCTGTTTTAAAGGAAAATGGCGTGCGTGGTTTTGATGAGCTTAGTATAAAAAGTAAGGATTTTACTGATCTTGAAATTTTTACCAAAGGAGCAAACTTTGATTTGCCGTTTTTAGATAAAAATGGCTCAAAATATGAAAACGATGATCTTAAAATTTTAGTCTCAAAAGCTGGTGTGAAAGTAGATAGCGCAAGTAAAAAGCTAAGCCTAGATATAAAAGAAAAAGCTATAAACGTAAAAACTAAAGATCTAAATTTGCTAGTGCTTGACGATAACAAAACCAGCGAGCAAAGCACACCGCTTGAGCTCTTGGCAAGAAACGGCGATATTATTTTAAAAGATTTAAACAAAACACTACCATTTACTAGCTTTAGTGCCGAGAAAAAGGGCAAAAACATCTCACTAAATGGCCTAGCTCAGCAAGGAAGAGTTGGCTATTTTAACGATGAAAAAAGTATAAATTTAGACGCAACCGACATAAGCGGAGAATTTATCAACGACCTTTTTGGCATCAAGAGCTTTGAGGGCGGTAAATTTCGCCTAAAAATGCTTGGAGAAAACTCGAAAAATTTCAAGGCTGAGGTAAGATTTTTTGATACTTTTTTAAAAGATTATATCTTTTATCAAAGGCTACTTAGCTTTTTAAACTCGGTTCCATCGCTTCTTAGCTTTAAAACACCCGACTTTAACGACAAGGGCTTTACTGTTAAAAATGGTAAAATTTTACTCACTAGAAATGGCGATATGATCGAATTTTTAGCGATTGAAATGATAGGAACAAGTGCTGATATCGGCGGGCGTGGTACGATCGATCTAAAGAGTAAAAAGATAAACATCGACCTTGAGCTAAAGCTACTAAAAGACGCTAGTAGTATCATTGATAAAATTCCACTGGTAAATCAAATAATCCTTGGCAAGGACCGCTCGCTCTCAACCGTCATCGCCATACGAGGCACTACCGATAAACCTGAGTACTCGACACAGATCCTGCAAGACGCCCTGCTCTCACCACTAAAGATAATAAGAAACGTGATTCAGGCTCCGTTTTTGATATTTGAGTAGTTTAAATCTGCAACGCACGGAAATTATAGAAAAATTATTGACTACTTCTAAAGCCAAGAGTGGGCACTCATTTTTGATTATCTATACTAACCTAGGTTCGTAAAGTGCGTAATGCTTAAATTTTACTAGTCAAAAGATATCAAAAGCTAAAGATCAAGGCCTTGATAGCTATTTTTTGATACTACAACTATTAAAATATTTTGATAAAAAACATAAAATTTTACATATAAAAATATGTAAAATTTTACTTCATCTCAAGGCGCATCAGATACATATCTTCGCCGTCAGTCACCTTTAAATTTTGACTTTTGCACTTTGGACAGGTAAAGTCATTTTCGCTAAGCTCCCCGCCAAATCTACAATCCAAACACTCAATAACAATGCCTTGTAAATTTATCACAAGTTCGGCGTTTTCGCAGATCGTACCAGCCTTATAAACATCAAAAGCGCTCTGCAAATAATGAGGCTCCACTCCGCTTAAACGGCCGACCTTTATCTCGATCCTGCTTATCTCTTTGGCATTTTCTTTGGCGGCATTTTTCTCGCAAAGGCTAACTAAATTTTGAACGATACTAAGCTCGTGCATTAGCATATCCTTGGCAGTAGCTCGCCCTTTGGCGGCTCGAGAAATCTTCTTGATTTATAGGCATTTTCGATGATGACGCGCTCGTTTTTTGCTTCCATTACCTCGCCTATTATCATCGCATTTTTGTCAAATTCTCTTAAAATTTTAAGCGCGTCCTCGGCCTGGCTCTCATCAACAGCCATCACAAAAGTGCCCTCATTTGCAAGCTCATAAGGCTCAAATCCAAATAGCTCACAAACGCCCATCACTTCGTCTGCGACCTTGATATTTTCTTCAAAAACTAAGATGTCAAATTTAGCAAATTTAGCCCATTCATTTAGCACTGCACTTAGCCCACCCCTAGTCGCATCACGCATGCACTGCGGTTTTATGCCAGCACTAAAAAGCCTCAAAGCAACCTCTTTTAGGCTCTTGCAGTCACTTTTTAGATCAAGCCCAAGCTCAAATTCCTCTCTTGCTGCAAGCACCACGCCGCCGTGTCTACCAACATCTCCAGAGATTAAAATTTTAGCCCCTGCTTTTAAATTTTTAAGCTCCACGCCTTCGCAAACTATCTCGCCGATGCCTGCTGTGTTTATGAAAATTTTATCGCATTTGCCCTTTGGTACGACCTTTGTATCGCCACAAACTACGCTTACACCGCTCTCTTTGCAAGTTTTTGCAAGTGAGCCAAGCACCTTTTCAAGCTCCTCTATACTTAGCCCCTCTTCGATGATGAGCGAGCAGCTTAGGTATTTAGCGCTTGCTCCAACCATCGCAAGGTCGTTTATCGTGCCGCAAGCCGCGATCTTGCCGATGTCGCCGCCATTAAAAAAAATGGGAGTTACCACAAAGCTATCAGAGCTAAATGCGATCTTGCCGTTTAAATTTAATATCGCTGAGTCGTTGCTCTGCCTTAAAATTTCATTATCAAAAATTTTAAATATCGTCTCGTTTATAAGCGAGTTCATCTCCTCGCCGCCGCCGCCGTGGCTTAGCATTATCTTTTTCATTAAATTCCTTAACCAACTCTTGCGTATTTAAAATATGCCGCACAAGCGCCCTCGCTTGATACCATGCACGATCCTATCGGATTTTGCGGGTTGCAGACCTTGCCAAAGACTTTGCACTCTGTTGGCTTTGCTAGCCCTCTTAAAATTTGCCCACAAATGCAAGCTTTGCTCTCGCCAGCGCTCTCTACATTGCAGTCAAACTGCACTCTAGCGTCAAGGTAGGCAAACTCATCTTTTAGTTTCATGCCACTTTGCGCTATCTCGCCAAGGCCTCTCCAGACAAAGTCGCACGGCTCAAAGTACTTAGCGATGAGCTCTTTTGCCTTGAGGTTGCCCTCTTCTTTGACCGCTCTTGCGTACTCGTTATAAACCTCATAAGTGCCTACGTTTTGCTGACGGACTAAATTTAGTACACTTGCCATGATGTCAAGCGGCTCAAATCCGCTAATGGCTATTGGTCTTTTAAACTCATCTGCTAGCTCTTTGTAAATTTTACTTCCAGTGATGACACTTACATGGCTTGGGCCTAAAAATGCATCTATCCTCACGTTTTCACCGCTCATTATGGCTCTAACTGGTGCTGGGACGGTTACGTGATTTATATGAAAGTATAAATTTTTAATGCCCCCTTGCACCACTTTTTCAACCAAATTTGCGCTCATTGGCGTCGTTGTCTCAAAGCCAATGGCAAAAAATATAACCTTTTTGTCTGGATTTTGCTTAGCTATATTTAGCGCATCAAGTGGCGTGTAAAGTGCTCTTATATCATGCCCCTCGCCACGAAGTTTTTGCAAGCTTGTCTTTGAGCCAGGCACTCTTAGCATGTCAGCTAGCGTGCAAAAGATCACATTATCCATGCTAGCAAGCTTACAGGCCTCGTCTATGCGGCTCTTTGGCATCACGCAGACCGGACAGCCTGGGCCGTGGACGAAATTTATATGCTCTCCAACCAAGCTTGGCAGTGCAAATTTCATAATGCTATGCGTGTGTCCGCCGCAAATTTCCATTATATTTAGCGGTTTTACACTCTCTTTTTGTATGAGTTTTGAAAGGGCAAGGATTAAATTTTTGTCGCGAAAATCATTGATAAGATCCATCAAATTTTCCCCGCATCCATATCCTCAGCGATCTTTTGATAGACCTCTAAGCTCTCAAGCGCAAACTGCGTGTCAATCTTTTGCATGGCGTATCCAACGTGGATTAGCACATATTCGCCAACTTTTACCTCTTCAGAGATGAGATCTAGGCTTACCTTTCTAGTAACGCCTAAAGTCTCAACGGTGGCAACGTTATTTTCATCTATTTCTATTACTTTTGAAGGGATCGAGAGACACATTATCTTAGCTCTTTTTTAAATTCCAAATAACTTATCCACTTATCGATGCCCTCGCCTGTTTTGCTATCTATCACAAAGATATCGACCTTTGGATTTAGCTTTCTAGCGTCGTTTTTCACTCGCTCGATATCAAAGTCAAAGTGCGGCGCAAGCGAAGCTTTTGTGATAAGAAGCACGTCAGCAGCCCTAAACATCACTGGATATTTGCTCACCTTATCATCGCCCTCTGGTACTGAAAGAAGCACAGCGTTAAAATGCGAGCCAACGTCATAGCTTGCAGGACAGACTAAATTTCCAACATTTTCTATAAAGACTAGATCAAGCTCGTTTAGTGGCAGGTGATGAAGCCCTTCATGCACCATAAATGCGTCCAAGTGACAGGTCTGACCTGTGCTTATCTGATGAGCTTTTGCGCCAGCTTTTACTATACGGTCGGCATCTTGATTGGTTTCAAGATCGCCCTCAACAACGCCTATTTTAAACTTACCAGCCTTTATCGTAGCCTCAAGAAGCGTGGTCTTACCAGCGCCTGGGCTACTCATTAAATTTACACAAAGTATCTTTTTCTCATCAAGATGAGCTCTATTGTGGGCGGCCTCTTTATCGTTTTCAGAGAGAATTTTCTCTATCACGTCTATGGTTTTACTCTCGTTTAGCACAGGGTGCGCGTGAGCCTCGTGGCTATGCTCGTGTGCGTCATGAGCGTGCTCTGTATGCCCATCATGAGTGTGTGGGTGCGAGTGAGTGGTGCCATCAGTGTGAGTGTGAACGTGGGTGTGATTACCCATTGAACAACCGCAATCTTTGCACATTTTTTTATCCTTTTTTATTAATTTATGGAGATTTTAACTCTTAAATTTAAAAATAAAATTAAATTTTTAGGAGTTTTTACAAATGCTTTGACTAAATTTACTTTACTCTTTTTGCCTAATATCATCCAGCTTATCAAAATTTTCATCACCAAATAATTTTTTACTATTCTTTCCAGCACTCTTTTGAATTATTAGATCCTTTAATCTAGCCTTGCCATTTTCCATAACCATCAAAACCGCATATGCATCAACATCTTCTTCTCTCATTTCATTTTCAGTATTAGCCGCACTATCAGGCGACATATAAAACTGCTCTATGCCGTATTTTACTAGTGAGTAGCCGTCATATCTACCAGCTAAAAACACTCCATTGTCTGGCTTGCTTATACTAAATTTAGCAAAGCTGTAAGTGCCATTAACATCTGGCTTTAAAACAGCATAAACTCTAGCCCCATCTCTTACTCTCTCATCGTATTGGTCGATATAGCGGTCATCTTCATCATTTTCGTCAAAATTTCTTGAATGAAAATTTGAAAATTCATAGTTTAAATCAACATAATTTCCGCGAAAAAGATCTCTTGGATCATAAAGATTAACCCTTACTCTTACCTCCTGCCCAAAATAAAGTGGCATAAGTGCGTAGCCAAGCATAATGCCAATAAGCGAAATTTGAAAAACCACAGCTACTATTAATACTTTTATCTTCATTTTTTGCCTCTTTTTCTAGCCACAACTAGCACTATGAAAGCAAACACCATAAATAGCGCCGTAGCACCAATATAATCACCTATGAGTTGGAAATACCTCACGGCTGCAACCAAAAATATCATACAAAGACCAAGTTTTAACTCACCCTTTTTGATAAGAACCGCAGCTGTTATGATATTTGCGAGCGAAAAAAATATATTTGCATAACCAGGACCGTAGCTAAAGACAAAGGGCAACGACACGAGCAGTGCCCCAAGCAGCAAACCACTCTTGTTTTTTTCTTTAAAAAACAGTGCAAAATAAGCAACACTAAATAGTATAAAGACAAAGCCAAAGTTGCTTTTAAAAAACGACTTCACAAACCAAAGCTCTTCATCTGCAACCTCAAATAAATTTCTTTCTTCAAATAAAAGCAGACAAAGTAACAACACAAAAACGCCAAAATTTTTACCAAATTCTTTTGCAAATGTGCCAAGCCCTACTCTGAATTTATCTAGTAGCGGCGAAATGCTAATAAGCAAAAGTGCATAAGATAGCGATACGATCGCAACCATAGGAAGTCCAAACAAAAATCCATAATCAAATATCGCTCTAAGACCACTAATGTAGCCGCAAAATGAAATGATGTATATAAAAATATCTATAAAAAGTACAAAAGCAAGCCATTTTGAGTCGTCTTTGTAAAGCGTATATGCGCCAAGTACTATAAAAATGATAAAGCCAAAACCAAAATCACCCTGATAGCCTCTCATAAAAAACCAAACCGTTGCAAAGATAAGGCTTTGGGCTACTAACACACCTTTTTTACTAGCAAAAGAAACCGCAAACGCTCCAATACTCCAAAGCAAGATACCGCCGCTTGGCTCATCACTAATGTTATAAATTTGAGCAATAAGAGCAATCGCCGCACCAAAGCAGAAATTTCCAAGAAAAAACATCGCCGTTGATAGATTTTCCTTTCCCTTTGCGAGATAGTAAATTCCACCAAAATTTACAAGCCCAAGTACAAACAACACAAGCGCCAAACGTCCTAGTCTAGGTATCTCTTCCCAATTTGCACCAACGAGAGTAAAAAATGCCAGTGCAAAAAAGAGATATGCTACGAGTTTTAGGACAAAACTCATCTTATCGCTGTGAGCGTCAGGGTCGATGTCATATAAATTTGCTATTTTTATAGCGGTCTCTTTATCGACTATACCGTCACTTTGCCACCGATCCAGCTCTTTTGCTAGAAAAATTCTATTTAAAAAGTTCATTATTCACACTCTCTTTTATAAGATATACAAAACACCAAATTTCTAGCCAGTATCTTAAATGCCGTATTTATATCCATTGACACTGCCTTAATCTTTCAACAAAAAATATAATTGTGATTTAAAATATAAAAAAATATAGAAGCTAAAATGCCACTGATGATAAAAATTTTTAGCAAGGTAGCTTGGGCCAGACTCCTAAGCTTTGCTTTAAAAATTTCTCGCTTAAGTCTAAACCCAAGTAAAAAGAAAAAAACGGCCATCAAACTATCATTTACAAAAAGGATAAGGGGCTTTTGTATCGGCGATTTGCCAAAATTTAGCCTTGTATCAATTTGCAAAAATGAGTTATAAAAACTACTTAAAAAAATATTTCCAAAGATAAATGCCACTAAAGCAGCAGTGATAAGAAAGATACCACCGCTCGCTTCACCTATAAAAAAATCCCAAAAATTCCTAAAACTCATAAAAACCCTTAAAAAACTAAAACCTAGGAATAGCTGCCCTTGTGAGTTTAGAAAATTTTACGCCCTTTAAACCGGCGATCCTTTCAGCAAAGCGTTCAATTTTGCCCGCCTCGCCTCTTATTGAAATCGTTTCTAAGCAGTTGTGGTGATCGACATGAACATGGTTTGTGCAGATGATTTTCACATCAGAGCTATGCTCTATATCCATCTTTTTATTCACCAAATCGTTGTGATGATGCATATAAATGAGCGTCAAAACACCGATCAACTCCTCACTAGCGTCCTTCCAACTGTCATTTACGATCTTTTCGCGGATCAGATCCCTCGTAAATTCGCTCCTAGAAGCGTAGCCTTGTTCGCTAACTTTCTTATCTAGTTCGTCTAGTAACTGACTAGGCAAAGAAACACTAAAACGTATAACACTATCCATTTTTTGCTCCTTTCTCGTTTGATTACCGTTTACAATCATTATACATCAGTTCTTTTAAAATGTGGATAAATAATAATAAATTTGCCCTAAATTTACGTTAGAATCGTTACTACAGAATTTCTTATTGATATAAAATTTCAAATTTGCCTTAGTAAATTTTTTGTAAATGATATCAAGTAAAGTCTTATTTTGAAAAACTCCGCCACTTAATAAAACCTCTTTTTTCTCATTTTTAGAAATTTCAAAAATGATATCAGCTATACCATTTATAAATGCCGTTGCAGCCACTCTTGGCTCATCTTTTAAAGCATTTTTAAAAGCCTCTTTAAAGCAGATCACTCCATCATTTAAACTAAATTTATAACACACATCCAAATTTTTATCATAAAGCGCTTCAAGCCTCATACCACTCTCGCCCTCAAAACTAGAATGAAAAAGCCCACAAATAATCGCCCCAAATGCGTCAAATATCCTACCAACCGAGCTAGTCTTTACTAAGTTTAGCCCTTTTTGCTCCATTTTTTTAAAATTTACAAGCATTTTTTCATCAAAATTTACTAAAAATTTACTAGCTTCGTCCTCAAGAGAGTATTTTAAAATAATAGAATATGCGATTAGATAGATATTTTTGATGCTGTTTTCGCCCCCAAATAGGCTAAATTCATCAAAGTGATAAACGCGCTCGTAACTCTTTTTATCTAGCCTAAAGACCTCGCCACCCCAAATTTTGCCATCCTCCCCATATCCAGTACCATCAAAGCAAAAACCAAGATACTTTTTATCTGCTAGATCGTTTTCAAATATTACGCTTAGTAGATGGGCGTAGTGGTGCTGCAAATGAACTAGCTCAAAGCCCTGATCCTTTGCCCATTTTGTATTTAAAAAATTTGGATGCAGATCGGCTATGACCTTCTCGATTTTTAGGTTATAAGTCGTTTCAAAAAGGGTAAAAATATCTTTAAATCTATCAAAAGTCGCCACATTTTTTAGATCACCGATATATGAGCTAATCATCAAAAGCCCGTCTTTGTATATACAAAACGAACTTTTTAGCTCCGCTCCAAGGGCTAAAAATGTCCCTTTTTGCTTGAAATTTGTATGGATAAAATTTGGATTTAAGCCACGACTCGTTCTTGTAAAAATCACTTCATCTTCAACGCAAAATGCGATGCTATCGTCACTTGGTGAGTAAATTTCTCGGTCGTGATCAAGGTAAAAGTCTATAACCTCACCTAGCTTTTCTTTTAGTTCACTCTCATCTTTTATCACAACTTCGCCTGAGATGTTTGCGCTAGTTGCGATGATATCGTGCTTGAGATAGTCAAAAAGCAAAAGATGTATGCCACTAAATGCAAGCATGACGCCAAGCTTATTTAAATTTGGAGCGACGCTTTTAGCGATGTTTGAGCCGTTTTTTGCTTCAAGCAAGACGATTGGCTTTAAATTTGAGCTAAGAAGCCCAGCCTCTGCCTCTGAAATTTGTGCTATTTTTCTAGCGTTTTCTAAATTTTTACTCATCAGCGCAAAGGGCTTGCTTGGGCGGTGCTTTCTCGCTCTTAGCTCGCAAACTGCCGCTTCATTTGTCGCGTCACAAACCAGATGAAAGCCACCAAGACCTTTAATAGCTAAAATTTTGCCCTCATTTATGAGCGTGGCCGCCTGCTTTGCCGCTTCGTTCCCACTAGCTAAGACTTTGCCAAATTTATCTTTTAGATATAGCTTTGGTCCGCAGTTTGGGCAAGAGATCGGCTCTGCGTGATACCGGCGGTTTAGCGGGTCTTTGTACTCGCTCTCGCAAAATTCGCACATCTTAAACTCATTCATCGTCGTATTTACCCTATCATAAGGCAAGGCTTTGATGATGGAAAATCTCGGTCCGCAGTTGGTGCAGTTTATAAATGGGTATTTGTAGCGTGGATTTGTGGGGTCATAAAACTCGCGCAAGCAGTCATCGCAAAGTGCGTAATCAGGCAAAATAGGCGCTTGCTTAGTTGCTGACTTTGAGGCGATGATCTCAAGCTTTTCATAAATTTTATCTATCTTAAATTTATGCAGTTCATCGATCCTAGCAAGGGCTGGCAGCTTCTCATAAAGCTCTTTTTCAAAAGCCAAAAAGCTAGCCTCTTCGCCACTAAAATTTAGCTTCACGCCCTCGTCATCATTGTAAATTTCGCCAACTAGCTTAAATTTGTCCGCTAAAGTATAGACAAAAGGTCTAAAACCAACGCCTTGAACTAAGCCTTTGATCTCGTATCTAAAGCTTGATCTCAACGCCAAATCCGGGGTCAAAATTTGTTTTTATATTTGGGTTTAGGTGCTTTTTTATCAAGTTGCTAACTACCTTATTATAAAATAAATCCCCGCCTAAAGTAACATTTTTGATCTTAAATTTATCTCGTTTTTCATAGCTAAAATCGCTCAAAAAATGTGCCAAAGACTCGGTGCAACCAAAGCTGATGTTTTTCTCTCCAGCGCCAGCAAGGACAAACGAAATGATACTTTTTACAAACTTAACCCCGTCTAAACCAAAGTCATCTTTCATCTTGCAATCGATCCTAACTCCCTTTTGACCACTAAAATCAGCTGCCATAAGGAGCAAATTCTCTCCTGCTTTTTTAAAGTCATCGCTTAAGCCAAGTATGCGCCCAGCTATGCAAAATAACGAGAAAAAGCTAGCATTTGAGCTAAATTTACCACTCGGCAGAGTATGCTCTTTACTGAAGTTTTCAAGTAGCCTTTCGCCGCCTTCCTCGGCTCTTATGAGCTCATAAATTTCTTCAAAGCTACTAAATTTAGGTAAAAATAGAAGCTGCGTTTTGCTTGATTTTGAAAGCAGGCAAATTTCGTCATCACTAAATTTGCTAAATTTTAATCCCAAAGCTATCTCTTCCAAATAACTAAGCTCAAATTCCTCGTTTTTAGCATAGAAAAATGGGCTTAAAACTGCGCTACTTTCAAGCAAAGTTAGTCTTGAAATAGCATTTTTTTGCTCCTTTACTTTAACGCTTAAAAAGCTAAAGCCCTCTTTATTTAGCTGCTCGCAAATGGCGTAAAGAAAAAGATCATTTGGTGCCATCACGTCAAAAAATAGCGGTGCATCCTCGTGATTTTGCCTATAAATAGCTGTTGTCTTTAGTGCCAAAAGTGGCTTTTCAAAGCTAGCAAGCGCGATCTGCGCTCTATCATCGGCGATAAAAATTTTTGGTAGCTGCTTTAAATTTACAGGTATCAAGAAATTTGCGTCAAAATTTACGCCAAGAGAAATTTCATATAAATTTTCATCTTGCTCTACGCAAACGATCCCCCCGTTTTTTAATAAATTTAGGCAAACTTTGAGCTTTTCATTAAAATTACCAAGCGTTATTTCGCCCTCAAATTTACTCTCACATAGCACGCCACTTTCATTTAAGATAGCTTCTCCACTAGCTAAAAATGTGCTCGCTTGAGTCGGAGTTAGGCCGCCAAATTTTATCTCACTTATCTTGCTTTCTTCATCAAGCTCACTTGCAGCCAAGACCTCACTGTGCTTTATAAAAAGACTAAATGGCAAGAGTGCGCTTGCTTTATTTGCCACGCTCTCAAGCTCACTGGCGTCTCCACTTACCTTTAGACAAATTTCATCATCTTTGCACTTTAGACTATGAGCTAGATCGCCAGCAAGCAAGCGTAAAAATGGCGCTAGAAACGAAGCGTCTTTGTGGCAAGTAAATTTAAAAGCAAGTATCATTTTAAACCTTTTTTAGCATATTCATCAACGATATCTTTTAGGGTAAAATTTGCCACCTTTTCACACTCAAAATCAAGCTCTTTTAAGTGTTCAAGCAGTGTTTTTTCTAAAATTGTAGAAGCGTTTATAACCTCATCTGAGAGGCTAAAATTTGATGACTCTATGCGGCTAGGCACGATACCTAAGATTTTGGTTGTCGGTCTGTCGCCTGCAAGCTCCATTAGATGAAGGGTCTGAAGCATCTCTATCTCGTGAGCCGAGCCGTCCCAGCTGATAAAATTTGGTACGTTTAGAAAGTCGAAAAAATAAACATCACCCACACTTGCGCCATTTGCGCTAATGCAATCAACGACGATAAGATAGTCAAATTCGCTTATGATGTGAGTTAGAGCGAGGGCTAAAGCGCCCCCGTCCATTAATGTAAGCTCGTTTTTAGAACTTATAAATTTATAGTTTTTAGCCATCAAATTTACAAAATGAGCACCTATGCCCTCATCGGCAAACATCACGTTGCCGATACCAAGAACCAGCACTCTCATCAGTGTTCTTTTACAAATTTATAGCCACTAACGATAGCGTCCATCGCTCCATTTTTGCCTTTAACAGCGTTAAATACCGCCATATAAACATGAATCGGCACAAATATCATAATGACCCACATACAAATTCTATGTATCGTCCTGACATTTGCTAGTCCGCCCATAAGCTCCTCAAAAAACCTTGCTGGCTCATAAAGCGCTCCGCCAAGTCCCTCATGATAAACATGAACATAAAGCACAAGACCACTTAGGCAAATAAGAGTCAAAATAAGATAAAAGAAAAAGTATGAGGCAAACTGCAAAGGATTATAAACGCCCCTTAAATGCGGGTGTGGCCCCATAAAAAGATAATACTTAATCTGTGCGATCCAAATTTTTGGATTTAGAAAATCAACCACACTCATCCACTCTTTTTTGCTGTGTTTATCAAAGACAAATAGATAAAATTTAAAAATAAACGCCGCTATTAGAACAAAGCCAGCGATCTGGTGAGCCATACGCCACTTTGCTTGCATAAAATTTGTAGGCTCGCTCGTGATCTCTGGACTCACAAAAACGTATGAGATATAGTAGCCGCTCACAACCAAAAGTGTGATCGCTGCAAATCTAATCCAGTGTGTCAGCCTAACACCGATGGAGAATTCGTATTCGCTGATTCTATCAGCATTTTTATGTGACATATTCTCTCCTTACAAATTTGGATTTATCTTATAAGTACTCAAATCATTTCCCTTTGTATCCATAACATGCACAGCACACGCGATGCAAGGATCGTAAGAGTGAATTTTTCGTATTATCTCAAGCGGTTTTGAAAGATCAGCGATCTTTAAACCAACTAAGCACGCTTCGTAGCTGCCCATTTGATTTTGTGCGTCTTTTGGAGAGGCGTTCCATGTGCTTGGCACGACTGCTTGCCAGTTTGTGATAACACCATCTTTTATGCGGCACCAGTGGCTAAGCGCACCTCTTGGAGCATTGCCTTGGAAATTTCCTTTGTACTCTTTTTTGTTATCGATTACATATTTTGCGCAGGTCTCTTGATCTGATTTTAAATTTTCTACCAAGGCATTAAATGCGTCCATTGTGTGCTCTGCCACTACTTTTGCCTCGAGCATACGAGTAGCGGTTCTGCCTAGAGTTGAGAAGACTGCGCTTAATGGCAAGCCACTCTTTGCTAAAAATTCATCAACTACTTTTTTAACTCTCTCATTGCCTCTAGCGTAGTTTATAACGATACTTGCTATTGGACCTACTTGCATAGGCATGCCATCATATCGTGGTGCTTTGATCCAGCTATATTTACCTTTTGTATCAAAAAGCTTACTATGAGCTAGTTTGCCCTCGGCGTCTATGCTCTCGCCGTCAATAAGGCCAGTGTAGTTTGCCTCAGTCTCACCGTCGTATGGATGAAGCGCTTTGTCGTTTTTATACCAAGACCTAGTAGCTTCTTCAGTGATTTTATTTTCATCGATATCATAAACCTTGCTAAGATCGCCATTTAAGATATAGCCACCTTTAAATAGATGATCATTTTTGCCAATCAAAAACTCATCGTAGCAGAGTAAATTTGCCACACCAACGTCGTTTAGAACACTTGGCTCATTACCATAAGCTTTAGCTGCCATCAAGATATCTGGATAGTAAGCTCTATCTACAAATTCTTTAATCTCGGCAAATTTGCTCATATATTCGCCCATTCTAGCTGGATCCATAAGGTCCATTACGCAGGTCACGCCACCAACTGTTAAGCTTTGTGGATGTGGGTTTTTTGCGCCAAAGATAGCCATCATCTGAGCTGCAGTTCTTTGGATTCTTAAACACTCTAAGTAGTGAGAGAGAACGATCAAGTTTTGCTCTGGGGTAAATTTATATGTGCTATGTCCCCAGTATGCGTTGGCAAATGGTCCAAGGTTGCCCTTTTTAACAAATGCTTCAACCCTCTCTTTTACCTCTTTTAGCTTGTCAGCTCCCGTGGCAAATGGCAAATCAGTGTATTTAAACGCCTCTTCGCTAGCTTTATGCACATCTGCGCTTAGTGCAGAGACGACGTCTGCCCAGTCAAGGCCGTGAAGCTGATAAAAATGCACGATGTGATCGTGAAGATATAAAGCTGCGTTCATCAGCGTTCTAGTTAGCTCTGCATTTAGTGGAGGCTTGATACCAAGAGCATTTTCAACTGCGATAATGCCTGCTCTGTAGTGTGAGTATGTACAAACGCCACAAATTCTTTGCATGAAAAAGCCAGCATCTCTTGGATCTCTACCTTTTACGATCTGCTCTAAACCACGCCAAAGAGTTGAGCCAGAATACGCCTCTTTTACGACATTATTTTCATCTACGACAACTTCTATTCTTAAGTGTCCCTCGATACGTGTTATAGGGTCTATTACTATTCTTTTTTCACTCATTTTTTCGCCTTATTCTTTATCTTTACTCATAGAAGCTATAACAGCGTGAGCTGCTATGCCAATGCCTGTAAGAGCTAAAATTCCAATGCCGACTTTGTCGCTTACATTATCAGCTCCAAGACCTAAGACAGTATCAAAGAGTCTATCTGCCATAGGCTCTTCAAATGGTCCCATCGTATCCCAGAAGTCTGGCTCTGAGCAGCCTATACAGCCGTGTCCCGCTTGAACTGGCCATGATGTGTGTTGGTTAAATCTCTCGCGTGAGCAGTTATTAAATGTATATGGACCTTTACAGCCTACTTTGTATAAGCAGTAGCCATTTTTTGCACCCTCATCGCCGAAGTTTTGGACAAACTCGCCAGCGTCAAAGTGACCACGTCTTTCGCAAAGATCGTGAATTCTTAAGCCATAAGCCCATTTTGGCCTATTATAAACATCAAGCGCTGGAAGTGTGCCAAAAAGTAAGAAGTGAAGCACGTTGCCAACGATATTTTTCTCACTTGGTGGACAGCCTGCGACATTAATAACTGGTTTGTCAGTTACCCTTGAAAGTCCCACTGAATTTGATGGATTTGGCCTTGCAGCTTGAATGCCACCAAAGCTAGAACAGGTGCCGATCGCAAAGATAGCAGCTGCGTCTTTTGAAGCATTTACAGCATGAGTTTTACCTGTTGTGCCATGAGGTCCAACAGTTAAGAAATTTTCAGTCGCACCAGTTGGGATACCGCCCTCAACTAGTAAAATGTATCTGCCTTTATATTTTTCGATCGCACTCTCTAAATTTTCTTCAGCCTGCCAACCAGAAGCTGCCATGATAGTTTCGTGGTATTCAAGGCTTATGTAGTCAAATATAAGACTATCTATACTTGGAGCATCGGTTCTTAGTAAGCTCTCGCTACAGCCTGTGCATTCTGCCATATGAAGCCATATCACAGGAAGCCTATCGCTAAGCTCAGCAGCACGAGCAACCATCGGTGTCATCGCACTTGGTAGAGCCATAAAAGCTGTCATCGCACCAGCCCACTTCATAAAATCACGCCTCGTAAAGCCCTTCTCTTTTAAAAGCTGCGCAATACTCGAGTCGCTTTTCATCTTAGGCAACGCACTAAGCTCACTTAAGCGTCTATCTATCTTTTGACGCAAGTCATTATTCATATAAGCTCCTTTGCTTGAAAATTTTACTTTTATTAATAATATCTTTGTTTAAAGAAGTAAAAAATTATTTTATAAAATTAATATCTATAATTAAATAAATTTTAACTAAAAAATTTAAAATCCCTTTTTTGCGATATATTTTCAAAATATAAAAAATAATATTTTGAGAAATTTTATTTTGTTTTGATGAATTTTCAATATTTTAAGCATGTTATTCTGAAAGTAAATATCAACTATAATTTTTAATAATTTTTAAAAATTTAGCATATTTAAGGCGAGAGAAATTTTTGAGATATAAATTTTTAAAAGCCCAAATTGATTAAATTTTAGGCTTTTAAAGTTGCATTAAAATGGCCAGATAGCCTCCATAAGTCTTGTGCCCCAAGGTTTTTTGGTAGATTTGTCTAGCTCGCCCTCTGTTTTATATAAAATTTTAGCGTCAGCTATATATTTTGAGTCGATTTCGTTATTTTGTGAGATGTCGTAAGGTCTGATGACACCACTTACTTGCATGATCTGTTTTTCGCCATTTATAAGTAGCTCCCGGCTACCTTCTATAAAGTAATTGCCATTATTTAGGATTTTTATGATCCTGGCTGAAATGGTTGCGGTAAATTTCTCGCTTCTGTTGCTCGTGCCACTTCCTGTAAATTTATTGCCACCACCTGCTTTAAAGCCTATGTCGCCGTATTTATTTAGATTATCAGCCACAGTTGAAAGCGGTGCAGCCCCAGCTGTGAAAACACCGCCACCAAGCGAGATAGTGCTATCTTTGTTGGTACTTTTGCTACCAGTTGAAGTTTGGCTTGCATTTTCTGAGATGACGATAGTCACGATATCATTTACATTCATCGCCTTTCTGTCTGAAAATAGCGGATTCTCGCCCTTACCAAAGAGGCTGCCAGCGTTGCTTTGTCCGGTTCCACTATCTTTTGAAGGGAGTTGCTCGACATAAACTGGGGGTTTCATATTGATATGAGGATCAGCACTTGGTGTGCAGCCAGTGCAAATAATGCCCGCAGATAAGACGAGCCAAATCGTTTTATGGTTCATAAAAAATGCCTTAAAATAAGTATCTTTGTGCTAAAATTAAGCAATTTAAGTTCCTAAAAAGGTCGCAAATGAAAAGTTGTTACGTTTTTACAGACAAAAATTTAGCACATCTGCAAGAAATTATAGCTACAAAATTTAAAAAAGTTGAGATTTTTAAGATAATCCCGGATGAAAACGATGAAAATAACTTAATAAATTCAAATGAAAAAGAATTTTTTCTAAAATTTATAGATAAATTTGAAGAGTTAAAAGCCAAAAGCGACTTCGTCATAGTCATTGGCTGTGAGAGCTTTAGTGTCTTTGGCAAAAGCGAGCTAAATTTAAAGATAGCTAGAAATTTAAACGCTCCAGTTTTTGACGAAAACGCAAGCGAGCTAAAAGCACTAAACCCAAACTCAAAGCTTCTAATCACCGATAAGATAGATGAAATTTTAAACTATAAAGCAGATATCATCACACAATTTAAATTTCAAAGCTTGCTTCTAAAAAGAGCTAAAGTTGCAAACAAAACCGTTGTTTTACCAGAGAGTGACGATGAGAGAATTTTAAAAGCGGCTCATATCGTGCTAGAAAAAGGTGCGGCAAATATCATCTTGCTAGGACTTAAAGATGAAATTTCAAAAAAAGCAGCCGCTTTGGGGCTAAATCTAAGCAAAGCCAAAGTGATCAATCCAGAACAAAATGAGCTGACATATGAATTTGCAAAGAAAATTTATGAGCTTAGAAAGCATAAAGGCGTGGATGAAACTAAGGCAAATATGCTTGCAAAAGATAAAATTTACTTTGCTACGATGCTAATTCATGAAGGCATAGCTGATGCCTTGGTAAGTGGTGCTACAATGAGCACGGCTGATACGATCCGCCCAGCCTTGCAGATAATAAAAACAAAGCCAAATGTAAGTGTGGTAAGTGGGGCATTTTTCATGGCACTTGAAGAAGAAATTTTGCTTTTTGCCGACTGCGCCGTCACGCCAAATCCAAGCGCAGATGAGCTAGCTAGCATAACGCTAAGTAGCGCTCAAACGGCAAGTGCCTTTGGCCTTAGTCCAAAGATTGCTATGCTAAGTTACTCTACGGCTGATAGTGGAAGTGGGCCTGATGTGGATTTTGTAAAAGAAGCTGCCAAAAAGGCGAGCGAGCTTGATGCGAATTTAAAAATTGCAGCGCCAATTCAGTTTGACGCGGCGGTTGATCTAAGCGTGGCTAGCAAAAAGATGCCAAATTCCGATGTCGCAGGAGAGGCAAATGTATTTATCTTTCCAAATTTAAACTGCGGAAATATCTGTTACAAAGCAGTTCAGCGAAGTGCAAACGCCCTAGCAGTAGGTCCGATACTTCAAGGGCTAAAAAAGCCAGTTAATGACCTAAGCCGCGGTTGCCTCGTTGAAGACGTGGTAAATACCATCTTAATCAGCGCCATACAAGCAGGAGAATAATATGAGAATTTTGGTTTTAAACTCGGGTAGTAGCTCAATAAAATTTCAACTTTTTGCAATGGATACCAAAACCAGTCTAGCAAGCGGTCTAATAGAGCAAATCGGTAGCAATAGCTCGAGGGCGGTGCTAAAAGCAAATGGCGAAACCTACGAGATAAAACGCTTCATAAAAGACCACCATGACGGACTTGAGGCGATGAACGAGCTCTTTGTCACTTCACACACCTTGCACGATCTAAGCGAGCTTGATGGTATCGGACACAGGATAGTTCACGGCGGCGAGAGCTTTTTTAGCTCGATGATCGTTGATGAAAGCGTCATCAAAAAGATCGAGGAGATAAGTCCGCTTGCCCCACTTCACAATCCAGGGCATCTTGCTGGCATTAAAAACGCGATGAAAGAGAGCAAAAACGTGCCTCACGTGGTTGTTTTTGACACGGTATTTCATCAAAGCATGCCAGAGTACGCCTACCGCTACGCCCTACCATACGACGTTTGCAAGACTCATCACATCAGAAAATACGGCTTTCATGGCACATCACATAGATATGTTTGCAAGCAGGCAGCCAAAATGCTTGGCATAGAATTTGATAAATTTAACGCTATCTCGCTTCATCTAGGTAACGGCGCCTCAGCCTGTGCAGTGCAAAATGGCAAAAGTATCGATACCTCAATGGGGCTTAGCCCACTTGAAGGACTCATAATGGGTACAAGAAGCGGCGATATGGACCCAGCTGTGGTCATCTACTTGCTAAATATTGGCGTTTTAAAATGGAACGAGATAGATAATTTTTTAAACAAAAAAAGCGGACTTTTTGGAATTTGTGGCTCAAGCGACATGAGAGAGGTCGTAGCCAAGATGCAAAATGACGAGCGAGCAAAGCTTGCATTTGAGATGTTTTGCTACCGAGTAAAAAAATATATTGGCTCATATTACGCCATTTTAGGACGCGTTGATGCGCTTATATTTACCGGTGGCATTGGCGAAAACGCACCAAATACAAGGCAAAAAATTTGTGATGAATTAAAACATCTTGGCATTCACATAAATCACGATCTAAATTTCCAAGACATGCGAGGCGAGAGATGCATAGACGGGGATGACGCTAAGATAAAAACGCTCATCATACCAACAAACGAAGAGCTAGAAATCGCAATAGAAACGGCTAGAGTAATAAAAGAGAACAAAGCCAAATAAATAGAAATTTAAAATAAAATAGCTAATTTGTATTTTGCCAAACTTAACATATAAATTTTAAGTCTAGCTCGTTTTAAAATAGAATTAGCATTATTTTTATACTACTAGATAAAAAGCTTTTGCGATTTTAAGCCGCAAAAGCTTGCAATTAATTTTTCTTAAAAAATCTCAAAATTTTTGCTTGAAGTTTAAACTGATCTGAAAGCTCCATTATCGGATAAGCTCCAGCGTATTTTTTGCCACCAAGTAGGTCTTTGCTAACGCCTCCACGTGCAGCGATCTGCGCGAAGTCACCCACTTTTACATGACCAGCTGAGCCGCTTTGTCCGCCCATAACGACGTTTCTGCCTAGTACTGTTGAGCCAGCAAGGCCAGTTTGTGAGACGATTAGGCAGCCATTTCCAAGCTCGCAGTTGTGGCCTATTTGAACGAGATTGTCTATCTTTGTGTAGTTTGCGATCACTGTGCTTTCAAAGACGCCGCGATCTATCGTCGTGCAGGCGCCAATCTCGACATAATCACCCAAAACTACATTGCCATTGTGATAAATTTTTACATGTTCGCCATTTTTTGTATGCGCATAGCCAAAACCATCACTTCCAATCACGCAGTTTGCCAGTAGGTGGCACTCGTTACCGATGACGCAGTCGTTATAAATGACTACGTTTGGGTGGATGATGCAGTTTTTGCCGATAGTCACATTATCGCCCAAAAATGCCCCAGCCATTACTACCGTATTTTCGCCTACGCTCACATTTGAGCCGATATAGACATTTGGCATTATCTTTGCACTCTTGGCGATATTTGATGGCTTTGGCTCACAAAAAAGCGGCTTAGCATAATCTTTACTAAGCAAGGCAAATGCAAGGTGTGGGTTGTCACACACAAGTGCAACCATACCAGCTGGCACCAAGTCTAAAAGCGATTTTGTCACCAAGATGGCTCCAGCGTTTGACGTACTTATAAATTTTGCATTCTTCTCGCCATCGCAGTATGTTAGCTCAGCTTTATTTGCATTTTTTAAAGAATTTAGAGCAAAAATTTCTATATCTTCTCCACTAAAAGTAGCATTTACTTTTGAGGCTATTTCACTTAGTTTCATCATATATCCATTATCACAGATCCGCCACGTACGACGTCAACTGGGTTAAATTTCTTTATCGATTTTAAAAAACTCTCTATCCTACTCGCATCGTCAGCCACCATGACGACGATGTAGTTTTCGTTTGTATTTGTGACGATGCCGTTATATGTCTTTAGTATCGCCTCAAGGCCGGCGAAATTTTCACCAAGTGGAATTTTCACTAGCGCCATCTCTTTTTCGACGAATTCGCCACTTTCTATGACCTTATACGTTGGTATGAGCTTATGAAGTTGCTTTACGATCTGCTCTAAAACTCTCTCGTCGCCACTTGTTACGATACTTAGCCTTGAGAAGTTGCTCTCAGGTATTGGAGCAACGGTGAGTGTATCAATATTGTAGCCCCTGCCTGCAAAAAGCCCAGAAATTCTAGCCAAAACGCCGTGTTCATTTAAAACTATAACCGAAATCGTTCTTCTGATACTCATTTTTCTTCCTTGCTCTTTAATATCATATTATAAATCGCGGCTCCAGCTGGAACCATAGGAAGCACATCCTCAAAGCGGTCGATCCTAACGTCGATCATCGCTGATTTTTTGCTATCGATCGCCTCTTTTAAAGCCTTTCTAAACTCATCCTTGCTCTTGCAAACAAAGCCAACTCCGCCAAATCCTTCAGCAATCTTTACAAAATCAGGCTGCAAGCTAAGATCAGTTGATGAGTAGCGCTTTTCATAGAAAAATGTCTGCCACTGGCGAACCATGCCTAAGAAGTTGTTGTTTAAAATGATGTTTATAACGGGCATATTTATCTCATGAGCCGTCATTAACTCTTGGATATTCATAAGTATTGAGCCATCGCCTGTAAAATTTATAACAAGATTGTCTGGTTTTGCACATTTTGCACCGATCGCTGCAGGCAAGCCATATCCCATCGTACCAAGGCCGCCACTTGTGACAAGCTGCCTTGCTCGGTTAAATGGATAAAACTGCGCTACCCACATTTGGTGCTGGCCTACGTCTGTTGAGATGATAGCCTCTGGGCCCGCTATCTTTGCAGTCTCTTCGATGACCCATTGCGGTTTTAGAACTGTGTCGCTATCTGTGTAGCTTAGAGGATTTAGCTTTGAGTATCTATCTAAAATTTCTCTCCAAGGTGCGTAGTTTTCAGGCTCGGCCTTGACTTCTTCGTAAAGCTCAGTTAGCACGTTTGTAAGATCGCCAACGATTGGATAGTGAGCGTTTATGATCTTTGAGATAGAGCTTGGATCAATATCGATGTGGATAATCTTTGCATGTTTGGCAAACTCATCCGTCCTACCAGTGATCCTGTCACAAAATCTAGCTCCAAGCGAGATGAGAAGGTCGCACTCGCTAAGTGCCATATTCGAAGCATAGCTGCCATGCATACCTGCCATGCCTAAATTTAGCTCATCTTTTGCGTCAAGCACGCCAAGAGCCATCAGCGTCTCAACCGCTGGAATACCAGTTTTTTTCATAAATTTACGGATAATCTCGCTTGCATTTGATGCTATCGCACCACCACCGATGTATAGAAGTGGTCTTTTAGCTTCATTTATCGCAACTGCTGCTTTTTTTATCTGTTTTGAGTTGCCCTTATAGGTTGGTTTGTAACTTGGAATAGAAATTTCTTTTGGATAGACAAAGTCGCCAAGTTTTGATGTGATATTTTTTGGGATATCGATATGAACCGGTCCTGGACGGCCTGATCTTGCGATGTAAAAAGCCTCTTTTATGATACGAGGTAGCTCTTCAACGCTATTAACTAAAAAGTTATGCTTAACACAGGGGCGTGAAATGCCGACCGCATCGATCTCTTGAAAAGCATCTGTGCCGATCATAAATGTTGGTACTTGACCGCTTATAAGCACGATCGGTATGCTGTCGCTATAAGCTGTTGCAAGGCCTGTGACTGCATTTGTAAAGCCAGGGCCACTTGTCACAAAAGCAACGCCAACTTTACCACTAACTCTAGCGTATCCATCGGCCGCATGAACGGCTGCTTGCTCGTGGCGAACCAAAACGTGTTTAAAATAAGTCTGCTTATATGTTTCGTCGTAGATATTTAAAGCTGCACCGCCAGGATAGCCAAAGACTATATCAACACCCTCTTCGTGCAAGGCCTCGCTTATCATCTGTGAACCAGAAATCTGTTTTATCATCACTTTAGCCTTTTGATAAATTTATCGCAGATTATATCCCAAAGCATTTTAAATCCATTTTAACTTTCTAGCGAATTTTAGGTATTGCTTTGATTTTCTTGAAAAATTTTTAACTATTTTAGGAAAATAGTACAAAATATTTTACATAAAATTAAACATATTATTTTTAGTAAAATTGATAAATTTAAGTGAGCAAAGACTATAAAATTTTAAGAATTAAAACTCATTTGTATAAATTTTTGGCTTAATTTTTTAATTAAAATAAGCCTAAAATTTTGCTTCATTTTTTATATCATTTAGCTTTTTAACGGCTTCGTCAAAGTCATCAGAATTTATGAAAACATTAATATTTTCATTTTTCTTATAGACTTTATCGTAGTATTTTGTGAGTAAAATTTCAGCTACTTTGGTAATGCCATTTTCATTAAATTTAGCCATAGCTTCATCTCTAGCTTTTTTATCGATAAATGGCGAAATTTTCTTCATACACTCGTCAAAAAAAGCTTTACCCACACTTTTATAATCATCTACTATGCAAGAAATTCTTTTTTCTAAACTTGCGCTCACTTCAACATTAATGCCACTACGCATCGCCTCATAAAGGCTCTTTGGCAAACTTAACGAGCCTATCCTTCTGCTCTCACCCTCGATAAAGCAAATTTCATCTTTTAGAGTTGTGAGCTTTTCAAATAACGCATCTTCAAAGCTTTTTTGGCTTGGCTGCGCGCCATTTATCGCTCCAAAGACAGAGCCTAAATGATTTGCCATAGCTTCAAGGTCTATTGACGGGCTTAGAGCCCTTATGAGCTTACTTTTGTAGCAGCCAGTATTTCCAAAAAGAGTGATAAATTTTGTACTTAAAGGTCGATTTAGAAATTCTAAAACGTGATTTCTATAAGCTTTATAGCCACCACTAAGCCTAAAAACTCTATATCCTATCATGCTTAGCACATAGCCAACAGAATTTGATCTAAGCCCACCTTTAGCGCAGTAGATGCCAATAGCTGAACCAACCTTGGCTCTTTTATAAACCTCATCAATGATATTTTGTAAATTTTTGCAGATATATTTTGCGCCAATGCTCTTTGCTAGGGATCTATCGCTTTTATAGAGCGTGCCTACCTCTTTATGTTCTGCATCATTTAAAGCGTATAAATTTATAGCATCTTTTATGTGTGAATATAAAAATTCATGCGGCGATCTTGCGTCTATTAAAATTTCAAAAGAGCTTCTTTTTTCTAGCCACTGGTCTACATCAAGCTCAAATAACGGCACTAAATGCCTTTTTTAGTTTCTCAAAAAGCGGATGAAATGGCGTGCCATTTACTCTCACATCAGAGATGGTGGTTATAAAATTTGTATCCCCGCTCCACCTTGGCACAAGGTGATAATGCACGTGCTCGGCTATGCCAGCTCCTGCGGCCTTGCCTAAATTCATACCTATATTTACGCCATTAGCATAAAGCTCTTTTTTTAAAATTTCAACTCCAAGCCTTACAAATTTACTCATCTCAAACCAAGTCTGCTCATCAAGCTCTTCGATCTTGTCGGTATGCTGATTTGGTATTATCATAAAATGACCTGGAGAATACGGATATAAATTCATAATCCCAAAACAATGTTTAGCTCGAAAAAGCACACCATTTTTATCATCATCATCATCTGAGTTTATAACATCACAAAAAACACAGCTATCTTTCTTAGCGCTAAAGTATTCGCTTCTCCAAGGGGCACAAAGGTGCTGCATTACTCGCCCTCCTTTATCTTTTTGACGGCATTTTTTATATCATCTTGTCTCATAAAATGCTCTCCTATCAAGAAAGCATCTACGCCTATTTTGCTTAGCTCTCTAAGCTGTTTATGCTCGTAAAGACCGCTTTCAGCGACTATTATCTTGCCATTTGGCAAAAGTGGTATGAGCTTCTCACAAAGGCTCATATCCATCGTAAAATCATCTAAATTTCTGTGATTTATACCTATTATATTTGCTCCTGCAAAGATAGCCTTTTTCACATCACTCGCGTCGTGAGTTTCAACCAAAACCTCAAGCCCTAAATGATGAGCATAGCCTAAAAGCTCTTTTAGCTCATTTTGAGTTAGTACTTTTGCGATGAGCAAGATAAAGTCTGCCCCATAAACAAGAGCTTCAAGAATTTGATACTTATCAACGATAAAATCTTTTCTAAGGATCGGCTTTGATGCGTAGCGGCGAACCTGTGTGATATACTCGATGTTGCCTTTAAACCAATGTGGCTCAGTCAAGATACTAAAAGCATTTGCGTATGGCTCGTATTCCTGAGCGATTTTTATAGGTTCAAAGTCTTCTCTTATCACCCCCTTACTTGGGCTTGCTTTTTTGATCTCGGCTATGATTTTTATCGGCTCATTTTGACTTGCTCTAAGTGCATTTAAAACATCTCTTGGCACGTATGGGTTATAAGCTAGTGAGCGACCAAGCCACTCCTCAGGGAAGTCTGCCTTTCTTTTTTCAAGATCATCTTTAGTTTTTTTAATTATCTCATCAAGTATCATTTTTTAAGCCTTTTATTTAGATTTATTATACAGCGCTCTATTAGGTGCAAATGCTCTTTTGCCTCTTTTGAAGTCCTAAAATCAACATCTTTCATTGCATGCTGAATAATACCCTTTGCCTTTTTGCACTCACCAAGCTTAAAATATCCCCACGCTAGCGAATCTTCATAATAAGGCGACTCAGGCGAGATAGCAAGCGCCTTTTGCACAAGCTCTATACCCTTTCTAGGGTCAATATCATGATCTATCAGCAAGTAGCCATAATAGTTAAAAAACATATCATTTTCTAGCTTTGGCACGCTAGCTTCAAATTTGTCTAAAATTTCAGACATTTTTTGTTCGTTCAAGGTATCTTTATTCATCTCGTATTCGTAAATCGCGGCTTTTGCTAAAAAATTTAAATCCCTGCTATCGTTATAAATTTTAACAGCAAGTATGTATGCGTCACCAAAATTACTAGTTGCCGCATAAAGATCCATAAGTGCCACATCGTTGTAGCTATATTTTTTTAAAATTTCAATTGCTGCTTTGTAATTTTTATCATAGATAAAAAACTGCACGATCTTATCAATATATGAAGTATCGTGATTTAGCTCATAAAGCTCTTCAAAGAGCTCGATCACTTTTGGGAAATTTCTTTGCTGGGAGTAAATTTCAGCCAAAAGCTCACAAGTTTTTAGCGTGCAACCTTGTTCATCTCTAAATTTCTCAAGATATTTCGTAGCGTCTTTTATCTTATCCATACGATTTATCAAAATATCAACGATGCGGAGCAAGTTTTCTTCTTCTTGCTTTAGTGAGTATGCCTCTTCAAAGTATTTTAGTGCAGTCGTTGTTTCATTTTGCATCATACAAATAGTGCCAAGCATGAGTAAATTTTGAGCATTTGGCTCTTTTGTAGCAAGCTCTTGCATTAAACTTTTAGCTTCATTTAGCTTTGAAAGATTTACTAAATTTGCCACCTTTATACGTATAAAATCGCTGTCGTCTTTTAAGCTTTTTTCGCCTTCACTTATCAAAGCATCTAAATTTTCATTTTTTGTAGCAAAGGCGAGTTTGATCGCCTCTTTTAAATAAGCTTTTTGATTCGTATCTTTAAAAATGTTTGAGTAAGCTTGAATGCTAGCATTCACATCTCCGCTATCTTGAAACAATAAAGCCTGCATTAGACGTAAATTTATACTTTTATTATCATCAGCCAAAAGTAGTTGCGAGTTAAAAAATATGCTCATAAAAAATACTAAAATTTTACGCCAATGCATTCTGCTTTTAGCTCCTTTAAATTTTTTTTAAAATAATTCCAAAACGGAAAAGTCCTACATTGCTGTGGCCTTAGCTCATAAACTGAACAGTTTTTATTTTTTTCATCAAAAAATACACAAGCAAAGCCATCTTCATAGGGCTTCTCTTTTATGCTACACCTTAGCCCAACTCTTATTAAAAACTGCTTTTCAAACTCATCTTTACTCATATGAAATGCGGTGCAAAATTTTGAAATTTCTTCTTCATTTATCCAGATGTAGCCACTCTCTCCCGTGCAACACTTACCGCCGCAGCTCTCGCAAAAGCTGGCATCAAACTCATAGCTAAAGCCTTGCACTCTCACGTTAGCTCCTGATAATCAACGCTGTTTGTATCAGCTTTTTTAAAAATTTCAATCGCCTCTTTTGTATGCGAGCCATTTTCACTCATCACTAAAGGTGGCAAAATTTTTAGCTTTGAGTTTGAATTATTTCTCACCTCAAATAAGGCTAAATTTGCTGGTTTATCAGCCTTTGTATGAATAAATTTTAGGCTTACTAAATTTAACTTAAACTCTTTTAGACACGCTACAATCTGACTAAGATCATCAGGTGCATAGCAAAAAAACGCCCTTTTGTGAGGCTTTAAATTTATGCTTATACCTTTTATAAAGTCTTTTAAACTTAAAGAGCTTGTGTATCTACTAGCCTTTATATGCTCATCTTCGCTTTGTTTTACACCCTCGTGATAAAATGGCGGATTTGATACGATGAGGTCAAATTTCTCCCTATCTTTAAAATTTGCAAAATCAGCATTTATGATTTCTGCCTCCAAGCCGTTCTTGCTGGCATTAAATTTAGAAATTTCACCATTTATTTGCAAGATATCAAGCAAGCTTAGGCTGGAATTTTTAAAGTCGCGTTTAAGCAAAAGCCCAAGTATCCCGCACCCTGTGCCAACGTCTAAAATCCTGCCCGAAAAATTTTTCAAACTTGAGCTTATAAAATCATAAAGTACCAGCGTATCGCTGTTGTAGCGATAGCCACTTTTTAGCTGAGCCAAGATCATCTATAAACCTTGATGATAAAGCCACGCGTGACATCTTTTACGATCACTTCTGAGCTAAAGCTGATCCTTGCAAAATCGCCAAATTCTTCTTTTATAAGCTCGGCTGCTGCCTTTGCACGCTCTTTACCAACGCCATAATTTACATAGTTATTTAGTCTACCAAGATCGTCTTTTTTGATGCTTTGAGCCACATTTGACGGGATGACAAAATTTTTCTTATCTACGATTGGAATTATCTCATAAAGGTAGTTTGAGTTAAATCTTTGCAAAAATTCGCTCACTCTATTCTTGCACATCACGCTAATCTTATCTTTTGCGTCCATGTCATCACACTCAAGGCTAGAGATCAAAACTAGCTTTGTTGGCGTCTCTGGCTTAGTTGTCGCCTGCAAGATATTTTTTAAATTCACATTTTCGTTTTCAAGCTCATCTTGCCTATTTAAATTTTGCTCGATATCTTTTTGAAGTTCGATGATTTTGGCATTTACTGGACTTCCTTTTACGCTAGATGAGCTAAGTTCATTTATTTTAGAATTTAACCTTTCAATCGTCTTATTACTCTCGTTTAACTTATGTTTTGCACTTTCAAGCTCATTTTGTAAGCTTAGTAAATTTTTACCACCACTTTTATTGCTATCAGCAAAAAGAGCCGACGTATCAGCTATCTTCTTTTGCAAAATATTTATTTGCTGACGCAAAATTTCATAATTTTGCATATCGATCTTTAGCGTTCTTTTTTGAGCTTCTAGCTCACTTTGCTTTGCTGCTAGCATTTGGCTTGTTTGCGTGAGATTATTTTCTAGCTCTTTTATCTTTTCATCTTTTAAATTTATCTTTGCACTTAAGTTTTTTAACTCGCTGTCATTTAAACCAAGCTTTTGAGTCTGCAAAGAGATAGTTTGATTTTGCTCAAACAAAGTTTTTAAAAATTTATTCGTCTTTGTATCAAGCGTCTTTAGCTCATTTCGTGCATTTTTAAAGCTCTCTTCACTTAAATTTAGCTTTTTATTTAGCTCACTTAGACTTGCATTTGCATCTAAATTTTGCTTCTCTAACTTTTTGTTTATCAAATTTACCCGTTCAAGCTCTTTTTTAAGTGAATTTATATTTTCATTTGCGAGTTTATTTTCCTGCTCGCTTTTAAGATTTTTTTCTTTTAGATCATTAAAACTTTTATGAAGTGCCGCAAGAGAGGCGTTTAGCTCTAAATTTTTACCATTATAGTTTTCAACTGCTAAATCTTTTGAGTTTAAATTTTTCTTTATCTCATCAAGCTCATAAATTCTGTCTTTTAAGGCAGTCTTGCTTGACTCAAGAGCCTCCTCAAGATCAATTATCTTGTTTGCCTTTTTTGAAAGCTCATCCTCCATAACACTCTTTTGTGTTTCAAAGCCATCAGTTAGTGCATTTATCTCTTTTTCGTAGCTAAATTTTTGTATATTAGCGTCACTTTTTGCTCGCTCGATCTCCTCTTTTAAAAGCAAAATTTCTCTTTTTTCGTTTTTATCTTTTTCATTTTGAGTATTTTCATACTCTTTTATTAGTGCATCTTTTTGAGCCAGTGTCGTATTTAGCTCTATATTTTGCTCTTTTAAAGCTGTGTAATTTGCCTCAGCTACCTCTTTAAATTTAGCAAAATTTGCTTCGACATCTTTTACCTTACTTTCATCACCATTTTTTGCCTCATTTATCGCATTTTCAAGGTCTATTATCTTTTTTTCATAAGCTTTTGAGCTCTCTATCATATCAGCTTGAGCTTCATTTAGCCGTTTTGTAAGAGTTTGTATATTTTCAAAGTGTTGTGCTTCAAGCTCGCCTAGCGTCTTTTGATTTTTTTCAACTATCTCATTTTTTTCATTTTCGATATTTTTTTTCATCTCTGAAATTTTGCTTATAAAGTCTAAATTCTTCTCGCTGATATCGACATTATCAGTAGCTAAAATTTTATTTTTTTTACTTAGCTCACGAACTTGTTCTTGAAGTTCGTTTACATCATTTGATAAATTTTGATCGTTCGTTTCAGTAAAATTTTGGATATAGCTTTTTGGAGTTATATATCCGCCATATTCGTAAAGATCGTCTTTGCTGATATATTTTTGTCTCTCTTCTTCCGGTAAATTGTCAAAATTTATAGAATAAATCGTTTGATTAGTATCTTTTGGTATCTCATCTTCTTTTGGATATTTAAAAAACGATAGGCAAAAGCCAGCTATCAAACAAAAAATAGCTAGTAAAATTTTATTTATCAAGCTTATGCCTTACCCTTTAAAATGTCTTTTATGACGTGATGAGCGTGATTTAGAGCAACGACTATTGAGCCGCCATTTTTTAGCACGATGTCACCGCCCACATAAAGTCCTGGTACGCTACTTTGGTAGTTGCTATCAACTATTGGAGTGCCTTTTTCATCAATTTTTATCTGACATTTTTGTAAAAAATCAACCGGGCTTGAGCCACCTATTGCATAGACAACTCTGTCATAAACGCGGATCTTGCCATTTTCATAATGCACTCTAACTTTGCCTGATTCGTTATCTATCTCTTTTATATCGTGATTTAGCCTAACTTTTATCTTGCCGTGCTTTTCTAACTCCCAAAGTGCGCTTAAATTTGTCTCATTTACGCGGCTAAAATTATCTTTTCTATAAGCGATTGTGGTTTTATTGTATTGGCAAAGCTCGATCGCATACTCAACTGCTGAGTTTCCGCCACCTACAACAAGCACCTTTTCGCCGTTCGTACAGCTATCAAGGTTAAAATTTACAACTGAGTTTAGTGAAGGCGGGATTTTATAATCAGGCTTATTCGGTCGTCCCATTTTGCCAATTGATATCATCACATTTTTAGCTTCATAGACGGCTTTTGAGGTAGTTACTTTAAAATTTTCTCCATCTTTTTTCACGCTCTCTACTTCAGAGTTAAAAAAAGCTTCAATCTTTTCAGTATCAAGCAGCTTGTCAAAATAATCAAGCGTGCTCTCTTTCGTGCCATCCTCAAATGAAACTACGCCATGTATCGTGCTATCTTGCCCTTTATACTCTTTATCTACACGTTTATTATCTTTATAAAATTTTCTTATCGTTTGGCTGTGATTATCGCCTTTTTCAAGAAGCAAAACGTTGTTTAAGCCATTTCTTTTTGCCTCAACTACGCTAGCAATTCCACAGGGTCCGCCACCAACAACGATTAGATCATAAACATTTACCATCTTTTTCTCCAAATTTTATAATTTTAAGCTTTTTTAACTAGATCAGCCATCAAAAACGCAAGCTCAAGTGCCTGATCAGCATTTAGCCTTGGATCACATTGTGTTTCATACCTTTGCTCAAGCGAGCTTTCAGTGATATTTAATGCCCCACCCGTGCACTCAGTCACGTCTTGTCCTGTCATCTCAAGATGTACGCCGCCAGCCCTTGTGCCCTCAGCCTTATGAATTTCAAAAAAGCTTCTAACTTCACTTATTATCTTGTCAAATTCTCTGGTTTTGTAGTTATTTGAGGTTTTTACGGTGTTGCCATGCATCGGATCGATACTATAAACGATATTTAGCCCTTCTCGCTTTAGCTCTCTTAAAATTTTTGGTAAATTTTCGCCTATCTTATCAGCGCCCATTCTGATTATCACATTTAGTCTACCAGCTTCATTTTCTGGATTTAGCTTATTTGCAAGTGCGAAGACGTCCTCAGCCTTTGCACTTGGTCCGATCTTTACGCCGATAGGATTTTTCACACCGCTTAAAAAATGCACGTGAGCGTCGTTTATACCACGTGTTCTCTCACCTATCCAAAGCATATGAGCCGAGCAGTCGTACCACTCACCGCTAAGACTATCAACCCTAGTCAATGCCTCTTCATAAGGTAGCAAAAGTGCCTCGTGAGATGTATAAACCGCGGTTTGATTTATGACTGGCGTATTTGCTGAAGTGATGCCACAAGCTGCCATAAATGAAAGCGTCTTTGTTAGTTCATCAGCTAGTTTTGCGTATTTTTCGCCGATCTCTGGCTTTTTGACAAAGCCTAAATTCCACTTATGTACTTGATGAAGGTCGGCCAAACCGCCTCTTGAAAAGGCTCTAAGTAAGTTCATCGTAGATGCACTTTGATAATACGCCTCGATCATGCGTTTTGGATCAGGCACTCTTGCCTTTTCGTCAAATTCAAAGCCATTTATGATGTCACCTCTATAGCTTGGAAGCTTAACGCCATTTACCTCTTCAAAATCGCTACTTCTAGGCTTTGCAAACTGCCCTGCCACGCGGCCCACTTTAACCACTGGATAGCCACCAGCAAAGGTTAAAACTATCGCCATTTGAAGTAAAACCTTAAACATATCTCTGATATTGTTTGCATTAAAATTTGTAAAGCTCTCAGCACAGTCGCCACCTTGAAGCAAAAATGCCTCGCCATTGCAAACTTTTGCAAGTTCTTCTTTTAAACTTCTAGCCTCGCCAGCAAAAACCAAAGGAGGAAGCGATTTTAATTTTTCTTCGACCTCTTTAAGCTCTTTTAAATCTGGGTAATTTGGTTGTTGCAAGATATTAAATTCTCTCCAGCTATCGCGGTTCCAAGTCATTTATTTTCCTATCTTTTTTGCCTTAAATTAGACGCTGATTATATCACGGCAAACTTAAAAAATAAAAGCCATTAATGGGCTATTAAAGATATTTTGCCTACAATCGCTACTTTAAATTTACCCAAAAAGGAGCAGAATTTTTTCATGATAAAAGGCATATTTTATTCGCTTTTGGCATCTGTTTTGTTTAACTGCATCTACTACATGTCAGTGCTCATGAACCCCATCAGCACGCAAGCTCTTGTTGGATACCGCATGATCTTTGCCATGCCTTTTGTCATCGCAGCCATTTTTTTGTTAAAACAGCAGCGAAATTTCAAATTTTTACTTCTAAAAATAAAGCTAAAACCTAAAATTTTACTAGTTTTACTAGCTACCTCGCTCATTGTCTCATTTCAGATGTGGCTCTATCTCTGGGCTCCAAGCAACGGATCAGCGCTAAAAGTCTCTATCGGCTACCTCATCATGCCAATAGTCATGGTCCTTTTTGGACGGATATTTTTTAAAGAGCACCTCTCTAAAACAAAGCTAGCCTCGATATTTTTTGCAGCCCTTGGCGTCTTTAGCACAGCTATACTAAGCGGCGGCATCTCGTGGGAGAGCGCTGTAGTTTTTTGCCTTTATCCAGTCTATTTTGCCATTAGAAAGTACTACAACCTTGCAAATTTCTCAAGCTTTGTTATAGAGATAATTTTTATGTTTTTATTCTCATTTTATTTTGCGCTCACAGCCGATATGAACTACGTGATGAGCCAAAATCCAAACATCTACTATCTGCTCATCTTGCTTGGTGCTATCAGCGGCATAGCCCTCATCGCTCAGATCCTCTCAAGCACACTTGTACCAATAAACGTCCTTGGCCTACTTACATACTTTGAGCCGATAATGATGCTTTTTGTCTCTTTTGCCATCGGCGAAAGGCTGGAGAAAAGCTCATACTTTTTAATGATCTGCCTAGCCATCTCGGTCACACTTTTGATGATAGATAGTATAAATTCTATAAAAGGCGACAAAAATACCAAGACTAAATGAGAGCCAAAAAGGCGTTATTCTCGCGCTTAGCGCCTTTTTTATGTGGGGGTTTTTGGCGGTTTATTTCAACCTCTTTAGCAAAGATGTCGATGCTTATGAAATTTTAGCTCATAGGGTCATTTGGTCATTTTTCTTAATGGCTGGAGTGCTTTATTTTAGTGGCAAAATGGGCGAAATTTTTACTTTACTTAAAGATATTCGTTCGCTAAAAATCCTATTTTTGAGTGGCATATTTATCACTACAAACTGGGGCGTTTATGTCTATGCAGTTAGCAATGGAAAAATTCTTGACACAAGTTTGGGCTATTTTATAAATCCACTAATAAGCATGCTTCTCGGTGTTATCATCTTTAAAGAAAGGCTAAATAAAAGCGGAATTTTAGCCATTTACATAGTCGTTTTAGCCATTAGTATACAAATTTATGCCCAAGGCGGATTGCCATTAGTTTCCATTATCTTGCCACTTTCATTTGGATTTTACGCAGCAGTTAGAAAGATAGCAAAGATTAGCGCATTTAACGGACTTTTTATAGAGACATTTTTTATGTTCCCATTTGCACTTGCCTACGTTTTTTACATAGCATTTTTAGGTAAAAGCCACTTTGGACTAAATGAGGACTCACTTTTAATGATCGCCTCAAGTATCGTAACCATCGTGCCACTTGTCGCTTTTAACGCAGCTGCAACAAGGATAAATTTAACAACGATTGGCTATTTGCAATACATCTCGCCAACCATCGCGATCCTTTGCGCGGTCTTCATTTACGGCGAAAATTTGGACGGCTACAAGGTCATCTCGTTTTGTATGATCTGGCTGGCACTTGCAATAATTAGCATAGATAAATTTAGAAAAAGGAGTAAAAATGAATAATGTGACAATTTATTTGCTACTTGCGTTTTTTGCAGCGCTTATTTTATATTTTCAGATACAAAAACTAACCAAAAAGCTAGATGAAGAAGGTGCTGTGCCAGCTTATCAAAAGGCTGCACAAGAGGTTTTAGAAAATTTAAGCAATGCTGAGAAATACCCTAAATTTTGTGGCATTATCCTAAAAAAGATAAATGGCTTAAGACAGGATATTTTATTTGAAGATGTGTTAAATGAGGCTGGCGACAAGGATAAGGCGCTTGATATGCTTGAGCAGATAAGAGATAAGGTCGAGGCGCTTTTAAAGCGGGAAAATGCAAACTGGGAGAGCGAACTCTTTGCGATCTTGGACAAGCTTGATGGCTTTGTAAGAGCAAATTTCAAAGACGGCGAAAACAAGTCCGAGAGCTTAAGAGACCAACTCAAAAGAGAATTTGATGGGTTGTGAGAGCAACTTTGGTAAATTTTAAAAATTAAAGGAGTAAGTATGTTTGAAGATATAGACTATGACGGTTTTAAGATTTATTGTGATGAGAATAAAAAAATGATAAAGAGCTCTACTGAATCATATCAGTCCTATTTAAGAAGCTCCATTAATTTTTTAAAAGACAACAAAATTTATTCATTTTCTGATTATCACAATGCAAATAAAAAATACTTAGAAAAAGAATTTATAAAGACAGGTAGAGACGAACAAACTTTTAATAAATATATGCGCGCAGTAAATTATTATATAGAATTTAAAAATGGCAAAGGATACACAATGCCAATAGCAAATAATCAACAACAAGAAATAAAAGCAAATTTTTCACTAAATCAAATTTTATACGGCCCTCCAGGAACTGGAAAAACCTATAGGCTTTCAAAGATTATGGATAAATTTACTCAAAATCTCAATGTAAAATCCAATAATGACACTGACGCCCTATATGAAATATTAAAAATAGAAAAGTACACTTGGTATCAAGTAGTAGCAGCCATCTTGTGTGATGCAGCTGAGTCAAACACTAATGGCGGTTGGCTTAAACTTAAATATACAAAAAACGACAACGACATAGTAAGCCATGATTTGTTTAAAATGCGAGCACTGAAAGCAAATTCTCAAGATCCAAAACAAACTGTTTCTAGAGACCTGCAAGCTCATGCAAGGCTAGATTGTGAATACGTAAAAACAAAAAGAACAGAGCCTTTTATCTTTGAAAAAAATGAAAAAAGCGAGTGGAGAATAGTAGACAAAGAAACCCTTGAAAATGAGTGCCCTAAAGCCATAGAACTTTACGAAAAATACAAAGAGATAAAAGAGCAAAAAGCAGGAACAAGCTACACTAAAGAAAATTTTAAATTTATAACATTTCACCAAAGCTACGGATATGAGGAATTTATTGAGGGCATAAAGCCTCTATTTGACAGTGAAAACGAAGATGGCAATATAACTTATGAGATATCAAAAGGAATTTTTTATCAGTGCTGCGAAAATGCTTTGCTTCTTAGTGGATACAAAGGAAAGCTTAGGGATTTTTGCGATTTGTCAAAAGAGGAGCGACAAAAGTTTTTTAATGAGAACACACCAAAATATGCCATCTTTATCGACGAGATCAACCGCGGAAATATATCTAAAATTTTTGGTGAGCTCATAACTCTTATAGAGCCATCAAAAAGGCTCGGAGCGACTGATGAGATAATGGTCGAGCTACCATACTCAAAAGAGAAATTTGGAGTGCCGTCAAATTTATACATAATAGGCACGATGAATACAGCAGATCGAAGCATAGCACTTATGGACACGGCTCTTAGAAGAAGGTTTGAATTTGTGGAGATGATACCAGAACACAATAATCTAAAAGAAGTTGCTGGCATAGATATCGGACAAATGCTAAAAACGATAAACGAACGCATAGAGTATCTTTACGACAGAGACCACACGATAGGACATGCTTATTTTATAAATGTGTCAGACATGGAAACGCTTGCAAATGTCTTTAAAAACAAAATTTTACCGCTACTACAAGAGTATTTTTACGACGATTGGGAAAAGATAAGGCTAGTATTAGGGGATAATGGGTTTATAAAAGAAAAAGAGAAAGATAGAAAATTACTTGTTTTGGATGGCAAAGAATATGAAACGGATAAAATTTTATATGAGATAAAATTTGAAGCCTTTGAAGAGCCAGAAAGCTATATAAAAATTTACGAACAAAACAAAATGCAAGAGCAATGACCAAATACTTAATAGAGTTTGAAAAATTTCGCCCGGAAGATAACCAAGACCTATTTAACGCCGTAGATGCATTTACTAGAGAAAATTTTGCCACAGTGGAGTTTTTAAAGCCCGGCAGAGACAAAAAGAGCGATTTTTTACAAGCTCAAAACTACGTCGGTATCATCCAGACAAAAAGTGGCGATAGCCTTGAGATACTTCCAAAGATCCACGATAACGATAATGGCAACAATAAAGAAGCGGTAGAAAATTCTAAAAGAATTTTACTAAGAATGTTAAAAACTTTAAAAAATCATCCATTTAAAAATATAAACATTGCGAATTTAAAAAGTTTAAATCTACCACTTCTTGAAATTTTTATATTGATGTTCCTAGATGAAGTATCAAAACTCATAAAAATAGGCATAAAAAGCGACTATGTAGAGCTTGAGGATAATCTAAAATTTTTAAAAGGAAAGCTAAAAATCTCGGAGCAAATACGTAAAAATATCATCCATAAAGAGAGATTTTACGTTTGCTATCAGGAATTTTCCATAGATAGAGCCGAAAATCGCCTCATAAAAAGTACGCTCGAGTTTTTATACAGGCACTCAAAATCAAGCAAAAATCAACGGCTTATTAGGGAATATTTATTTATCTTTGATGAAATTTTATCTAGCTCCGATATAAACGCAGACTTTAGCCGATTAAAACTAAATCGCCAAACAAAACACTATGAGCAAGCGCTTTTATGGAGTAAGATATTTTTACAAAATAAGTCGTTTAGCCCGTATAGAGGTAGCGATGTAGCTTTTGCTTTGCTGTTTGATATGAATACGCTTTTTGAAAGCTATGTCGGAAATTTTATAAAGAAAAAGCGTGCAGATGTTAGCTTGCAACACTCCGAAAAACACCTAGTAGAAGAGCCAAAGGGCTTTAGACTAAGGCCTGACATATTTTTAGAAAGCAAATTTATAGCCGACACAAAATGGAAGATAGTTAAGTCAAGAGATGATATCTCACAAGCCGACCTATATCAACTCTACGCTTACGGTAAGAAATACGAGTGCGGTAGGCTTTATCTTGTCTACCCAAGAATAAGTGGTGTTGACCAAAAAGCTATGAAATTTAGATATGAAAACAATATGTGGCTTAATGTTTTATACTTTGATTTAGAAAAAGACGAGATTGCTAGAAATTTACTAGTCTAAAGTACTTTTTAAAGTCTCTTAAAATTCCACTCTAATTTTCTATTTCTTAATAAGTGGATTGCAACTCATCAGAGCAACCATTAAAGCTTCGCTTTTAGAGCCATTATCCTCTTATATGAAGCATCGATTCGCTCTTTGCTGATCTTTTTCTCGTTTACTGCATCGACTATGATTTGAGCGACTAGATCGGCCGTTCTTTGGTTATTTATCTTGAACTCGCTAAAGAGCAAGATGTCGCCACCAGCGTTTATAAATTTCACCACTTTTTGCGCTAAAGCTTCGTCGCCAACGCCTTTCATTAGCATATCATCGCTGATAACCACGCCATTAAATTTAAGCTCATTTCGTAAGAGATCGGTTATTATTTTTTTAGAAAGTGTGGCTGGGTTATCCTCGTCTATGCCTTTTACAAAAAGGTGCCCGACCATGATGATCTGCGCTCTACCAGTGCTTATGGCGTCTTTATATGGTAGCAGCGCATCTTTACTTAGCGTGACTTCGCTCTTATTTTTATGCGAGTCCTCTTTTGAGCTGCCATGTCCTGGGAAGTGCTTAAGTGTTGTTAGGATGCCCTGCTCTTTAAATGCGTCCATAAAAGCATCAGCGTAGATCACAACCTTGCTTGCATACTCGCTAAACGCCCTTTGCTTAGCAGCGATGATCGGCGAGTTTTCGTCATGTAGATCGACCACTGGGGCGAAATTTAAATTTATGCCGCACTCTTTTAAATTTATAGCCATTTTTGAGTAGAGATCGTATGCGCTTTTGATATCAAGCGTGCTTGCGACCTCGTATGCGCTAGGATATGGGCCATCAAAGCTCTTATCCTTCATACGGCTTACGTTGCCACCCTCTTCGTCGATAGCGATGAAAATTTTAGGACTTTTCTCTTTGATAGCTTTTATGCTAGCTTTTAACTGGGCTTTGCTAGTCACGTTTCTGCCAAGTAGCATCACACCGCCAAACCTCTCATATCCAGCATCGCTTAGCATCGCACGAAACGCAGCGTCCTTTGTGCTAGCTCCATTAAAGCCAACCATTATCATCTGCGAGACCTTAGCTCTTAGGCTCACTTCTGCGCCATTAAGCTCCAGAGCAAAAATGGACACAAAAAGTATAAATTTTAAAGCTCTCATCTTCTTCCCAAAAGCGATTTGACACTCTCAAAAACGTCTTTGCCATTTAGCATATTTTCAACCTCGCTAGCGATCGGCACATATATACCCTTTTCTTTGGCGATCTTGCTAATAGCCTTTGCAGTATCGACGCCCTCAGCCACTTCGCCAAGCTCATTTAAAATTTTTTCTAATCTCTCGTGCCTTGCGATGCCAAGACCTACGCGGTAGTTGCGAGAGAGTATCGATGAAGCAGTCAAGAAAAGATCACCTGCGCCGCTTAACCCCATAAATGTCTCATCTTTTGCGCCAAAAAATTTGCCAAATCTAGCCATCTCGACAAGCCCACGTGAAATTAGGCTTGCTCTTGCGTTGTTACCAAGACCAAGGCCGTCACAGATGCCGCCAGCTATGGCGATCACGTTTTTATACGCCCCACACACTTCAGCGCCGATCACGTCATCTGAGGTGTAGGCTTTCATATAGCTTGGGAAAAATGAAGCAAATTTCAAAGCTAAATTTTCATTTTTAGAATTTACCACCAAAGCGCAAGGTAGCTTTTGCATGATCTCTTTTGCAAAGGTCGGCCCTGAAAGAAAGGCCAAATTTTCTCTATCAACAAAGTCTTCATAAATTTCATTTAGAAATTTGAGATTTGCCGTGTCTATGCCCTTGCTGGCGACTAGGATCTTTTGACCTTTGTTTTTGTAGTTTTGCTTTAGCCATAAATTTGTAGCTTGCGTTGGGATTGTGCAGACTAGGTATTCGCACTCCAAAGCCTCTTCTAATCTTACAAAATTTGGCATGTCTCTTGGCGTTCTTGAGCTGATGACGCACTCGTTATTTTCACTAAAAGCGTGAAATAGCGCACTGCCCCACTTGCCAGCTCCGATGACTGCTATGCTCATTTTAGCCCTTTTTTAGCCTATTTTAGCCTTTAAAAGCTCATTGACCTTGCCTGGATTAAATGCACCCTTGCCCTCTTTCATCACCTGACCGACAAAGAATCCAAACATCTTATCTTTGCCGTTTTTATACTCTTCGACCTTGTCGGCGTTTGCAGCCAAAATTTGATCTATGATCGCGATGATAGCTGAGTCGTCGCTCACTTGTTTTAAACCAAGCTTTTCGATGACGCTATCGACGTCCGCATCATTTTCCATTAGGTAGTCCAGAACCTCTTTTGCAGCCTTGCCGCTTATCGTGCCATCTTCTATACGTTTTAGTAAATTTATCATTTTGGTACTATTAACTGGGCTAGTCTCGATCGTTACGCCGTTATTTAAGCGGCCAAGAAGCTCGACTATGAGCCATGTAGTAGCAAGCTTTGGTTGAATTCCAGCAGCGATCAGCTCTTCAAAATATCTAGCCATCTCAACACTTTGGGTTAAATTTAGTGCATCACTCTCTTTTACGCCTAGCTCGCTAACATATCTTGCGACCTTTTGCTCGGCAAGCTCTGGAATTTTTATCGCTTCGTTATACATCTGCTCTGACACTTCAACAGGCAGCAAGTCAGGATCAGGGAAGTATCTATACTCCGCACTATCCTCTTTGCCACGCATTGATCTTGTCACTAAATTTGTCGTGTCAAATAGCCTTGTCTCTTGATAGACCTCTTCATCGTATTTGCCATCCTCCCACGCTGCACTTTGGCGCTCCACCTCGTAATCGATCGCTTTTTGGATAAATTTAAATGAGTTTAGGTTTTTTATCTCGACTCTTGTATAAAGTTTGGTGTCGCCTTTTGGACGGATAGAGACGTTTGCATCGCAGCGAAAGCTACCCTCTTGCATATTCGCATCACTTATATTTAAAAAGCGAAGGATTGAGTGCAATTTTTTAAGATAAGCCACCGCCTCATCACTGCTTCTAAGATCTGGCTCACTAACTATCTCAAGAAGTGGCGTGCCGGCTCTGTTTAGATCAACCAGACTCTCGGTTTCTTCATGGATGTTCTTTCCAGCGTCCTCTTCAAGGTGTGCTCTTGTTACACCGATACGTTTTTTAGTACCATTTACGTCGATTATTAGCTCGCCACCTTCTACGATAGGGATCTCAAACTGGGAAATTTGATATGCCTTTGGAAGGTCTGGGTAGAAGTAGTTTTTTCTATTAAAGACTGATTTTTTATTTATCTTAGCGTTTATCGCCGTGCCAAAGCTAATTGCTTTTTTGACAGCTTCTTTGTTTAGCACAGGTAGCGCTCCAGGAAGCGCTAGGCAGGTCGGACAAACGTGAGTATTCGCCTCGTCTCCGAAGCTAGTTGAGCAAGAGCAGAAAATTTTAGTTTTTGTATTAAGCTGAGTGTGAACTTCTAAACCTATAACGACTTCAAACATATTTTTACCTTTAAATTTATGCAAATTTTTAAGGCGTATTTTAGCGATACTTTCTTTTAAAATATCTAAAAATGAGCGTTTTGACTGGAAAATAAAGAAGGTGATTTAGAAATTTAAAGAATTTTAAAAAGTAAAAGCCATATAAAAATATGGCTTTAAATTTTAATGCTCGTGCTCACTAATAGCAACGGCACCAGCTAGATAAACGTAAGTTAGCATCATAAAGATAAATGTTTGCAAAACAGCCATAAGCGTTAGAAGCGCAAAAGCTGGAAGTGGAGCAAACCAAGGCGCAAGTGTAAGCATCGCAAGTAAGAACAAATCATCGCCTTTGATGTTACCAAAAAGACGAAATGATAGCGAAACTACACGTGAAAGATGCGAGATGACTTCAACTGGAAACATAATAGGAGCTAGAAATTTATTCGGCCCCATAAAGTGCCCAAAGTATTTGAAAAATCCATTTTCTCTAATGCCCTCAAAGTTGTAATAAACAAATACAACTAAAGCCAAAACTAGAGTTAAATTTAGACTTGATGTTGGTGACTCAAATCCAGGAATAATACCTACAACATTTGAAAAAAATACGATAAAACCGATAGTTGCAACAAGTGGGAGATATTTCCTTGCTAGTTTTTCACTACCTAAAGTATCTCTTCCCATCGATATAACACCCTCCAAATAAGCTTCAACTATATTTTGAAGACCTCTTGGTACAAGCTGCATCTTACTCCTTGCTATATAAGCAACTATGATAACAATCAAAGCTACAAGCAGAAAGTGAAACGCATAGATAAAGGCGTGGGAGCTATTTAGGAAATTTGAAAATAGAAACAAATCTTTCATTAATTTACCTTGGATTTAGAATTTTGCGTGATTGTAACAAAATTATTGTTAAAACATTTTTAATTTTAAACTCTGAAATAATCGAAAATCAATTTACAAATAGTCACTGCAACTACCATTAGAAACATTGTTCTAATAAATTTGACCTCTTTTTTAATGACAAGATTTGATCCAAAATATGCGCCTAAAATTTGACCAACTGCCATCAAAAATCCAACAGCCCAAAGCATCTGTCCGCCGGCTATAAAAATACCAAGAGCAACGATATTGCTAGTAAAATTTAAGAGTTTCGTATGAGCGACAGCCTTTTTTAAATTTAGCCCAATCAATGCCACTATCGCAAATGTCCAAAAAGAGCCTGTTCCTGGACCAAAAAAACCATCATAAAAGCCAAGTATCAGCCCAAAAACTACATAAAATAGTTTTTCATTCATCTTTGCAGCTCTATCATTTTCGCCGACTTTTGGCATAAAAAGCGTATAGATAAAAATAGCAATCAGTAAAAATGGGATAATTATCTTTAAAAAATTTGTATTTAAAAATAGGATAACCACCGCTCCGATGATAGCTCCAATAAAAGTAAAGATGATACCTACAAAGCACTCTTTATAATTAATTAATCCCCGTTTTGTGAAATTTAAAGTCGCTGTAAAGCTGCCAAAGACACCTTGAAGCTTATTTGTGCCAAGTGCAAGATGTGGTGGTACGCCCATCGCCATAATAGCTGGAAGCGTTATAAGCCCACCTCCACCAGCGATAGAATCGATAAAACCACCTAAAAACGCAGCTATAAAAAAAACGACATAACTAAGTAGATCAAAATCCATTTTTGCTCTTTTGATAATTGAAATAAAAGCAGATTGTAATTTATTTGTACTTATCTTTTTGTAAAATTTTTATATTTAAAATGAGAGATTTTTGAAATTTATAAATTTAAACGAGCCTTTAGATCTAGCTCAAAGACTCGTTTATTAAAGTGATTACTTAATAACGCCACAAAGCATTCTAGCACCGCCACCGCCAAGTGCTTTTGGATTGTCGCTATGATTATCACCACCAACATGAACCATTAATGAGTGACCTTTTAGCTCGTCAAGACTTTTTATCTTTGGGGCTAGCACTGGATAGTTCGCATTGCCCTCAGCATCTACGTAAAGTGCTGGCAAATCGCCTTTGTGACCCTTGTCGTCCCATGCAAAAGAGTGCATCTTTGTGCCAGCTGGATCCCAGTGACCGCCTGCTTTCATACCAAGGCCTTTTTCAGTCGCACCACAGTCAGCATTTTCATGGATGTGAAATCCGTGTAGTCCTGCAGTAAGTCCTTTTAAATTTGGAAAAAATGCAACGCCGTAGTTTGTCTTAACAGCTACTACTTCGCCGACACTCTTATCGCCCTTCTCGCTTAGTTCATTAACAGGTATAACTAGATGCTCTCCAGCTTTTGCATCAAAGTGATGACCTTCGTGAGCAAAAAGCAAAGTTCCTAGAACTGCACTTAGTAAAACGATTTTTTTCATACAAGCTCCTTATGGATAAAATTGTATGGCAAGTCTACCCTAAATTTAAAAATTTAGCAATAATTTTTATTTTTTGAGATTTTTTATGATAGTTTCTAACTCTTTACTCTGCCCTATTCTATAAAGCGCGAAGTCGTATTTTATCGGGTCTAGCTCGTCAAATTCTCTAAGTTTTTTTGTAAGATCCATGACTGCTTTGAAATCGTAGCTCTTTCTGTTTATAAGTCCTAAATTTAAAGAAACTCTATGCGTATGAACATCAAGCGGCATCAAAAGCCTATCTTTTGGTAAGTTTTTAAATAGCCCAAGGTCGATGTCGCTATCTCTAACCATCCAGCGAAGATACATATTATAGCGTTTATATGGGCTTTGTGGCTCTTTACTAAAGCTCTTGCCAAAGAAAAACTCATATCCGTCCGAGTGGTAAGAATTTAGCCCGTAAATAAATTTAATAAGCTCATTTACGCCCTCTATCATCTCACCATTTTTTGCAAGACCATGGCGTAAAATTTCCTCTATGTCACCCTCTTTTTTAAGGCGTGAGAGAGTAATAAAAATTTCTCTCACATCATTTTCATTTTGAAAGCGGTATTTGAAATTTGATAAATTTTTCTTGATATTTTGCTCACTCTCATCAAGCAAGTTAAAATCAAGCGAATTTAGAAATTTCACTATCATTTTTGCGTTGCCATAAGCAAATAAAGCACAAATGAGTGCTATGTTTGGCTCTTTAAATTTAGTGGCTACCTGAAGTGGATCTGGGGCTTCAAACAGCCCCAAATTTGTATTTTTACTAAGTACGTGCGAGTCTAAAAGGCTCTTTAACTCGCTCATTGTTTTAGTGAAAGAAGCGTGTCAAGCATTTGATCAACTGTCGTGATGATCTTTGCCGCTGCGCCGTAACTTGCTTGAAAGCGGATCAAATTTGTAAGCTCTTCGTTCGTATCTACGCCACTTGTTGATTGAAATTCCTCTTCAGCTGTCTTTTGTAAAGATGTATTTGTATCGTGGATCGTATTATTTGCCTCTGTATCACTCGCCATGTCAGTCGTAAGATAGCGGTAATATCCCTCAATCGTCTCATCTCTATCAAGCGCTATACCACTTGAGTAAAAGGTCTGCTTTTGATACTGAAGCTGGATCATTTTATTAGCAACTTCATTATTTCCGATAACTGGCTTTGAATAGGCACGAAGCTTTGTGTGGTCTTGGGTAAAATTTTGATTTATGCCGATACTATTTGAGTCAGTACCTGAAAAAAATCTATTTATGCCAACAGCGCCTGGAAAATTTGTACCGTGATCGACTATCGATATACTATAAAGCCCTTGAGCTTGTTTTGGAATGAGAGAAAATGTACCTTTTTGAGTATTTTTATCATAAAAATATGACGCCTCAAAAAAGTCATCAACGTCATTTAGCATATTATTGTCTTTATTGTCATCTGAGTTTGAGTTAAAGTCTTTGACGATAGAGTTACCATATCTTGTATCATTCATCGTCGTCGTACCATTTACATTTATAGTTTTTCTAGCCACGATATTGCCTTTGTTATCATAAACAATAGCTTCAAAACTTCCGTTTCTTATACTATTATCATGATTCATCAATGTCTTATCGCCTTCTAAATAACTTATCGGATCTGAGTTAGAAATTTCAACTGCGGATTCGGCATAGATATTATTTGTACTTGTTATCAATGTTTTACTAAATGTATTTAAATTATCAATGTATTTTTGGATCGTTCCGTCACTAAATTTATCATTATCTGGCTCGTAGTTTCTACCCCTAAGATCAAGTGCAGCTCCAATTTTACCACCTGTAATCTTTTCCTCCATTGGGATTCTTCTACCATCTTCTCTTTCATAATAAATTTTTGTATATCTTCCACTTTCGGTTGAACTCATAGAAATTTCATGAAAATTTACACCATCAACGATACTTACACCGCCAATGTTTAGATTGTAGTATTTTCCTTGATCTGTTATTCCTGTATCTACCCTAGAATTGCTCTTTAGATCGCTTTTATAAACTGCCGTATTTACCAGCTTTGACATAGCAAGCTCAAGCTCATCACGTTTATCACGAAGATCATTTGCATTTATTTTTATACCAGCATCCGCGCCTGATTCTATTCTTTGGATTTGCTTATTAATATTTGCTATTTGCCTGCCTAGCGAATTTATCTCATTTATATTTATTTTTATTGTTTCATCAATCTTTTCATGCATATCATAAAGCATCTTTGACGAGCGGTTAATACTTGCAGTCAATACACTTGCTTTATTTATCAAATTTACTTTCTGAGCACCTGCATTAGGATTTGAAGCAAAGTTATTCCACGCGGAAAAATACTCCTGAATATCTTTCACCATTCCATTATCTTTTAGATCAGGAAAATATTTTGTAGCTTCTTGCAAAATTCTTTGTTTATAGGCTGTGTTTTCTAAATTTGACGATGAGTATTTTAGTCTTGAGTAGGCAAACTCATCATGAAGTCTTGTTATAGTATCTACTTGCGTGCCTGTACCAACTCCGCCAGGTACTGTATTCATCGCTGGAGATGCGGATTGGACAACACGCTGCCTTGTATAGTAGTTGCTATCAGCGTTTGCGATATTATTTCCGGTTGTACTTATTTGAAGCTGGGCCGCATTTAGTCCTGAAACACCCGTGCCTAATGACATAAAAATATTAGCCATTTTTTAAACCCTTGATTTATAAAAATTATTATCTATGCTATTTCCATCTTGGCCGTATTCACTCGTTTTAGTTCCAAAAATTTTTTCATTAAGTGAGTCAAAAAATTCTTTAACAGCAACAACATGTCTTGCATATTCTTTATTAACTTTATGTAAATTTTCAAGCTTTGAACGCATAAGTACAAGCTTTGACTTCACTTCATCGTCTAAAACACTAGCAAGTGTAGTCGTACCGCTCTCTTTTGATACCTTTAAAAGCTCTTTATCTAGTGCTCTTTTTGTATCTTCAAATGCACGAACTAAGGCATTTTTTTTCTTTACACTCTCATCAACGCTTGAGTGCTTAGCCTCTTTTATATTTGCGATATCTTGTATGGTTAAATTTATGAGCTCATCAAGCTCGCCTATAGCCTCGTCCAAAAGCTTTTTTATCATTTAAATTCCTTAATTACAGCAGCGCATCAGCCACAGCCCTAGCCGTTTTTGAGATATCAACCTGATAAGTGCCATTTGCTATGGCATCAGCTATCTCTTTTAGCTTTGCGTTTTCGTTTGTTCTTACTTCTTTACTCTGAGTTTCGACTTTGGCATCGCTATTTTTATTTAGCGTATTTGCCTGAAAATTTGGTCTTTGATTCAAAGGTGTTATCATATTCATACCTCTTAAAATAAAATGTTTATATCACTACATCGGCAGAATATAAATTTACTTAAGAGTCTCTCTTTAAAAAATCGTACAAAAGTTCTGAAAAACCAAGATTTCCGCTCAATGCTTTACTCATTGCATCGTTATACATTGACCTATAAATGTCGCTACCAGCAGCCTTTGGATATAGCGAGTTGTGCTCGTCTTCTTTTAAAGCAATATCAAGAACAGCCTTTACCATATATGCCTCAAACGCATCAGTTTGCTCTTTTAAAAGTGCATCTTGTTTAGCATTTGCGTTTTTTATCTTATTTGTAGAAATTTCATTGTATGAATTTAGCGCTAAGGTGTTATCTATTTGCATTATATTATCTCCAGATCGACTTGTATCGCACCAACTCGCTTTAAATTTTCAAGTATCGATATGATATCACTTGGTGTCGCTCCAAGCTTATTTAGCGCTCTTGTTACATTTGCAACAGTAGTTTTTTCGCCTGAAATTTTAAGTAAATTTTGGCTAGGTGCGACAGATGTATCGCTTCCTATATTTACATCATTTTGTGCTGCTTCATCGTAGCTATTTGGCTCTATTTTTATTGTGATTGCACCATGCGTTAAAACAACTGGGCTAACCACAGCATTTATGCCACTTACTATCGTGCCAGTTCTTTCATCAACCACTATCTTTTCATCTGGCTTATACTCCACATCAAGATCAAGCACAGCGCTTGCAAGCTCGATAATGCTAACATCATCTGGCTTTTTAACGATAACCGTTCTTGGATCGATCGCCTTTGCAGCATCATCAGAAATATTTGCATTTATGGCATTTTGGATATCAAGAGCGATTTTAAAATTTGTATCTTTTAGACTTAGTCTTATAGTGTCTTGATTGTAAATGTCATAAGTTACTTCTCGCTCAACCAAAGCTCCATTTAGGATAGAACCGACGGTTGGGTGGTTCCCACCTGATCTGCCCACACTTTTACCACCGATACTTAAAGCACCCTGGGCCAAAGCGTAAATATCACCATCAACACCTTTTAGTGGTGTCATGAGAAGAGTGCCACCTTGCAAACTTTTTGCATCACCGATAGATGAGATCACGACGTCAAGCTTGTCGCCATGTCTTGCAAACGCTGGAAGCTTGGCTGTTACCATAACAGCAGCTGCATTTTTGGACTTGATATCATCTGGATTTATCTTTACGTTTACACCCTGAAGCATGTTTGATAGAGACTGGATAGTAAATTTTGACGTTGAGCCATCACCTGTGCCGTTTAGTCCGACAACAAGGCCGTAGCCTATTAGCTGGTTATCCCTTACGCCAACGATGTTTGCAAGCTCTTTTATCTGCGTAGCAAAGGCTGAAGTAGCTATCACTGAAGCTGCTACAAAAGATAAAATTTTTTTCATATTTTTTCCTAAAATTTAGCTATTTTAGGTTTTAAAGCAAAAGATGTTCCAAATTTACTATAAAAATTTATTGGAAGTAAGAGAGCGAAGTAGCTCCAAATTTTTTAAATTTTACAAGTTTATATGTAGAAATTTCATCACTAAATTTAAAGTTGCTGTTGTGTTCAAAAACTATCATATAAATTTTCTCTTTTTTTAGCTGTGAGATTAAATTTACAAGCTTTTCGTAGATGCCATCAAAGCCAGCTCTTATGTCAAATGGGGGATCAAGATAGAGCAAGACCTTGCCACTTTGAGAATTTACAATATCGGGTAAAACAGAAAAGGTATCGCCATTTATTGCTTTTAAATTTGAGCACTCTAGGCTAGCAAGATTGTTTTGTGTGATCTTAAAAGCGGCTCTATCTTTTTCAATAGCGATAGCCTCACGTGCTCCGTTGCTAACGGCCTCGCTTGCCATCACGCCACTTCCACCAAAGCTCTCTATAAATGTAAGCGAGTAAATTTCATCTCTAATGACGTTAAAGAAGGACTCTTTTACGATGCTTTTTGTGCTTCTAGTCGTGCTTAGGCTTGGCAGCTCAAGCCTTTTACCTTTAAATTTACCACTTGAGATTTTAGTGTAAAGCTTCACTGATTTACCCTTAGAATTTCAAGAAGATCGGCTTTAAATTTATCTATCAAAAGTGAAATTTTCTCCTCTAAGCCCTTTTCATTTTTAGCTTCATTTAGCTCATTTGCTTTTGAAATTTGCATAGCTGAGTAAAATTCTTCAAGCGTATCAAGAAGTGTTGTCTTGGTAAAAGGATGAGAAAGATGAGCATTTTTACCTATTATAAATAGCGGTTTTTTTGTCGCAATCTCGCGGTCACTCACTACAAAATCACAATCCTTATGATGAGCAGCCAAATTTCCACAAAAAAGTAGCAGTGTCTTTTGAAGTAAAATACACTCGCACTCAAATGAAATTTTCATATCTCTTCCTATAAATTTTTGCTCGATTTTAGCCTAAATAATCAAAAATTTATATAAACACTAAAGGATTTTAAAATTTTACCGATGTAGAAGCTAACGTAAGTTTTAAGGAGTAAAACTATGGAAATCTTTAAGGTAGCAGCAAATCAGGTGCTAGATACGAGCATGAGCACATCTGCTCAGCGTCAAATAGACAGCAGACCTATAGAGCATTCTGATGTTAAATTAAGTGCTGATAAAAACAATGAAAAAAAAGACATTAACGAGCTAGACGGGCTTAGCAACGAAGAGCTTGCCAAAAGAACAAGAGAGGTCACCGATAGACTGAACTATCAAATGCAACAGCTTGATACTAATGTAAGATTTGCTTACAACGAGAAGCTAAATTTAATGGTTGTGCAAGTAAAAGATGCTAAAACTGGCGAAGAGATAACACAACTACCAAGCAAAGAAGCTATAAGAATAAGCGAGTATTTCAAAGAAAGTATCGGAATACTTTTTGACAAGGAGAGTTAAAAATGGCAGTAGGTAACGTAACAAATTTAGGCTTAGGTACAAAAAATAGTGGACTAAATGATGATCTTATCAAGAAATTAAAAGAAGCAGATGAGGCAGGACAGATCAAGCCTTTAACAAAAAGGCTAGAAAGAAATGATCTAAAGCAAAAAGACCTTGCAGCACTAAAAACTCTAGTTAGTAACGTAAACGTAAGTGGCAAAACACTTGGTGGAGAGGCACTTTATCTAAAAAGAACTACAAATAATGCTGGCAAAAGCGTAACAGCCTCAGCGGCAAATGGCGTTAGCGTGCAAAATTTTAGTATCGATGTGCAAAAACTTGCTCAAAAAGATACATTTCAAAGCAAAAATTTCAAAAACGCTTCAAACTTAGTAGGTGCGACAAATAACGGCTCTTTTGATGTTGAGATCGATGGACAAAAATTTTCTATTAGCGTAACTAGATCAACCACATATCAAGATATTGTAGACAAGATAAATGATATTAGTCGTGGTAAATTGCAAGCTAGAATTTTAAATGTTGGCGGAGATAAGCCAAATCAAATCATGCTTCAATCAGGCAACACTGGCGCAACACAGACTATTAAATTTTCAAATGATACAGCTGGTGTTTTAGATAAAATTGGCTGGGATAGTACGCAGTTTCAAGATAAAGATGCAAATGGCACTCTGCTAACAAATCCTGATGGCACACCAAAGATGACATCAAATTTTGAAAAAAATAGAATTTTAAAGGCACAAGATGCGGAATTTACATATAACGGAGTAAATGTAAAGAGAAGCAAAAATACCTTCAACGACTTAAGACCGGGAATTTCTATTACATTAAATGAAACTGGCAAAACAAACGTGAGCGTCTCTCAAGATACAAAAGAGGTAATAAAAGCGGTTGAAGAATTTATCAAAGACTACAACCTAATGACCATGAACCTTGGCATAGCTACAAAATATGACGAGGAAAAAGGAGCTGGCACTTTCCAAGGCGTTAGCGAAATTTCAAGCTTAAGATCAAACATTGGTCGTCTTGTAAATGGACAAGATAGCGAAGGTAAAGCATTAAGCAAATATGGCATAGTGCCTGATAAAGACGGACAGCTTCAGCTTGATCTAAATAAGCTAAATGCAGCTCTTAGCAAAGATCCTGAAGAGATTCAGAAATTTTTCATGGGATCAAGCAAGATCGAGCCAATAAGCTATATGGGAGCATCGACTGTTAGTGCTGGAGCATTAGACATAAAAGCTGGTGATCTTACGATAAACGGCAAGTCGGTTACGTTCTCAACTACTGCCACAGCCACAGCCGAAGAGAACGCACTAAAACTTCAACAAGCTATAAATGACGCTGGTATAACTGGAGTTACAGCTAGTCTTGATAAAAGTGGCAAAAGAATCGTCTTAAAAAGAAGCGATGGCGAAAATATCGAAGTAAAAGGTAAAAATTCAGCCTTAACAGCTCTAGGTATGAATGAAGCTACCATAAATCCAGTAACCAAAAAGACAGATGGGCTATTTACAAAGCTAGCTAAAATGCTTGATGGTGTCGTTGGTAAAAAAGGCACAATGATCGCTATGCAAAATCAGCTAAAAGACGAAAACGAGTCGATCACAAAAAATAAAGAGAGCACACAAAAGCTTTTAGATGAGAAATATACAACAATGCAAGAGCGCTTTATAAAGTACAACGCTATCATCGCAAGCTTAGAAAATCAGTTCTCAACACTAAAATCAATAATAGATGCAGAGATAAATAGTAGAAAATAAGAGAGAAAGATGAATCAAAGTGCATATAGTGCATACGCACAGTCGAGTTTCGGGGGCATCGAGTCCCCGACTAAATTAATAGAAATGCTTTATGACGGAATTTTAAAATTTATATTTCGTACAAAAAAGGCGATAGAAGCTGGAGATATAGAGAAAAAAGTTTATTATATTAATAGGACAAACGCTATTTTTGTTGAGCTTTTAAATTCGCTTGATTATTCTCAAGGCGACGTAGCCCACTATCTTAGCGGTCTCTACACAAGACAGATGCAGCTTCTTGCTATGGCAAATATACAAAACGATGTCGTAGCTTTAAACGAAGTAACCAATGTCGTAAAGCAACTATCTGAAGCATGGAGAGAGGTAACTTCAGGTGAATAGTTGGATTAATGAGTTTAAATTAGCATTGATAAACGAAGACACAAGCAAGATAGCTGCATTGTCCCAAAATTTTAGTGAGGATATGTTTACAAGCCTAGCTCTAGCACAAGAAGCACAAGCACTAATTGGTGGAGCAATAGAGCTTTTAAAAAGCAAGTCTTCACATATTCAAAATGAGCTTATAAAACTACAAAAAGCTCAAAAATACGTAACAAACTAACCTGTTTTTATAAAATTAAAGGCACGGCGTTAAGCCGAGTTCTGTCTTGAGCGATCATTTATCTACGCTTGCTTTTACAAACAAGCTCTAGCGAAGGGTTTTAATATAAGACCGAAACCATCCCTTCTTGCTGCAGGTTGGGTTTATATGGCCACGCAAGTTACCAAGCGTGCCGGTGGGCTCTTACTCCGCCGTTTCACCTTTACCGCCAAAGCGGAAGTCTACTTTCTGTTACACTATCCCTTAGGTTTCCCTAGCCATCCGTTAGATGGAACCTTGTCTTATCGCAGCTCGGACTTTCCTCTTTTGCATGGTGCAAAAGCGACCGCTTACCGTGCCAGAGCGAAATTATAGCGGTTTTGGCTTAAATTTATAGCTTTAGCTTTTATTGCAACTACACTTACTTCTTCTAAGCCATATAATTTTACACACAAAAAAGTGACTTTATAGACAACCCTTTGAGCAAAAGTCCAGCTTACGTTTTATATAAATTTTTACTCTTAAAACAGCTGTATTTTTATATTAAAGTGCGATAAATTCTGCATTATTTATAGGACGCAAATCACAAGAATTGCCAAATTTTTTAATTATCTCGCGTGTAGCCTCCACAAAAGGCTCACAACCAAAGTGTGGTACTGTGAAAAAATCCACCAAATTTAAGCCTGTAAAATCGCTCATATTTGCACTATTTTCATCCATCAGTGTAGCATATTTCGTATCTGGCGCGGCCACGATCGCCCCTGCTGACTCACCGATATAAATTTTACTCGCTTTGACCGCATTTTTTATGGCTTGGGCGGCGCACGATTTTCGCAGCTCATTAAGCAGATAAAACGTATTTCCGCCGCTAACGTAAATGATGTCGCACTCATTAATAGTGGCTAAAATTTTATCGTAGCAAAATGGCTTATCTTGACTAGACACCGATACGACAGAACTCTGAGAGCAAGAGACGTCAAGGCGTCTTAGCTTCGCACCAAAATTTTCTAAAATTTCCACCGCTTCATCTACGTAAAAATTTACCTCTTCAAATTTTGCTGCCGTATCGATAAAAACAATATCTTTGCCTTGAAATTTTACCACTTCATTAATCTTGCTCGCAACCTCTGCGAAATAAGAGCAAAGAAAAATATTCGCCATTTTTAATCCTTTTAAAATATAAATTTGCAAACTCATTATATCTAAACGAGCCTAGAAATGCTCGTGTTTCACGTCGCTCGTGTCTTGCTCCACGGGTAAAATTTAGTGATGTTAAGGTACGGGTCTTAGTGCGCAAATTTGAGCTTAAAACAATAAAGTAAAGTATTTTTGTACCGCTTCGCTCACAGCTTTTAAAGAGCGTCAGGCGAGGCAGATTTTGACTTACAAAATTTAAACTTGAAAGTTAAGGCAAAGTCTTGTGAGATGGTTTTAAGTGTTTTCTGTGCCACTATGCTCGTAGCTAAACAAAAGAAGTAAATTTCGTCCAAAAGTAAGGCATACAGCCTATCGCGGAGCGAAATTTATACTCTGCTTGCAGTTACCAGCATAGACGCAAAAATCATTTAAAAGTACTCGCAAGATGAGCCGCCGCCCTACTCAAAGATATTTTTATGCAAGATTTCTTCTAGCACAACAGTCGCGTAGCTTCCTTTTTGCAGCATAAAATTTATCGTAAAGTGCGCCTTTTCCTCGTTGTATTTGTAGCTCGTATCCTCTAAATAACACCACGCAAAACGCCTAGACCCCGTCATTTTAGCTTTATATTCATTTGCTTGCTCGAAAATTTGATCCTCGACCATTCTCGCCGCGCCCTGCGCCTCATACGCCTTCACACCCGCGATCAGCCCGCAGCTAGTGATATCTCTAGCGTCAAAGCGCGCGCCCTCTGCGTCCAAATCCTCACACAAAAAGCACTTGCCGTGCGGGTAGTGACCCAAAACTTCGCCCTCTATCAGCTTAAAAAATCTCTTTTGCGATTTTAAATTTTTCAAATTTTCGCCGCCCAGATACGGGTAAATTTGAGCTAGCTCGCCTAGGCTAAAATCCTGCACAAACCTTGAAATCTCAACGCGTTTGCTAAGCCAGCGGTTAAAAAGATCGCTTTGATATGCCGAGATCAAAAAGTCGTTTAGCTTTACATTTTTGCTCTTTTTGCCATTTATCGTTCCATTTTTAAGTAGCTCAAGCCCAGTTTCTGCATTGTCCCCAAACTTACCAAAACGCTGATAGCCAAAGTAGTTTGCATAGCCCATTTTATCAATACTAATAAATGCTTGCTCTAGCTTTTTGGCATTATTTGGCAGCACCTTTTTAAGGCGGATAAAAAAGCTATTTCCCTTTAGATGTCCGATGCGAAGCTTATTTTTATGCGCATTTAAGCTTAAAATTTTCATCTTTTCGTGGCTAAAGTTTGCTAGATTGCTCTCAAATTTACGTGGCATAGAGATAAACTGCGTCGTCATGCCCTGCTTGTCCTTTAGTCCAGCATAGCCAAAGTCGCGCATCTTAGCCCCTGTAACCTCGCTTAAAGCGTGCAAAGCCTCCTGTGTCGTCATATCTTTTTTAGAAATTTCAACGATCAAGTGCTCGCCATCCCCGCTAAACTCGTAAAGTGGTATCTCGCGCACGACAAAATCATCTGAATTTTTAGAAAAGTAAGCCTCTATGGGTGCATGAGTGAGTGCATAAAGTGGCTTAAAAGTGGTGGTTTCTTGCATTTTGTTTTAACCTTTTATTTGAAATTTTTGCAAAGACGTTAATCTTTGTCCGTGTTTTTGCGGCGATCCTTTTGATAGCGTTTAAATTTTTAGGACAAAAAGTAAATAAAATTTCATACTCCTCGCCGCTACTAAGCTCAAATTTACTTAGCTTTTTTGTAAATTTAGCACCCTTTTTGCTAGCCTTTAAAAGCTTAGTAAGATCGGCATTTAGCCCATCTGAGATATCCATAGCGGAGTTTATAAGATGAGCTGCTTTGTAGAAAAATTTATCTCTTAAAATAGGCTTTTTAAATCGCGAGTTTTTTGAAATTTTAGCTAGCCTCAGAAGCGAATTTAGCCCCTTTTTGCTACCTCCAAGCTCGCCAGTAAAAGCTACCAGATCGCCGTATTTTGCATTTTTCCTAAGCACAGCTTTACCATTTAGCTCGCCAATTATACTAACGCTTATATTTAAAATTTTGCTACTTATCGTGTCGCCACCGATTATCTTTACGCCAAACTCCTCGCAAGCTCTGTTTATGCCGCTACTTAGCTCTTTGATTTGCTGCGGTAAAAAATTCTTTGGCAAACTAAGTCCAAGAAGGACAAATTTTGGTCTAGCATTCATCACGATCGTATCTGAAAAATTTACGATCATCGCCTTGTAGCCGATCTCTTCAAGGCTTAGCCAGCCATGCTCAAAGTGCGAATTTTCAGCAAATATATCCTTGCTAAAGACCTGCTTGCCAAGCACAGCCGCATCATCGCCAATATAAGCGTTACCAAAGCATCCAATCGTGAAATTTTCTTTATCCATCGGGCCATTATAATGAAACTCCTTTTAATTTTAGGATAAAATAAGCCAAAAAAGGAGCCAAATGCAAAAAATAGAAATTTTTAGATTTAATGCAAAAAAGGATATTTTGTCGTATTTCAAACCATATTTTTTAGAAATTTTAGATTACGCAAACCTCGATGAACTATTTTTGCATGTTAAAAAAAATGATCCCTATTTTCAGCCAATAACTGGCTTTGTGAAAGTAAATGATGTCGTAGTGAGCACTGCTGAACCATTAGTAAATTTATATGAAAAATTTGCAGACGAGCTTGTGATTTCGCCACTTGATGAAAAACGAGCGGTTTTAGATCTTGAGATAAATGATGACGACTTTTGGGAGAAATTTAAGCCATTTGATAAATTTTGCGATCAAGCAGACAAAGAATTTTATGCAAGCTTAAAGCCATATTTTTATGCTGATTTTGTGAGAGAGTACGAGCCAAATTTTATAGGTGCAGCGGCCATCATACTAGCTAATCATCTTTATAAGAAAGAAAAAAATGATGAGATCATGAGGCTTATCAACAATGAAAATGGTATTTTAATAGCTTGCAAAATTGATGATTTTATCTTTGGCGGAAGCGAAATTTATACCGAAGCGATTAGGTTTTTTAAAGAAATTTTAGGGATAAAAGAGGATGAAACCTCAAAAAATGAGCTTGAAAAGATAAAGAGCTTGGATAAATTTAAAGAGTTCAAAATAGCCGTAAGCGATAAAATCTCTGAAAATTTAGATAAATTTAGAGCAAATTTTATAAATCTAAACAATAAATTTCCTTGTGGATTTGAGCTTTTAAAAGTAAACGAAAAGCTTGCATTTGCACTTGCAAGCAAGACCATCTTTAATGCGTTTGATAGCGGGGCTGATTTTTTACTAGCTAGCAATGATACTGAGTTTTATATGTTTGACACACTTTCAAAAAAGCTTGAAAAATTTACAAACAGAAGCTTGCAGGATTTTTATATTTTAAGAGTTAGCGAACTGATAGAGCTTGAAAATGGCAAAATTCCAGCAAGCCTAAAAGAGCATACGCTAAAAGTAAATCTAGTCTAAAACTAGAGAATTTATTTTTGCAAAGTCACATTTTGCTCGCTTAAGGCTTCTTCTTTTTCGTCTTCTTGTCTTATCTCATCGTACCTTGCTTTGGCATTTTCATAAACACCAGCTGGAAGGCTTATGTTTAAATCATCCCTTAAGCTCATCACATCATCACAAGCATTTTGGTAGCCAAGGTCGCAGCTTTTCATATAATAACTCACGCCAAGCTCGATATTTGAGTGCTTTTTTAGATCACTATCCATTTGCTCATTTATCTCTTCATTTACAAACATATCGCCCAAAGCCTCGCATGAAAGCACATCTTTTTGCTCACAGCCATCATAGAAAATTTCATACGCAGTTGCGTAATCTCCGGCATTTAGCGCCTCAATACCTCTGTCATAATCATCAATATCAAAGCCAAATACCAAATTTAAAGCTAGGATTAAAAAAACTATCTTTTTCATATAAAGCTCGGTGCATCGTTTGAAAATAGTATGAGATCGCCAGCACGCGTATTTTGAGCTAGAATTTCTTGCATTTTATTTTTATCCTTTAAGATGATGATCTTTGGCTTTATGATGTACTTTAGTAAAACTTCAGCATTTAGCGAGCTTGTGATGATGACAAGATCAAAAATTTCATTTATCACCTTGGCTAAATTTGCATTTTGCTCCGCATCGCTCTCGACGATGCCTGGTGTTAACAGCACTTTTCTGCCAGCGTAGGTACTTACAAGCTCGTAGCTTGCACTCATACCTGAGAAATTCCCATTAAAACTATCATCAATTATCAGCTTGCCGCCAGCCTCGATCTTACTTAAGCGGTGCTCTACGTTTTTCATCTTAGATAGCGCTCTATTTACTGCTTCATCGCTCATTTTCAGATATCTTGCCACCTTGATACAAACGGCTAAATTTGTAGCGTTAAATTTGCCAAGTAGCGGCGAAGCGTAACTCTTGTCACCAAGCGTAAACGAAATTCCATCTAAATTTGCATTTATATCTTTTAGGCTCTCATCGTAAATTTCTATATTTTCGCTTGGCTCTTTTTTTGTCGAGCTATGTAAAAATGCCATTTGCAAACGAGTGCTTTGAAGTGCTTCAAGCTTGGTAGAGCGGATATTATCAAGCGTTTTAAAATACTCAATGTGTTGCGCGCCGATCTCACCTACGATGACGATTTGTGGATTTAGAAATTTAGTGATCTCTAGGATGTCGCCCTTTAGCCTAGCGCCTGCTTCAGCGATGTAAATTTGCGTTTGCTCGCTTAAGTTTTCATTGATATCTTTGATGATGCCAGCCATTGTATTTACGCTGCGAGGCGTTTTGTAGCAGTCAAAGCTATCTTTTAAAATTTCAAAAAGAAAATTTTTGATGCTAGTTTTGCCGTAGCTTGCTGTGATTAGGATGATCTTTAACTCTTTGTTTGCGCCCAGTTTTTTAAGTGCCTTATTTTTAAAGCCTTGAAATTTTATCTTTTCTAAAATTTCACTAAAAAATAGGCTCACGACCAAGACAAAAAGTGGCATAGGAGCCAAAAACGCCTTGTGGATGATGAAATTTAAAGCGTAGTTTAAGATGATAGCACAAGCAAGGATCACAAAAAAATGCTTGATCCTAGCAGTAAAAACTAACTTTTTATCAAGCTTTTTGTGCCAAAGATAAAGAGCTGGCAAAAGCGCAAAGTAAAAATAGATAAAAAACCACTTGCCAGTCGTGTAAAATAGCACCAAAGGCACTATAAAGAAAAAGACGTGCCAAGCGGGTTTTGTGAAGTGAAAGAGCACGCGCTCAGGCCTATATGAAAACCACTGAAAGCAAGTAATCACATAAAAAGCGAGCGCAAAGATAAATAAAACTGTGCTTATGCTTAAAAATATATTCATCTTATCTCCTCGATCCCGCTCTCATCGTCATCTAGCACAACATTTTTTGCTTCATTTGGCTCAAATTTTAGCCCTTTTTCTATCTCTTCGCTTATAAAATTAGCGTGAAGCAAAAAGAAAAAGTGATCGCCACTAAGCGGGAAAAATGAGCTATGTTTTATGAGCTTATGTATGCTCTCCCCGCTTGTTATAGGTGTTGCCTTATCATTTTCGCCCCAAAATATCAAAGCCTTGCCGCTAAAGCTAGCAAAATGCTTTGTAAAATCCTCATCAACTACGTTTTTTAGGGTCTCATACATCACTCTACTCATACCACTCACATCTTTTGTGGCAAAGAGTTTATAAAATTTTCCAAATCCAAAAAGCTTAAAAATTTTAAAAATAGCGATCTTTGCGCGCACGATAAATGACTTTTTGACAACTATACCGGCTGAGCTTAAAAGCACAAGATATGGCGGCTTCAGAAGTGTTGCGACCTTGCCGCCAAAGCTATGACCTACGATAATATCTGGCTTTATGCCAAGCTCAGCGCAAAAATTTTCAACGATTTTTGCATAATCACTTGTTTTTAAAGGATCCAAAATAGAGCTTTTACCAAAACCTGGCATATCGATATAAATATGGCAAAAATCACTTAAATAAGAGCCAAAAGCCTTTTTCATTATCTCTTTATTAGCACCCCAGCCGTGCAAGAAAAGCACTATTTTTTTGCATTTTGGATTTACTACTTCGTAGCTGATCTCATACTCGTCTGAGCCGTATTTTACCGTTCTACTCGCCATCGTTTTCTCTTTTTTTTGCAGTATAAATGCTCTCAAGCACGCTCACTGCTTCGCAAAGGCGCTCATACTCTTCCATATTTAAAAGTACAGCTTCAAATTTATTATTTTTAACAATGACCGCTCTTTTTAATTCATTAGCTCCCACGCGAGAGAGCACTGAACTAAAATTTCTAACCACTTCAGTTGCTGTATAAATTTCATCTTTTGTAAAAGTTACCATTGTCGCTCTTTGTGTAAAATTTTACGTAAAATATCACAAACTACTTTATAATCTACTAAATGGCCTAAATTTTTCCGCGACCTTTTACTGAAGTGATCGAGTTTATAAAGCTATAATCGATCTTTATATTACGCTCTCTTGGAAGTGAGTTTGCAAGAGCATTTAAAGTGCTCTCAAAATCCTCAAATAGATAGTTTGCAAGGCTTCCTGGATTTGGGTTTATCTCATTTAGATAGACCTCATCATCTATCACGAAAAAGTCGCATCTAATGATCGCTCCGTCAAAGCCGCAATCATAAATTTTAGAAAAATTAAATTTGAGCTTTTGTTTTAGCTCCTCAGAGATATCGGCCTCTTTGACCTTACTCTCGTTTGAAAAGCTAAGATACTTTTGCTCATAATCTAAAAATTCTTTCTTTTTTGGCTCTTCGATGATAGAAAATTTTATCTTTCCATCTATCTTACAGCCTGCAAGGTTGTACTCTTTTACTCCCTTTATAAAAGGCTCGACAAGCACATCTTTATCAAACTCAAATGCCACGTCTTTTGCATAAGCTAGCTCGCTGGCGTCATGCACTATATTTACGCCGATGCTACTTCCAAGTCTTGCTGGCTTTAAGATAATAGGATAGTGAAATTTTGGCTGGCTCTCACGAGTTAGCATCTCATAGTCAAGCGCCTTTACACCAGCTTTTTGCGCTAGAAATTTAGTAAGCTCTTTGTTGTAGCTAAGTGCGCTTGCTTCAAGCCTTGAACCTATATATTTGACCCCGTAAAAGTCAAAAAGTGCCGCTATCTTGCCATCTTCGCCGTCCATGCCGTGGATCAAATTTATAATGACGTCGCACTCTACTTTTTTATCACCAAAAAGAGAGTGTATGAAAAATCCGCCTTTAGATAAAATGAGCTTTTTTGAATTTTTGTACTTGCCTGAGCTAAAGAAATTTGCTCTCATATTTTTTTCTTCAATGAGATAAAAGCCCCTATCTGAATCACAAAATATAAATTTTAGCTCTTGTTTTAGGACATTTTTTAAAACTATCGCACTAACTATGCTTATCTCATGTTCATAGCTCTTTGCTCCAAATATTACACCTAAATTCATCTTTTTAATCCTTATCCTAATTTCTTTAATGCTTCTTTTATAAGATCGCTCGTATTTTCACTCTTGCACTCAGGCAAAATTTTCACTATCTTCTCACGTTTAAAGCCAAGCGCCTCAAGTGCCAAAAGTGCCTCATTTTGGTAGCTTGGCACACTCTCATCACTTATTAGCTTTGCGTCGCTTAGCTCAGCTATGATGCGTCTAGCAGTCTTTGGTCCGATACCTGGCACACTTTTAAAGGTATCTGCATCGCCGCTTATTATGGCATTTGTAAATGCTTGTGAGCTTAGACTTGAACAAACTGCCATAGCCGTGCTAGCTCCGATGCCATTTAGCTTTATTAGCATCTCAAACATCTTTTGCTCATTTGCATCCAAAAAGCCGTAAAGTAAATTTGCATCCTCTCTTATGATCTGCGTTATGGCAAGCTCGACTTTTTCGCCCTTGCTAAGCTTGGCTGAGCAAAAAAGTGAGATAAAAATTCCATAACTTACGCCGCTATTTGTCTTTAATATCACAAATGCAGGGTCTTTTTTGCTGACGATACCTTCGATCGCTTTTATCATCATTTAACCTTTTATTCTTAGAAATTTGTATCTGTGTAGTCTTCTAATTTATTTGACTTTTTGATCTTATACTCAGCCTCATCGCCATCGCCGATCTTCTCCAAAGTAATGGCATGAGCGGTTTCATTTTGCTTTGAGATATAAGTGACATTTTGCGGAGGATCAACGATAACAAATCTAATCTCATTTAGTTCAACCCAGTTGCCTCTATTTATCACTTTTGCAGAAAATATTCCATTTTGCATGATCTCAAGCTCATCTTTTAGAGTAGCTAGCAACTCTTTTTTATCTTTAAAAATTTTTAATAAAGTGTTGTATTCATTGACTAGACCTTGATACTCTTTTAGCTTTTTCATAAAGGTAACTGGCGGTATCACTTTAGCTTTTGAGAGCTCTTCTACCTTTGCTTTTATGGTATAAATCGAGTCTTTATTTTCATTTATGACATTTTTCTTTGTTTCAATATTTTTTAGAAGTGAGGCAAGCTCTGCTTTTGTATATTCGATCTTATTTAATTGTTCTTGCGTAGCCTCAGCACTCTCAGGCATTTTGCTAGTATCGATTATAAATTTATTGTCAGTGCCTCTTAGATATCTTACGTCTATTAAGTGTGAAGCTGTGATAGTGCAGTTTGAACCAAGTGTGTTTATTTGGATATTTTGAGCGGTTATAGAGCCACCAACGACGCTATTTATCTTAACCCTTTTTGCTACTACGTTTCCGCCTTCTAGCCTATCTATCTCGACATTTTCAGCTTCAACCTTACCGATATGGATAGAAATTTTTGCATTCTTTGCATAAATTTTAGCCTTTTGGTGTGTTTGACCGCCGATTATTACTTCATTTGCTTTAACCATCGCATTTGCACCGACATTTCCTTTTACTTCGATCTCATCAGCCTCCACGATTATACCAGTGCCGATCGCATCCTTTATCGTGTCAGTTTCCCTAACCACCAAAGTCACATTTGTATCAGTGCCTGCTTGAATAGAGCCAGTTGTTTTAAAATTTGCCTCATTTATCTCTATACGCTCTTCGATATCAAATGAGCCATTTTTCTCAACTACATATCCTGATTTTTTAGCGATATATATTATGCTATCGTCATTTTCTACTCTCTCTATATTTTCGCTTATGCTTATCTCTTTACCAGTATCTTCTTTTGGCTTTTCTACTGCTAATAATTTACCTCTCGCATCACGGCCATTTTGCCCTTCGTGAGACTTTTTCTCTTCCATTATCACTTCATCTTGTGCCACGCCAAAAACAAAACCTCTATCAGCGTAATCAACCTTATCTTCCTCTTTTATCGCATCAAGTTTATCTTTGTAGTAGTAAAGTATCTTTGCATCGGTAGCTTTTTTTGGATTTATACCTTGTGTTATGTTTAGCATGTAGTCTTTATCAAGTTCGCCCTTTACATGCACAACTGAGGCGATTTGTTTTAACTCATCTTTTAGTTTGCCGATCCTTATACCTATTAAAATTTGAGCTTTCATAAGCTGTTTGGCGATATATTCAAAAAGCTTATCTTCATAATGCTGTTCGTATTCACAATCTTTTGTGGCTTTTACCTTTGCGACTACTTTTGTAACCGTTGAATTTACACCGATTTCTATCTTTGGAAGCTTTGGCACAGCATTTAGCCTAACATCAAAAAATTCCACATCATAGACCTGCTCGATCTCTAGTGTCTCGTCAAGATAAAAAGCATTATCATCAAAAAAGTCTAAATTTTCTTCAGGAACAAAAACTGGCTCTTCATTATCTTTATTTTTATAATAAGTCAAAATATCTAAAATTTTAAAATCTATAAATTCTACCGGTACGCTGTGTTGCTTGCTTAATTCTTTAAGCGATATATAAGGCGTTGAAGTTTGAATTTGCGTTGGCGGTAAAAATCTCTCGTTTTCTTGCACGTTCTCGCTCAAAATTGATCCATTTCACATAAAATTTGGCTCTTATTATCGCCAAAATTTTATTAAATTTGGGTTATGTAAGCTTTAAAGCATCTTTTGTTACTATTGCGTTTTCAAATTTAATAGGTGGGCGATGTTTATAAAAGGCTTTTTTTCAAACTCAGTTGGCATTATGGTTTCAAGAATTCTTGGACTTATAAGAGACCTTTTAACAGCCTCCATCCTTGGAGCTGGCATATTTAGCGATCTTTTTTTTATCGCTTTTAAAATACCAAATTTATTTCGCCGCATATTTGGAGAAGGTGCCTTTACACAAGCATTTTTGCCAAATTTTGCAAATAGCAAGAAAAAAGCGATCTTTCAGGCTGAAATTTTCATCAAATTTCTACTTTTTATAGGCGTTTTGACACTTCTTGTAAATTTATTTACGCCCTACTTTATAAAGATCATCGCAAGTGGCCTGAGTGAGCAAAATATCATGGGTGCAGTGCCGCTTGTGCGTATAAATTTCTACTATCTAGCCCTTGTTTATATCGTCACTTTTATGGGCGCATTACTTCAGTACAAAGGACACTTTGCTACAACTGCGTTTTCTACGGCACTGCTAAATTTAGCCATGATAGCTTCACTACTTTTAGCTCGTGGCAAGAGCGAGAGCGTGGTTGCGCTTTATCTTAGCTTTGGCGTCGTTGCAGGCGGTATTTTGCAAGTTTTGGTGCATCTAATCGCTATGAAATTTAACGCCTTAAATAAAATTTTTTGGGGCGGTTTAAGCGGATATTTTAAAGGCAAAAAAGCTAGCAGCAAAGGTTTTTTTGTAAATTTTTACCACGGCTTACTTGGCTCAAGTGCGATGCAAATAAGCGCATTTATGGACACTTGGCTAGCTAGCTTTTTAGTAAGTGGCTCGATAAGCTACCTTTTTTATGCAAATAGAATTTTTCAGCTTCCGCTTGCTATCTTTGCGATCGCACTCTCTCAAGCGCTCTTTCCAAAGATCACTAGGCTTTTAAAGCAAAAAGACGAGGTAAACGCCCTAGTTTGGACAAAAAAGAGTTTTTACTTGCTTCTTTGTGCTCTGCTAGCAGCCACCATCACAGGCGTAGTGCTAAGCGAGTTTATCATCTGGCTCTTGTTTGAGAGAGGGAATTTTGTAAGGGCAAACACCATTGAATGCGCTAAGGTGCTAAGTGCCTATTTGGTGGGGCTTACGCCATTTGGGCTGGCTAAAATTTTCTCACTTTGGCTCTATGCAAATATGAAACAAAAAGAGGCAGCCAAAATTTCTATCATCTGCCTTGTGATAAATTTGATCCTAGCTGTCATTTTGATGCAGAAATTTGGAGCAGCTGGCCTTGCATTTGCAAGCTCACTTGGGGGATTTTTACAGCTTATTTTATATATAAGAGCCTTTGGAGCTAAGAGATTTTTAGCTATAATCGAGCCTAAATTTATAGCCGCTATCACTATTGCGGCGGTTTTGCTTTATTTTGGTTTAACATTTTTAAAGGATATATTTAATGCGAATTTTTGATACTTCTAAAAGAGAAAAGGTTGAGTTTAGCCCTATAAGAGAAGGTGAGGTTAGCATCTATCTGTGCGGTCCAACGGTCTATGACGATGCACATTTAGGACACGCAAAGTCAGCCGTTAGCTTTGATCTTTTAAGAAGGGTCTTAAAAGCACTTGGTTACAAGGTAAAATTTGCAAGAAATTACACTGATATCGACGATAAAATTTTAAAAAAAATGGCTGAAACTGGTCAAACTTTAGAAGAGATAACCAACAAATATATAGCACATTACGAAAGCGACATGAATGCTCTAAACGTGCTTGATCCAGACTTTAAACCAAAGGCAACGCAGTGTCTGGAGGCGATCATTGGCTACATCGAGCTGCTTATGCAAAAAGGGGCGGCGTATAAAACCAGTGATGGAATTTACTTTGATACAAACAAGGATAGCGGATATTTTAGCATTAGCGGCAAAGAGAATAACACCGAGCTCATCGCACGTGTGGCGAGCTTTGGAGAAAAAAGAGACGAAAAAGACTTTGTGCTTTGGAAATTTGACGAGAAATGGTACGAGAGCCCATTTGGCAAGGGTCGCCCTGGCTGGCACACCGAGTGCGTGGCGATGATAAGAGAATTTCTAAGTGATAAAGAAAATGAGGAATTTGAGATCGACATCCACGCTGGTGGCATCGACCTACTCTTCCCGCACCATGAAAATGAAGCAAGTCAGTGCAGATGCGCCTATCATAAAAATTTAAGCAAATACTGGATGCACAATGGCTTTATAAAAGTAAATAACGAAAAGATGAGCAAGAGCCTAAATAACAGCTTTTTTGTAAAGGACGCCCTAAAAAACGTTCATGGCGAAGTGCTTAGATTTTATCTGCTTACAAGCCATTACAGGGCTCATTTTAATTATTCAGATGAAGATTTAGTGGCTTCAAAAAAGAGACTTGATAAAATTTATCGCCTCAAAAAAAGAGTTGATGGAGTACAAGCAGGCACAGCAAATGAGAGCTTTAAAAATGAGCTACTTGAGGCACTAAGTGATGATCTAAACGCTTCAAAAGCGCTTGCAAGTGTTGATGAGTTTGTAAAAACAGCAAACGAAAGGCTTGATAATAGCCCAAAAGATAAAGCATATAAGGCCGAAGTAGTGGCGAATTTAGAGCTTATAAGTGAAATTTTAGGCATTGCCAGCACAAACTATGTGGAGTATTTTCAATTTGGTGTAAGCAACGAGCAAAAGGAGCAAATTAAAAGGCTTCTTGATGAGCGCGCATTTGCCAAAAAAGAGAAAAATTTTACAAGAGCTGATGAGATAAGAGATGAGCTTTCCAGCCTAAATATCTCTATCATGGATACGCCAAATGGCGTAGTTTGGGAGAAAAATAATGACTAACTTTGGCTTAAAAGATGTACTAAAACGCTTTGGTCCTTATTTTAAAGACTACATTCCACACTTCATCCTAGCCTTCATTGGCATGGGGCTTGCAAGTGGCGGAACAGCGGTCAGTGCATATCTAGTGGAGCCAGTACTTAATAAAATTTTTGTTGAAAAAAACGAAACATTGCTTTATATGCTGCCATGTGCGATCATTGCTATTTATCTGTTAAAAAATGTTGGAACTTTTATGCAGGCCTATTTTACCGCGTATATTGGTCAAGATACGATTAGAAGATTTCGTGAAAAGATGGTCGAAAATTTACTAAATTTGGACATGAAATTTTTTAATGATTTTAGAACAGGCGAGCTAATAAGCAGAACCACGAACGACATAGAGCGCATAAGATCTATTGTTTCAAGCATCATACCTGAGCTTATTAGGGAGCTTGTAACTATCATAGGTCTGCTTTGTGTAGTCATCTATCAAAGCCCTAAATTAGCCTTTTTTGCACTTGTTGTTATGCCATTAGCGATTTATCCGATCTCGCGCCTTGCTAAAAAGATGAAAAAAATCTCAAAAAAATCGCAAGAAAAGACATCTGATATAACCTCAGCCTTGAGTGAAATTTTTACAAATATCGAGATCATCAAGGCAAATAATGCCCAAAAATACGAGCACTCACGTTTCGTTGAAGAAAATAACAAATTTTTTAAGTTAAACCTTAAAACCGTAAAAATCGAGCAACTAGTAAGCCCACTAATGGAAACAATTGGCTCAATCGGCGTGGCAGCTGTCATCATAATAGGCGGCAAAGACGTCATCGATGGAAATATAAATATGGGTGCATTTTTCTCGTTTTTAACTGCGCTTTTCATGCTCTACACCCCGCTAAAACGTATCGTAAATATATACAATAAAATGCAAGATGCCATCGCAGCGAGCGAGAGGACCTTTTTCCTGATGGATAAGGTAAGCCAGATAAAAGATGGCCAAAAAGAGCTAAATGAAGAGATAAAACTTATCAAATTTAACGATGTCCGCCTAAGCTACGGCGACAAAGAGGTCTTAAAAGGGATAAATTTAGAGGCAAATAAGTCAGAATTTATAGCCCTTGTTGGCTCAAGTGGCGGCGGAAAAAGCTCGCTTATGAATTTGCTTATGAGATTTTACGATGTAAATGGCGGAGAAATTTTGATAAATGGCATAAATTTAAAAGATATCAAAATTCACTCACTTCGCCAAAATATCGGACTTGTTACCCAACGCGTCTATATCTTTAACGATACGATCGCTAAAAACGTGGCTTACGGCAGAGAATTTAACGAAGATGCCGTGATAAACGCACTAAAAATGGCAAATGCTTATGAGTTTGTAAGCAAACTAGATGATGGTATCCACTCTATCTTAAATGAATTTGGTACAAACCTTTCGGGCGGTCAAAGACAGCGTATAGCAATAGCCAGAGCACTTTATCAAAATCCACAAATTCTTATCTTTGACGAGGCCACTTCAGCACTTGATAATGAGAGTGAAAAAGAGATCACAAAGGCGATAAACAATCTAAGAAGCAAAAAGATCATCTTTGTCATCGCTCACCGTCTAAGTACGGTTGAGAGTGCTGACAAGATCGCGCTTTTGTGCGATGGAAAGATAGTTGATATCGGAAGCGATGAAGAGCTTAGCAAGAGAAATGAAATTTATGCAAAACTTAAAGGCAAAGCCTTAGTTTAAGGCGATTTTTGCTAAGATTTGCACAAATTTTTAGGCATTTTAAAGAGGTTAAAATGAACTTAAACTACGATACTTTAAAATCTATATTTTTTAAATTCGATCCTGAAACTGCCCATAAAATCGTAGAACTTGCAATGATCGGAGCAAATAAAATTTTTCCAGGATCATTAAGCTTTGTAGCAAATAAGTGCGTGGTCGATGACAATGCGCTAAAACAAAATTTATTCTCAAGCAGCTACCACAACCCAGTTGGTATAGCTGGAGGCTTTGATAAAAACGCCACGATGTTTGAAGCGCTCACGGCTCTTGGATTTGGGTATTTAGAATTTGGTACATTTACTCCAAAACCTCAACCTGGCAACGACAAACCAAGACTTTTTAGGCTTATAGACGAAGAGAGCATCCAAAACGCGATGGGCTTTAACAACGAAGGCTGTGAGGCTATTAAAAATAGAGTCAAAAAACTTTATCCTTATACTTTACCTATCTGGGCAAATATAGGCAAAAACAAGGTCACACCAAACGAAGACGCAATAAAAGACTATGAAATTTTAGTAAGAGAATTTAGTGAAATTTGCGACACCTTCGTTATAAATGTCTCATCGCCAAACACGCCAAATTTAAGAGCATTGCAAGATGAGAGCTTCATAAAAGAGCTTTTTAGCGTCATTTTACCACTTACTAAAAAGCCAGTCATCTTTAAAATAGCTCCTGATATGAGTCACGAAGATGCGATCAAACTTTGTAGCTGCGCGGTAGAAAACGGCGCTAGCGGCGTGCTTGTCTCAAATACAAGCGTTGATTATTCGCTCTCTCACTCGTCAAATTTAAAGGATTTTGGCGGACTAAGCGGCAAGGTGATCGCTCAAAAGTCAAAAGATATATTTAAAGCCGTTGCAGACGAGCTTTATGGCAAGACGACACTTATCGCATGTGGCGGCATAGATAGCGGTGCAGAGGCTTATGAGCGCATAAAAATGGGAGCAAATTTGGTCCAAATTTTTACAAGCTTTATCTTTAAAGGGCCGATGATTGCAAGAGATATAAATTTAGAAATTTTAGAGCTTTTAAAAAGAGATGGTTTTGCTTCTATCAACGAAGCAGTCGGCGCAAGCGTTAAAAAATAGAGGGCAAGAGATTGATAAAATTTAATAAATTTAAACTAGATAATGGACTTGAAATTTATCACGTGCCAGTAAATCCTGGCTCAAAAGTGATAAGCGTCGATGTTTTTTATAAAGTTGGCTCCAGAAACGAAGTGATGGGCAAAAGCGGCATCGCTCACATGTTAGAGCATCTAAATTTTAAATCAACCAAAAATTTACGAGCTGGGGAGTTTGACGAGATCGTAAAAGGCTTTGGTGGCGTAAATAACGCAAGTACAGGCTTTGACTATACCCACTACTTTATAAAAGCTTCAAATGAAAATTTAGACAAAACGCTTGGTCTTTTTGCTGAGCTTATGAAAAATTTAAGCCTAAAAGATAAAGAATTTCAGCCAGAGCGAGACGTGGTGCATGAAGAACGCAGGTGGCGAACAGACAACAATCCTATGGGATACCTCTACTTTAGACTCTACAATCACACATTTATCTACCACCCATACCACTGGACGCCAATAGGCTTTATAAAAGATATCGAAAACTGGAATATCTCCGACATAAAAGAATTTCACGCTACATACTATCAGCCAAAAAATGCGGTTTTGATGATAAGTGGCGACATTGACAAGGATGAGGCATTTAAGATAGCTAAGAAAAATTTCTCCAAAATAAAAAACAAAAGAGCCATCCCAAAAACTCACTGCAAAGAACCTGAGCAAGATGGGGCTAGAAGAGCTATTATCTACAAAGATAGCCAAACACAAATGCTAGCGATCGCTTATAAAATCCCAAATTTTAAACACACTGATCAAGTAGGTCTAAATGCGATAAGCGAATATCTAGCCACTGGCAAAAGCTCTATTTTACAGCAACGTCTAATCGATGAGCTAATGCTCGTAAATCAAATTTATGCTTATAATATGAGCTGTGTTGATGAAAATTTATTTATATTTTTAGCAGTTTGCAACCCAGATATCGAAGCAAACGCGGTTGAGGCTGAAATTTTAAAGATCATAGATGATTTAAAAAATAAACCAATCGACAAAGATGATGTTTTAAGAGTTAAAAATTTGATAAAAACTGATTTTATTTACTCATTTGAGAGCGCAAGTAAGGTCGCAAATTTATATGGCTCATACCTTGCTAGAGGCGATATAAAGCCATTTTATGAGCTTGAAAAAAATATTGATAAAATCGATGCAAAACTTTTAAAAGAGATAGCAAATAGATATTTTAATGAAAAAACCAGCACAACAATAATTTTAAAAAAGGAATAAACGTGGAAAATTCGCTTCAAGGTGCGATGACCGCACTCATTACGCCATTTAAAAATCAAAAAGTGGATGAAGTCAGTTTTGAAAAACTAATAAAAAGACAGATAAAACATGGCATAGATGTTGTTGTGCCAGTTGGAACTACTGGTGAGAGTGCAACACTGACGCATGATGAGCATAGAATTTGTATCGAAATAGCCGTAGATGCATGTAAAGGCACAAATGTAAAAGTACTAGCTGGTGCTGGTAGTAATGCGACTCACGAAGCTATTGGTATCGCTAAATTTGCTCAAGCTCATGGCGCAGATGGTATCCTTTCAGTTGCGCCCTACTACAATAAACCAACACAGGAAGGGCTTTACGAGCACTACAAGGCCATTGCAAATAGTATTGAAATTCCAGTGCTTCTTTACAATGTTCCTGGCAGAGTTGGAGTGGATATCTTACCAGCGACTGTTTTTAGGCTTTTTAAAGAGTGTAAAAATATCTACGGCATCAAAGAGGCAACAGGCAGTATCGATAGATGCGTCGATCTACTGGCTCACGAGCCAAATTTAGTAGTCATCAGTGGCGAAGATGCGATCAACTATCCTATCATATCAAATGGCGGCAAAGGCGTTATCTCAGTTACTGCAAACCTCTTGCCAGATCAAATTTCTCAGCTAACGCACCTTGCAATGAACGAAGAGTACAAAAAAGCAAAACTAATAAACGACAATCTATACACGATAAATAAAACACTCTTTTGCGAAAGCAATCCGATACCGATCAAAGCAGCGATGTATCTGGCTGGACTCATCGACTCTTTAGAGTACCGCTTGCCACTTTGCAAACCAAGTAAAGAGAATTTTAAAAAAATCGAAGAAGTAATAAAAAATTATGAAATAAAGGGATTTTAATGAAGGACACACTAAACGAATTTAAAGGTAAAACGCTAGTTATCAGTGGCGGCACTAGAGGTATCGGCAGAGCCATAGTTGAAGAATTTGCAAAAGCTGGTGTAAATATAGCATTTACCTACAACTCAAACGAAGAGCTTGCCAAAGAGCAGGCAAAAGAGCTTGAGGCTACTTATAAGATAAAAGCAAGAGCTTACGCACTAAATATCCTCGAGCCAGAGACTTATAAAGAGCTATTTTTAAAGATAGACGAGGACTTTGATAGGATTGATTTTTTTATATCAAATGCAATTATTTCAGGTCGTGCAGTAGCTGGTGGATACACTAAATTTATGAAGCTAAAACCAAGAGGCATAAACAACATCTTTACAGCAACTGTAAATGCCTTTGTCGTAGGCACCCAAGAAGCTGCAAAACGCATGGAAAAAGTGGGTGGTGGTAGCATCATCAGCCTAAGCTCTACTGGAAATTTAGTCTATATAGAAAACTACGCAGGCCACGGCACAGCAAAAGCAGCCGTTGAAGCCATGGCAAGATACGCTGCGACCGAGCTTGGCGAAAAAAATATCCGTGTAAATGTCGTAAGTGGCGGCCCTATCGAGACAGACGCACTAAGAGCTTTTACAAACTACGAAGAGGTGCGCGATATGACGGCAAAACTTAGCCCGCTAAACCGTATGGGACAGCCGACTGACCTAGCCGGAGCATGTCTATTTTTGTGCTCATCTAAGGCTAGCTGGGTGACTGGACATACATTTATAATAGATGGTGGCACAACTTTTAAATGAGAATAGTGAAATTTCTAAGCATAAAGGCATATTTATGAGTTTAAATTTACCAAATTCATTGGCATTTTTTAGGATACTTCTGGCTCCGCTTATGTTTTTTATGCTCGTAAATGCGCCAGGAATTTTTACACAAATTCATATGAGCTGGATAAATTACTTCGCAGCTCTTATTTTTGTGATCGCCTCGGTGACTGACTTTTTTGACGGTTACATCGCAAGAAGCTGGGATCAAAAAACTAAACTTGGAGCGATCCTTGATCCGTTAGCAGACAAGATGCTAATTCTTGCTGCATTTTTAGGCCTCATGATGCTTGGTAGAGCGAGCGCTTGGGCTGTTTATCTCATCTTGGTAAGGGAGTTTTTCATAACTGGCTTTCGTGTCGTAATGGCAAGTGATGGCGTAGAGGTAGCGGCTTCGATGGCTGGCAAGGTAAAAACAGTCTCACAGATGTTTGCAGTTGGTTTTTTACTGATGAGCTGGCCTGGTGGCGAACTTTTGCTATGGATAGCTGTTGCGCTTACACTTTATTCTGGATTTGAGTATATCTTTGCCTATGTAAAGGCGATGAAAAAGAGCTAAAATTTCTTTCGTTCGTGAGGCCCAAAGTTTTTACTTGCAAAATTTATATAAACAATAAAAACTTCATTTTCTAAATAAGTAAAATTAAGTTAAAAATTTCTCCTAGCTAAAAGAAATTTTTAGCTAAATGCCGTTTGAGAGTAAATTTATAAACTTTGGCTAAAATCTCATCAATTTTTTCAAAAAAAAGGTAAGTTTTGAAAGGCATTCTCTTCACGCTAGCCCTGCTTTGCATCGGGCTTTATACGTATTCGTTTTATTTTTTAGTGACCGTTTTAGCCATTAGTTTTCTCATATTTTTTCACGAGCTTGGCCACTTTTTGGCAGCAAGAACACTTGGTGTAAAGATAAACACCTTTAGTATTGGATTTGGCGAGAAAATTTACACCAAAAACGTTGGCGGCACCGACTACTGCCTAAGCGCGATCCCACTTGGTGGATACGTACAGCTAAAAGGTCAAGACGACACCGACCCAAAGGCCAAAAACTACGACCATGATAGCTACAATGTGCTAAGCCCTATAAAGCGAATTTACATCCTCTTTGCAGGGCCATTTTTTAACTTTATCTTAGCGTTTTTTATATACATTTTGCTTGGATTTATCGGTGTTGAAAGACTTGCACCAAGTGTAGGCCACATAGCTGAAGGCTCGGCAGCTGCGAGCGCTGGACTAGCTAAAAATGATAAAATTTTAGCAATAAATGGCGTAAAGATAAACGAGTGGGACGAGATCAGTAAAAATGTAAAGCTTGAGCCAAGCACCATTTTGATAGATCGCAACGGCTCACAAATGACTATAAATTTAACACCAAAAATAGGCGAGACGATAAATCTATTTAATGAAAAGGTGCAGCGCCCACTGATCGGAATTTCTCCAAATGGAGAAGTGATAAAAATTTACCACACTGGTCTTGCAGGCATAAATTTTGCCTTTAGTGAGACGATCGAGGCATCAAAACTAATCTTTAAAAGCTTTACCAAACTAGTAAGTGGAGCTGTGCCACTAAAAGAGGTTGGCGGTATCGTACAGATCGCTGATGTCACTTCAAAAGCCGCAAAAATAAGTCTTGGCGTACTTTTGACGATCGTCGCTTTAATCTCAGTAAATTTAGGTGTCCTAAATTTATTCCCCATCCCAGCACTTGATGGTGGGCACATACTTTTTAACTTATATGAGCTAATTTTTAGACGTGAGGTAAATGAGCGAGTACTCACAACGCTTACCTACTGCGGCTGGGCCCTACTGCTTGGCATAATGGTGCTTGCAACCTTTAATGACATTATAAGATTAAGCGGAGGTTTATGATGATAGTTTTAAAAGAGCTGCTTGAAAAGATCGAAAATTTAAGCAAAGACGTGACACTAATCGCCGTTAGTAAAAATGTCACAAGTGCTGAAGTAAAAGAGCTTTACGCACAAGGGCAAAGAAATTTTGGCGAAAACAGAGTCCAAGAGCTAGCCAAAAAAGAGCTAGAACTGCAAAATTTTACTGATATAAAATGGCATATGATCGGCCGCTTGCAAAATAACAAAATAAATCAAATGATAAGTCTAAAGCCAACACTTTGGCAAAGCTGCGATAGCTTTGAAAGGGCCGTAGAGGTCGATAAAAGACTCAGCTACAAGCTCGATACCTTGCTTCAAATAAACTCGGCTGATGAAGATACAAAGCAAGGTGCAAGCGTAGCAAATGCGGCAGAAATTTATGAGCGTATCCAAAGCGAGTGCAAAAATATAAATTTAAAAGGTGTGATGAGTATCGGAGCGCATGTGGATGAGCCAAAAGAGATTCAAAAGAGCTTTGAACTAACTTATAAAATTTTTGATAGTTTAAAGCCAAAAGGTGCAACTATCTGCTCAATGGGCATGAGTAGTGACTTCGAGCTAGCGATAAAATGTGGCTCAAATATGATCCGCCTTGGCACTATGCTTTATCTGTAATTTTATCGCTTTTGCATGCTCCTACTGCTAACGAAATAGATTACTGCTGGAACTATGTAAATTTCTACCCAAAGAGACTTGAGAAAAAATTAAAATTTAATGTTTAGCATCAGCCAAAACTAGAGCAAAAAGTACTTTTACGCCAGCTTTTTCGAGAGTATTTTTAGCTTCAAGTATTGTAGTGCCAGTAGTTACGATATCATCTACTAAAATAACTGGAGCAGTGATCCTTTTTAGGATTTTAAAATTTCTTGGGTTATTTTGTCTAAATTGTAAATCCCTACCACTATAACTGGTCTTGCTGGTTGCATGCAGTGCGTGAAATATGGGCTTTAGATTTTTAGCCCTTAGTGCATTTGCCAAAATAGCCGTGTGCGAGTAGCCATGATGCACTCTATCATCTATCGGCAAAGCATAGACTTGCTCCGGAAAGCTAAAACTTTTAGCAAATTTCTTAAATGCAAATTTAGCTAAGTTTTTATATATAAAATATCCGTGCATTTGGTGCTTGGAGTGGATGAGTTCTTTTATTTCAGAGTAGCCGTAAAAGCTATAAATTTTAAAGCCCTCTAGTTCTCTTACTATCGGGCTTGGCTCGCTTAAAATTTGTGAGCAAATTTTACAAAATGTATTTAGCGTAAAGCTCTTGCAAAACGCACAAAACATTAGCTATTTAAAATAGCAATTGCTGTGCGTTTGATGGCATCATTTATGATCTCAGTTAAAAATGGCTTAAATGCTCCACCTGTGGGAATTAACTCAAATTTGGTTTGATTATTTGAAATATTTTTAACGATACTTTGATCGCCTTTTTGGATCTTAAGTGTAATCTTAATATTACCTTTTGTATTATCAGTACCGTATCCACTCATATTTGCTTCAAACTCGTTGATAAAAATTTCAACCACGACTCCACCCATGCCATTTACATTTGCGCCACGTGCCATAAGCTCTTTTTTAAGAGAATCGCTAAAATAAGTAGCAAGATCGTTTTGAAGCACGACATATTCTTTTACTGTGCCTTTACTATCAGTGATCGTAGCAATGGTACTTTTATTTTTTCGGTTGTCATGCACCGCGCTTATATAGGCCTCAAAGCCATTATTTTGCTGGTTCACAACAGTCTTATATGGATCAAATGCGACAACACTTTGACTTGGTGCACAACCAGTTAAAAACAAAACAAAAAGTCCAAAAATAGCTAAAATTTTAAATTTATTCATCGTTTTTCCTTTTAAAGTTTAGTGATCTCATCGGCTACTTTTATCGCAGCTTGTTTAACTAAAAGTGCGATAAAAAAGTCAAACTGCTCAGATTTTGAAGCCTCAAGCTTCTCTACATGGTGCCTAGTCGAGATAGGTAAAGTTTTTTTGAAATTTATATTTGAAAGCACAAGAAGACCTTTTAGATGTCCGTTTAACATTTCTGAACTTCCTGAGTAGCTTCCTCTAAGCTCGTCAAATCTAAAATCAAGTCTATATGTGTAAGGCGATGTTTGAGTATCGACAACAACGATCCCGCGAGAATTTAACTCACGCTGCAAAAACATATAAAAAAGCACTTCAAGGCGCGGATTTGAGTTAAAAACTGCAGTATTTCCTTCAACACCTGTGTAATATATCGATCTTGCACTACTTCTAGCATCGACGATCCTATGAAAATAGACCTTTTTTAATCCAACGTTAGTATCGATCATATTTTTTTCTAAGCAGCAGTTTATCGCTACATCACTTTTGTATTTGACACCATTTATAAAAAGACCATCACCCCTACCTTTGCAAGCACTGCAATCAGCCGGTATCCTCATAACCTCTTCAAAATACATCTTATCTTCGCTGTTTATGCTCGCACTTTGCACACCGTCTATTCCCTCGCACGATAGACAAAGGCTAGCTTTTGCCATGCAGCCCGTCATAAAAATAGCCATAAGTATCGTTAGTAGTGTCGTTCTTAGCATTTTACTTCCTTTTGCTCTTTTTGTTTTTTGCGGAGATTTTTCACGCTCTCACCTGCGATGCCGTAGTTGTTCGTATCGATCTCATCGATAATGACAACGGTATTTTGAGCGCTTCTACCTAAAATTTCGCTTATTAGTTTAGTGACCCCACTTATCATCTTCTCTTTTTGCTCTACACTCGGACTATCACCCTCTTTTGTCACACAAATTTTCACAAATGGCATAGTGCTCCTTTTTACAAATTTAGCATTTAAATTTTAATCAAAACCTATCCACCAAAATAAGATACTTGCTGCGGCAGTATCGCAAAGCCAGACGAGGCGTGGGTAAAATTTACGACGGGAGTTACCATGGCAGGTAATGACCAAGTAAATTTTAGACACAACAAAGTATGACAAAGCGAGACAACGCATTAGTCTATTTTTAAAACAGAGAGAAACGCCTCTTGCGGTAAATTCACCTTTCCTATCGCCTTCATCCGCTTCTTTCCCTCTTTTTGCTTTTCAAGCAACTTTCTCTTACGCGTGATGTCGCCGCCGTAGCACTTGGCGGTTACGTTTTTACCCATTGATTTTACGGTTTCACGGGCGATTATTTTATTACCGATGCTAGCTTGTATCGCCACTTCAAAGAGCTGACGTGGTACGATCTCTTTCATCGCCTTTACAAAGTCCCTGCCCTTTGTCTGTGCCTTGCTCTCAGGCACGATGATAGAGAGTGCATCGACCGTCTCGCCGGCCACTTTTACGTCAAGCTTTACTAGATCGCCCACGCGGTAGTCGCTTGGCTCGTAGTCAAAGCTTGCGTAGCCTTTTGTGCTTGATTTTAGTTTGTCATAAAAGTCCATAACGATCTCGTTCATCGGTATGTCATACTCAAGCAAAACACGATCAGTCGTGATGTAATCCATCTTTGTTTGTATGCCACGACGGTTGTTTAAAAGAGTGATGATATTGCCCAAAAACTCGCTTGGCGTGATGATAGTAGCCTTTACGTATGGCTCAAGGATTGAGTCTATTTTATTTACAGGCGGCAACTGACTTGGGTTTTGAATTTTTAAATTTACCCCGTCAGTTTGGATGACTTCGTAAGTCACAGTCGGCGCTGTGGCGATTAGATCAAGATCAAACTCGCGCTCGAGCCTCTCTTTGACGACCTCCATGTGAAGAAGACCCAAAAAACCAACCCTAAAGCCAAATCCAAGTGCGACCGAGGTCTCTGGCTCGTAGCTAATCGAGCTGTCATTTAGCTTTAGCTTATCCAGCGCGTCACGCAGATCTTCAAATTTATCAGTTTCTATTGGATAAAGTCCCGCAAATACAAACGGCTTAGCCCTCTCAAAGCCACCAACTGGGTCCTTTAGAGAATTTCTTGACTGAGTTATAGTATCTCCAACTTGAACATCGCTAACGTTTTTAAGCCCCAAAACAACGATACCAACCTCGCCAGCGCTAAGCGTTTTGGTCTTGATCGGAGCTATAGGATTTGGATACATGAGGTCTAGTACGATGTGTTTTTTGCCTGTACCCATGACCAAAATTTCATCATTTTTTGAAATTTCACCATCATAAACACGCACAAGGGCTAACGCACCAAGGTAGTTGTCAAACCAGCTATCGTAAATGAGCGCCTTTGTAGGCTTATTTGCATCGCCATTTGGCGCAGGGATCCTCGTGATGATCGCTTCAAGCAGCTCTTTTATGCCAACGCCTGTTTTTGCGCTCACTTCGATAGCTCCTGAGCAGTCAAGTCCGATGATGTGCTCGATCTCGTCTTTTACCCTAGCAGGGTCAGCCGCTGGTAGGTCGATCTTGTTGATGACTGGGATGATCTCTAGGTTGTTTTCAAGTGCAATATAGACGTTTGCGATGGTTTGCGCCTCCACGCCCTGACTGGCATCCACGACAAGAAGCGCGCCCTCGCAACTAGCTAGGCTGCGGCTCACCTCGTAGCTAAAATCGACGTGACCTGGGGTGTCTATCAAATTTAGAACAAAATTTTCGCCATTTAGTGCATAGTTTAGGCGGACAGACTGGGCTTTGATCGTGATGCCACGCTCTTTTTCGATATCCATCGTGTCCATGATTTGCGAGCTCATCTCACGGTCGCTTACGGCGCCACACTCCTGAATAAGGCGATCAGCAAGCGTACTTTTGCCATGGTCGATATGAGCGATAATGCTAAAGTTTCTAATGTTTTTCATATAAGTTTTACTTTTTACTAAATTTTGGGCTTTATTTTGCCTAAAGTTGATTTAAAATTTGCATAATCTAATTTTAAACATTAAGTAAAAAGTAGTTAAAATCACAACTTTAAAAATAAAATCATGAAGGTTAAAAATGGCAATTCAAAGCGTAGAACCAAATGTAGCTGATAAGATAAATAGTGAATTAAAATCATATAAACTAGACTACAAATTAGAACAAGAAAGCTTAAATCAAGAAATAAGACAACGCCTTGCTAGAATACGCCTCTAAAGGTGGAGGAAAAGGCGGTAATAGACCTGATGCGAAGTTGCTTTTGCAAGATAGCAGTTTAAATTTTTATCCAATTTTAATCGAATACAAAGGCTATGCAGACAAATTAGAAAAACTAGACATTGATGGAAATATAGAAAATAAAACAGCCAAAAACGAGCCAAATTTTAAAAATATAAAAGAATACGCAGTAAACGGAGCGATCCACTATGCAAACGCCCTACTTCACCACACAAGCTATACTGACATCATCGCCATTGGCGTTACTGGCTCTAAAGACAACAAAGGCAAACTTCAAACAAAAATCGGAGTCTATTACGTCTCAAAGTCAAATTTAGGCATAGGACAAAAAGTTAGCGATTTTAGCGACCTTTCATTTTTAAAAGGATCAAATTTTGATGAATTTGCAAAAAGCCTAAAAGATCTAAATTTATCACACGATGAGCTTGAAAAGATAAAACAAAAGCGCGAAAAAGAGATCGATACAAGTTTAGTAAAGCTAAATAATGATATTTATAATAACGAAAAAGGACTTGGCGAAAACGACCGCGTCTATCTAGTCGCAGCCTCTATCATCGCTACCCTTGGCATACCTGGCAGGGTCGCTCCACTAGAAAAATCACAGCTAAAATCATCACCGGAGCAAGGCAACACTGATGGCGAAATTTTAATGAGAAAGATAAAAGCTTTTCTAGAGTGCAAAAATATTCCAACAGATAAAAAAGATCTCATCCTTCGCACACTCTCAAATACGATTTTGTCTGAAAATATAAACAAAATTTCAGATGGACAAACACAGCTTAAAAGAGTATTTTGCAAAATAGTTGATGATTTGGGAATTTATTACAAAATCGGACTTACCACTGATTTTACTGGCAAACTATTTAACGAAATGTATTCATGGCTGGGTTTTTCGCAAGATAAATTAAATGATGTTGTTCTTACGCCTTCATATGTTGCGACGCTTTTAGTGCGCCTTGCACGGGTAAATAAAGATAGTTATGTCTGGGATTTTGCCACAGGCTCAGCTGGACTCTTAGTGGCTGCTATGAATGAGATGATAAAAGATGCTAAAGATAATATAAAATCACCTGAAGAATTTAAGCAAAAAGAGCTAAAGATAAAAGCAGAACAACTTTTAGGACTTGAAATTCTTCCATCTATTTATATGCTAGCAGTTTTAAACATGATAATGATGGGTGATGGAAGCTCAAATATTTTAAATAAAGATAGTTTAAATGATTTTAGTGGCGAATATGGCTTTGGTGATATTAAAGAGAAATTTCCCGCAACCGCTTTTGTGCTAAATCCGCCATATTCTGCGCCTGGAAATGGTATGATTTTTGTAGAAACTGCTTTAAATATGATGAGCAAAGGCTACGCCGCCATAATCATACAAAACTCAGCTGGTAGCGGAAGAGCACGTGAATTTAATAAAAAGATTTTAAAACGCAACACCCTTATCGCGAGTATCAAAATGCCAACCGATCTTTTCGTTGGCAAATCAAGCGTGCAAACAAATATCTACGTCTTTAAAGTAGGCGAAAAGCACGAAAAAGACGAAATGGTGAAATTTATTGACTTTTCAAACGACGGCTACGCAAGATCAAATCGCAAAAAAGCGAGTAATAATTTAAAAATCGCCGACCGCGCACATGAACGCTATGATGAGCTGGTAAATTTGGTGCGTTTTGGCGCAAGTAAGCTTGAAATTTTCACGCAAAATGAATATTACGAAGCGGCAATCGACCCAGATAATGGCACAGACTGGAATAAATCCCGCCCCGTAGATAACATGCCGACACTAGCGGATTTTAAAAAGAGCGTAAGCGACTACCTAAGCTGGGAAGTATCGCAAATTTTAAAAAAGGATAGTCCCAGTAGAAGCAGTATTGTAAATCAACGAATTGCAAATTTAGAACGAGAATTTAAAGCAAGTGGCGGGGAATTTAAAGAATTTTGTATAGGTGATTTATTTGATGTTGAAAATACTTGGATTTATGGTAAAAACAAAAATTACATAACACGATATGACAAGCCAAGTATTAACTCAGTTGCAGTCATAAGTGGAATTACTACAAATAATGGCGTAAATTATTATACAAATGATAAGCTACCAGAAAACGAGATATTTAAAGATTGCCTAACGATTTCAACTCGTGGCGAATATTCTGGAACCGTAACATATCATTCAGGAAAATTTGTTTTAGCAAATAATATTTTAGTTATGCCTATGCCAAATTGGTCTAATCGTGCTCAACTTTTTATCGCTACAGCTATAAATGCGTTAAATTACGGAGGTTATTCTAACTATCCAAAAAAAGAAACATTAAAAAACGACAAAATTCTCTTGCCGACGCTAGGCGGCAAGATAAATTTTTCCTTTATGGAAAAATTTATCGAAGAGCTCGACGCGTATTTACGCGCCACTGGGCTTAAAAATTATGAATTAACACAATCAGAAAAATCAGCCTTTGCTAAATTTGACGAATTTAGCAAACGGGGGGGGGTAGCACGTGAATTCACATTAGAAAGTCTATTTGACAATATACGGCAAGGCAGAAGACTTAAAAAACAAGACCAAAAAGCAGGTGCAATTCCTTTTATAATGGCAGGAGTTACAAATAACGGAGTAGCAAATTATATATCCAATCCTGTCGCCAAATTTCCCGCAAACTCAATAACTGTCGATATTTTCGGCAATACATTTTATAGAGATTATGAATTTGGCGCAGGGGACGATACGGGCGTTTATTATAATGTCGCACAAACATATACGAAAGAAACAATGCTTTATTTTACGACAGTAATTTCAAAATCGCTATTTGGCAAATTTTCTTATGGGCAAAAATTAAGAAGCTCACAAAGTTTAAATTTCAAAATCAAACTACCAACCAAAAACGGCGAAATCGACTACGAATTTATGGAAAATTTCATAAAAGCCATTGAAAAACTAGCCATAAAAGACGTCGTGCTTTGGGCTGACAAAAAGATAGAAACAACCAAAAAAATTATCAATAAAGCTTAGATTAGTGATGATGCCCGCAGTGATCATCTTCATCATTTAGCTCGCAGATGAGATCATCTTTGTGTCCAAGGCTCTCGCTCTCAAACTGAAGCGTGACGTGACCGATGCCTGCGTGAGAAAGCTCGTGCTCGATGTGCTTTATCATATTTGAAATTTCAGCCACGCTTAGCGCATCATCCACCACCACGTGGGCTATGAGCGCATTTGTGCCAGCATTTATCGCCCAGATATGCAGGTCATGCACGATTTTAACGCCATTTACGCCCTTTATAACGCCTAAAATTTCATCCGTATCAAGCTTAAGCGGCACCGCTTCGATCAGGATATTAAAGCTATCTTTTAGCAAGCTAGCGCCGCTTTTTATGATGAGTAGCGAGACAAAGATACTTGCGATACTATCAGCCTTCGTGAAGTTAAATTTCATCACAAACAAAGCCGCGATAATCGCACCAACTGAGCCAAGCGTATCACCAAGCACGTGCAGATAAGCACCTTTCATATTTAAATTTTCTTTTGTATCAGCGCTTTTATGCATATAAACAGCCACGACTAAATTTATAATAAGCCCCAAAATACTAACTATAAGCATCGTCTCAGCTTTGATCTCTGGCTCGTTAAAAAGCCTGATGATCGCTTCTACTATTACAAAAACAGCAAGTGCGATAAGAGCGATGGCGTTTATAAAAGCGGCGATAATCTCGACCCTTTTGTAGCCAAAGGTCTTTTGTAAATTTGCTCTTTTTTCGGCGATCTTAAAAGCAACTAGCGATAAAAAGAGAGCTGCGGCATCTGATAGCATGTGAAATGCGTCACTGATGAGTGCAAGCGAGTTTGAAACGAAGCCAAAGACCGCCTCAACTATCATAAATGTGAAAATTAGAAAAAATGAATTTCTTAAAACAGTTTTATTGCTCGTGTGAATGTGCATACCGCCATGCTCGGCATGAGAGTGATGAGAGTGGGTCTCTTGCATCTAAAATGATCACCTTTTACTGATAAATTTAAGCATCCATAGCAAGCTCTGGCGCCACCTGACTAGAGGCTAAGCAAGCTAAAAACTGTATAAATATGCCCTGCATCTGCTTTAGTGCCGCTTAAAGATTGAATTTTAAAAATGATAAAAATTTTGTTGTAACTCTTGACATTACAACTAAAAATTATTATACTTCGCTCATCGGTTGTAAATAAAAATATTACAACACAAAGACAAGGAGAACAAAATGAAAAATTATCAAGTTGCAAAGATCGCAAACGAACCAAGAGTCGAACTAAAAGAGTCTTTAAATTTAACTGGCTGTGAGGTATCTATAAACGAGCTTCCGGCAAATGTGAGCGTGCCATTTGTCCATGCACATAAGCAAAACGAGGAGCTTTACATCATTCTAGATGGTGAGGGTGAGCTTTTTATTGATGGCGAAGTGATAGTAGTTGGCAAAGGAGACGCGGTGCGCATAGATCCAGAGGGTAAAAGGTGCTTTAGAGCTGGCAAAAACGGCATCAAAATGATCTGTATCCAGGCAAAATGCGGTAGCCTAGAGCAATACACTATGAGTGACGGCGTGATAGTTGATGACGTAAAGCCAAACTGGCTGTAAATTTAAAAACAAAATTTAAAAGAGAAATAATGAAAATAGCAATCATAGGCGCAAATGGTAAAAGCGGTACAAATTTGGTGAACGAGGCTTTAAAGCAAGGCTATGATGTCACAGCGATAGTTAGAAATAAAGAGTATAAAAACGAAAGCGTAAAGGTTATCTATAAAGATATTTTCGAGCTTACAAAGGCTAATCTAGCAGGCTTTGACGCGGTTATCAGCGCATTTGCAGCGTGGAGCGAAGAAACATTTGCGCTTCATAAAAAAGTGGCCACTCACCTAGTAAATTTACTAGAAGGCACTAGCACAAGGCTCATCGTAGTTGGTGGCGCTGGCACGTTATTTGTTGATAGCAAAGGCACTATGGTTATGGACACCCCAGACTTCCCAGCGGCATATATGGGCGTGGCAAAGGCGACTGCGGAGTCTTATTTTGAGCTAAAAGATAGGAGCGATTTACTTTGGACATACGTAAGCCCAGCAGGTGACTACGACGCAAATGGTGCTCGTACTGGCAAATACGTGCTTGGTGGAGATAATCTCATCTTAAACTCAAAAAATGAGAGCTATATAAGCTATGCAGACCTTGCGCTTGCGATCATAGACGAGCTAAAAAACAAAAAATTTATACAAAAATGCTTCACAGCAGTTGGCGAGCGAGCATAAAAATTATAGATTTGACATAGCTGGCACAAAAAGCCAACTTGTCAAATCTAAACTAAAAAATAAACTGCTTTTAGTAAAAATTTAAAGTATAATCAGAGAAAATTTCAAGGACATTTATGCAAGTAGGGATCAAGTTTTCAACCGCGATCCATGTAGTTTTAGCAGCTTGTTTTTTCAAAGACGAGAAAGTCACGAGCGAATTTATAGCAGGCAGTATAAACACAAATCCGGTCATAGTTAGGCGCCTACTTGGTACTCTAAAGGCTGCAGGACTTGTGAATGTTGTAGCTGGAGTTGGTGGTGTAAGTCTTGCGAAAGAGCCAAAAGATATAACCCTCCTTCAAATTTTTAACGCAGTAAATAATAAAGAAAAACTTTTTAAGATCCACTCTGACTCACCTAAAGCCTGCCCGCTCGGTAGCAAGATCGAAGGACTCTTAACCAACCACTTCCTAAAAGCACAAGAAGCTTTAGAGAATAGTTTAAGAAGTATTACTTTACAAGATCTATTAGATGAGCTTATTAATTTAT